>CAZWAF010000016.1:0-48777 GCA_964631795.1 uncultured Flavobacterium sp. | reverse complement strand
AGATGGTACTGCATTTTGTGGGAGAGTATGTCGCCGCCTTTCTTTTGAAAACCCTATTCATTTATTTGGATAGGGTTTTTTGTTTTGACAAATTTTCGGATAACTGCGTTTATTTAGATATATTTGAGTAATTAATTCAATAGTTATTATGCAAATAGATTTAGATATTCTCTTCGCTTGGGGTGCTATTGCCAAAGAGTATAAAAAAAATGATATCATATTTTCTAAAGATAATCAAGCATTATTCTATTATCAAATTATTGAAGGATCCGTTCGTATATATAATTCAAATGATGAAGGCAAAGAATTTACACAGGGAGTATTTTGTAAAGGAAATAGCTTTGGAGAGCCTCCATTATTTATAAATGAAGTGTATATAACAAATGCTATTGCCTTATGTGATAGTATTATTGTAAAACTGTCAAAAGAAAAATTGATGAAAATTATAGAAGATTATCCGTCAGTGAAGTTTTCATTTTTGGAATTAATGGCTCGTCGTATTTATAATAAAACAGTTTCAATTAATCAAATTATCAATCATAAGCCAGAACAACGGATTAAATTTTTTTTAGATAGTTATAAAAAGCAAAATGAACTTTGTAGAGAAAAAAAAATACTTATCCCATATACTCGTCAGGAAATTGCTAATTTCACAGGTTTACGTGTAGAAACCGTTATACGTACTCTTTCAGAAATGAATAAATCTAATATAGTCTTGATTGATAATCATAAATTATTTTTTTAATGAAAAGGTTAGATATAAACAAATGGATAAAAGTATCGCTTTTAAGTTTACTTATTGTTGCTTTTTTAGGAGTTTTGATGCGTTATAAAATTGCGTTTGAATTGCCTTTTTTAGTTCAAAAGAATATACAACATGCTCATTCACATTTTGCATTTACGGGTTGGGTAACACAATTGTTAATGGTTTTATTGGTTAGGTATTTATCCAAATACACAATTCAAACGAAGATATTTAAATACAACACTTTATTCCGGGTAAACATACTTGCAGCCTATATTATGCTTTTTAGTTTTATTTTTCAGGGGTATGGATTTATTTCTATATTGTTTTCAATAATCAGCATTTTTGTATTTATTTGGTTTGCTGTTTGGTTTTATTATGATTCGAAAGAAATTCCATTACAATCATTGAGTAAAAAATGGTTTTTGTCAGCTTTGATTTTTGGAATAATATCCTCCATCGGAACTTTTGTATTGGCATATATGATGGTAACTAAAAATGTGCCTCAAGATTTGTATTTATCTTCAGTTTACTTTTTTTTACATTTTCAATACAATGGTTGGTTTTGGTTTGCATGTACCGGATTATTCATGAGCTTGATTCAAGTCAATTTGTCAACTATCCGGGCTAATAAGATTATTTTTAATCTTTTTACCTGGAGTTGTATTCCTGCTTATTTATTGTCTGTTTTATGGTTAAAGTTACCGGATTGGGTTTATTCAATTGCTGTGGTAGCAGCTATTATACAAGTAATTGCCTGGTTTAAATTAATAAAGTTATCGTTCGGTATTTTCAAAAAGAACACTCATATATCCGGATTTTTAAAGTTTTTATTTAAGGGAATTGCATTTTGTGTAACACTTAAATTGCTTTTACAATTAGGTTCTGTTTTTCCTGCTATAAGTAAATTTGCTTTTGGTTTCCGACCTATCGTTATCGCATATTTGCATTTGGTTTTATTAGCAATTATTTCCGGATTCTTATTAACCTATTTGTGTACTAAGGAGTTGCTTCAACGATCTTCTAAATTACTTACGTTTTTGAAGATTTTTATTGTTGGAGTTTTATTGAATGAATTAATATTAGCTTTTCAAGGTGTATTTTCGATTGGATATATTTTAATTCCCTATGCAAATGAGTTGTTGTTTGCAGTAGCACTTATTTTATTAACAGGCATTTCCGGAATAGTTTATTTTAATCATAAAAAAGTTTAGAAATAATTGTTTTTATGATTTCGCTCATAAAAAAGAGTTGTTAAAAAAATGATATTTGAGTAAGAAATTCTAAAGTACCTTAATTATGAAAAAATCAATTCGCTTTTTCGTTTTAGTTGGTTCAATACTGATGTTAAGTTGTAACAATAGTAAGGAAAATGCACAAGTTACCACATCTGAGAATAGTGTCGATTCGAGTGTAGGTCAATCAGGTGTTAAAGATGATGTGTCTAATCCCAATATTGTGCAAGTTGCTATGGGTAGTAAAGATCATTCTACATTAGTGGCAGCTGTTAAAGCAGCCGGATTAGTTGATGCTTTGAGTAATGCGGGGCCTTTTACTGTATTTGCTCCAACGAATGCTGCTTTTGATAAACTTCCTGCGGGGACAGTAGAAGGTTTGTTAAAACCTGATAAAAAAGAGGATTTAGAAAATATTTTAGGCTATCATACCTATGTTGGGGTATTAAAAACCGAATACATGCAAAATAATCAGGAATTTGACATGGTTTATGGAGGAAAGGTTAAAATTACGAAAGAAGGTAGTAAAACTTTTGTAAACGGTTCAGAAATTGTTGCCAGTATTCCCACTTCAAATGGAATTATACATATTATAGGTGATGTTTTATTACCAAAATAAATTACGATTTTTAATGATAATTATTAATTCAAAAAACGTGAAGGTTTGCTTCACGTTTTTTTTGTTTCCTTTTTGTCATTACGAGGAGATTATTTATAAGGAATAAACGTATTGGTTGGGTATAGGATATATCGAATTCTATAGCCCTTTTTTTAATACGTAATTTGAGTTTAAAATTATTATAAATCTTTTCTGATGAATTTTCGTAAAGAGAAATAAAAAGGAATCACTATCCAAAGTATCAACAATGCGAAGGAGACAAAAAGGCCGGCAGTTGTGCCAAAAAAATCTTTAAAAATAGCTCCGGTATAACCCATCATTGCAGAAATATCTAAGTGTAGTAATATTTGAATTCGGGCTAAATCTACCGGGCTCAATGCTGTAACACCAACCATTGCTTTTTCGATTGGATATTCTGAAAGCTGAAACAAGAGAAATAATATCAGACCATCGAAAATCAAGGCAAAATAAAGCCAAGTCATGATAGCTATTCCAATTCCTTTAGCTTTATCTCGGGTAATTATGAAACACAAAAATGCTAAGGCGATAAAGACCACAGATATTAAACAACCTACCAGAATCATCATAAAGCCTATAGTGTTGGGGGCGTTGATTAACAAAGGGATTCCTGCTCCTATTAAAAAGGCCAATACCATTGAGGTGGTTAAACCAAAAAATAAACTTTGCCAAATTTTATTTCGTTTTATGGGTTGGCTCAATAACAATTCAACAAACTCAAAACTATTGTATAAATAAATTGTAGTGAATAAAATTGAAACCAGTGGAACTGTAAATAGAATTACGTTTAAAATGGTTAAAAGTCCTTTGGCGCTATTGTCTTCTAAACCAAAAGCACTCCATGACAAAAGACTTAAAACGATTGTATAAACTACAACAATTTTGTTTTTTAAAATGTCGGTTAAAATGATTTTGATTATTCTTTTCATTTATTTTGTTTTAGAATAGTTGCAATGGCTTTTGATAATTTAGTTTCATTGGTTTCCGATTTCAATTCTTCTACTTTTTTATGAAAATGAATCTTACCTTCTTGCATAAAAATAATTTCGGTTACCAAATCGTCTAATTCGCTTAATAGATGTGATGTGATTAAGACTAACTTTCCTTTCTCTTTTTCCCTGATGATTTTGTCTTTTAAAATTTCTGCGGCCAACGGATCTAATCCTGCTGTGGGTTCGTCTAAAATCAAAACATCAGGATTAAATAAAAAGGCCAGAGTAGCACTTACTTTTTGAGTGGTTCCTCCCGAGAGCGTTCGCATTTGTTTATTGGTCATAGAATTTAGTTCGAAATTGTACCACAATTCTTCATCCAATTCCTGGTTTGAATTCCGAATAGCTTTAATCATTTTTACTACATCACCTATGGTCATAGTATCAGGATACCTTCCTATTTGAGGCATATAACCAATATTTTCACGATATAAATATTCTCCTGCAATGCTTTTTTTATTAAATTCTATTGAACCGCTGTTTGGCAAAACCATTCCTAATATGGTTTTGATTAAAGTGGTTTTTCCGCAACCATTTGGACCAATCAAAGCAATACATTCTCCCTTTTTACAATAAAGAGAAACATCGTTTAACGCATTTAATTTTCCAAATTTTTTATTGATATTTTTTATTTCGATCATAGTTTGAGGGGCTTCATCAGAGGTGCATTGTCTATAAAATTATCAGGGGTGATACTTGGTAATATTTTTTCGGATTTGTCTAATAAGGTAATCATGAAACTTCGAAATAACAGCATTGCAGAAGGATTTTTTTCTACTAAAACGGCAAACAAACTCAAAGGATGATAAGGAACATCTCCTATACCATCGGTATTGATATCATATCCTTCATATTTGTCCCAATAGTTGTTGTCAAATGAATTTAATACCAAACTTCCATTGGTTCCCATGTCGAACGTATTTCTCTGAAAATTATTATTAACCACTTCATTATCCATACAACTTGCCTGAATTTTCATAGCCCAACCATTTCCTTCAAAGACATTTTTTTCAATTTTTATACGGTTTGTTCCTTCCATATAAATTCCTGAAGTATTGTTTTTAAAATAATTGGTATTGATATAACTGTCTGAAATTTCTTTTAACAAAAGTCCGTATGATGAAGCTCCCCAATTTTCATCAAAATAATTGTTAATCATGGTTACATTTTTAGAAAACATCACAGCAACTCCGGCGCCGTTATTTCTAAAAATATTGGTGATATAGGAATCATTTGAAGAAAACATAAAATGTAATCCGTATCGAATATTATTTGTTGCGATATTTCTCCAAATGACTGAATCGTAAACAAATTCAAAATAGATTCCGTCACGATGTCCTCTAATAGAATTACCTATTATTTGTAAATCATTACTTTTCCATGCATGAATTCCGTTTCCTATAAGCTGTTCTTCTTTTCCATAGGCAATGATAGTATTGTTTTTTATGGTACAATTTTTTCCATTTTGAATATAGATACCAAAGAAATTATCGTCTAATTGATTTCCTTCAATCAGAACAAAAGATTTATTATATACTTTAATACCACAAGGGTCATCCAGGGCTGCAAAACCAGAATTGATAATTCTAAAACCTTTGACAATTACGCTATCGGCATGAATAGAAAGTACTTCAGCTTTTTTTTGCCCATCCAGAACAGGGAAATTTTTACCAATAAAAACAATTCTTTTATCAATTCGTATATTTCCTTCTTTGTAGATGCCTTTATGAACTAATATAGTATCTCCCGTTTTGGCGGCTTTTAAAGCTTGTTTAATAGATTTAAATGATTTTTTTTCTCCAACTTCCAGAACTTGAGCCTGAAATGCAGAAAAAGTAAACAATAAAAGGAGACAGAGTCGATTCATTATACTTTTGTTTACTTTAAAATTTCATCCCAACTAATAGTTTGTGCTTTTAATTGAGTGCTAAATTTTTGTGCGTCAGAAAAACTTGCAAATGCAGCAATGTTTCCATGCATTGGGCTATTTATATCTCCTCCATTTATGTAAAAAGCTTTGGTTGCATCAATTAGTTGATTGTTTTGAGTGTAATCGTGTACATAATAATTTTTGATTTTTGTAGATTCATTTTCTTGGCAATATTTGGCTAAACAGGCAATGTCATCAAATATGTAGAAACGTCCTTTTTGAGTTTGAATCTGAGCTCCAAATTTTGCGTCTGACACTGGCATTTTACAAAATTCACAAGTATCTACATTCAACTTAATAGGTTGCGGTTCATTACCAGCGCAAGAAGTTAGAAAAAAGAAAGGTACTATTAACAATGCGGTTTTAGATTTGATAAAACGTTGGTGCCATTTGTATTCAATTGTTAAGATAATGAAAAGTAATAAACCGGAACTAATCAGCATCCAACCGCCAATATCAGGAATTGAATAGGCTCCAAAATTCAACAATTGTTTATAGCCAATTAATGGAGGTTGGTAGGCCATTCCCGGAACTTTTATAGCAGCACTTGGGTCTAAATTGTGTCCATATTCATAGTTCCATCGATAAAAATCGATACCTGCTAAAATGGTAAAGAGTACTAAAGAAATAAACAATGCTAAAACACCTTTTCTTTTTGCAATAATAGCTGTTAATAAGGTCATTAAACCAAAGAAGCCTATGATGTATGGCAATATTTTAAACTCTATAAAATTTTCAGTATGCAAAGTTGCCATTCCGATATAATGATTTAGTCCGTTTATAATTTCTATATCACCACCAATTTTATGAGCGTATAATTTTAGCACCAATCCTTCGGGATATTGAGGTGCATCTAAATCAATTTGCCACATTGGAAAATAAAGTGAGCCAAAAAACAAGCCTGTTACAATCAAAAGTATAACTTTTGAGAGTAAAGATATTTTTACTTTTTCCATTTTTGTCTGAATAAAGGGAGCATCAAGAAAAAGATACTCCCTTTTAATTTAAATTATTTACTAGCCGGTAAGTTTGTTCCTAAACTAAATTGTAAAGGTACTTTGGAACCTTTTGGAGATACACGTATGTAACCTTGCATTTCTTGATGTAAAGCACTACAAAAATCAGTACAATAGAAAGGGAATGTTCCTATTCTATCAGGTACCCATTTCAATGTGGTAGTTTCTCCCGGCATAATCAAAAGTTCGCCATTGTCTGCTCCCTTTATAGCAAATCCGTGAGGTACATCCCAATCTTGTTCTAGATTTGTTACGTGGAAATAAACTTCATCACCTAAGTAGATTCCTTCAATATTATCCGGTGCAAAATGAGAACGCATAGAAGTCATGTATACATGTACTTTATTGCCATTACGAACAACTTTTGATTCTTTTTCACCTTTGGTAGCGTATGGATGTTTGTTGTCTTCTAATTTATAGAATTTCAATTGTCCGTTATTGCGAATCAAATCTGCTGGTGCAGCCTGAGCATAGTGTGGTTCACCAATGGTTGGGAAGTCTAAAATTAACTGCATTTTATCACCACTAATATCATAAATCTGTGCGCTTTGGCACAATTCAGGTCCGGTTGGTAGATAACGGTCTTTAGTAATTTTGTTATAGGCAATTAAATATTTGCCAAAAGGTTTTTTACTGTCTCCACCAGGAATACACAAGTGACCTACTGAATAATAAGTAGGAACTCTATCTAATACTTTAAGTGTACTAATATCCCATTTTACTACTTCAGAAGAAACAAACATAGTTGTATAAGCATTTCCTTTACCATCAAATTCGGTATGTAATGGACCTAACCCTGGTTTTTGAACTTCGCCATGCAAAACTGTTTCATATTTTAAAACCGGAATTCCGCCATAATCACCTTCATACGATTTGTTTTTAATAGCTGTCTGTAGTTTTTCATAACTGAATACAGGAATCAAAGCGGCTAATTTACCCGAACCCACAATGTATTCTCCCGTAGGGTCTATGTCGCAACCATGAGGGGATTTTGGACAAGGAATCATATAACAAATGTCTTTTAATTCGGCAGCATCTAAAACCAAAACTTCTGTTTTGGTTTCAGATTTTGCAGTATGTGTCGATTCATTCCAAGTGTTATGAGTATAACGCACTTTTTGTTTTTTCCCTTTTCCGGCTTTCACATATTCTTCGGCTTTTTTCCAATTTACAGCCATTATGAAATCTTTGTCTTTTTGGGAAGCATTTACTTCCAGCAAAGTGTTGGCTTGTTCCGAATTGTAGCAAGAAAAGAAGAACCATCCGTGTGATTTTCCTTTACCGGCATGCGATAAATCGAAATTAACTCCCGGAGTCACAATTTGAAAGGCAAGATTCATCTCTCCTTCTTTACCTACTTTTACAAAACTAATATGTCCTTTGTAATTTTCTTTATAGGTATTAATGGGTACATCACCATTTTGATAATCACCAGGGACACTAAAACGAGTTCCTGCAACTACATATTCGGTATTTTCGGTAATAAAAGGAGAAGAGTGATTTCCACCACTGTTAGGTAACTCTATGATTTCTGCTGTTTTGAATGTTTTTAGATCAATACGAGCAATACGAGGGGTATTGTTTGCATTACCAAAAACCCAACGTCCATCTACTTCACCATTGGTTTGAGAAAGTTCAGTATGGTGTAAATCATCCCAAGGTACAAATCCGTGTGAGGTATTTAACATTGGTTTGGTTTCTTCACTATAACCCCATCCTTTTTCCGGGTCAACCGAAAAAACAGGAATCACTCTGAATAATCTTCCGCTTGGAAGTCCGTAAACACTTAATTGTCCGCTGAATCCACCAGACACAAAGTTGTAAAATTCGTCATATTTACCGGGAGCCACGTATGCTTTTTGAGCCGCATCGCCACTAACAGCATCGCTTGAGTTTTTAGGTTTACAAGATACTGTGAAAGCAGCGATTAAAATTACTGCAGTAGAAATTTTAAAAATTTTTGTTTTCATATACTTTCGATTTATAATTTAATTTTTAAAAATTACTTAACGCCATCATTTTTACGCATATATTCCAAAACGTGTCTGGCATCATCATCAGTAAGCGATTGGTTTGGCATTCGAACCAAACATATTTCTAATTGGGCTTGTAATTCGGGGTCTTTGTTAATCATTGGATCCGGATTAGTCGCGAAATTCATAATCCATTCGGGAGTTCTACGTTCGGTTACTCCTTTCCAGCCAGGACCAACCAAACGTTCATCAGTTAATTTGTGGCAAGACATACATTTAACTCCGGCTACTTTTTCGCCTTCAGCAGCCATTTTTGCATCTAAACCTGTTCCCAAATCAACGTTGGTAAATTTGCCTTCTCCACGTTTTGGATCATAAGAAGAAGGATCTGAAGTAGTTTCGGTTGAAGAAGATTTTGAAAAATCTTCTTTTACATTGGTTTTATCTTTTCCACACGAAATGAATAAAAGTAATCCAATTGCTAAAGTGTACATTTTGTTCATGATAATCGATGTTTAAATTATCTCATAAATATCAAGAGTTAATGTTAAAGATTTTATGATTTGAATCATATAAATAATTAATTTTTAAAGAACTATTATTGCGCTTAAATTCAATAACTCGCTTCAGGAGTTTTAAAAATCCCACTTTCTTTTCGGACTATCGGAGAATAACTTAATTTTGCAATCAATTTTAAATTCTACACGATGCTTCAAATTCAAAATATTTCTTTTGGTTATACAGATGCTACAACGGTAATCAACAATATCGATTTTAATCTGGAAAAAGGTCAAAATCTGGCAGTATTGGGAGAAAGTGGTTGCGGGAAGAGTACTTTGTTGAAGTTAATTTATGGGTTGTATGATTTGAAAGAAGGAACAATTCTGTTGGAAGAAAATCATATTTTGGGACCTAAATATAATTTGGTTCCCGGTCATGAGGATATGAAATATTTGGCTCAGGAATATGATTTGATGCCATATATAACAGTAGAGGAGAATGTGGGTAAGTTCTTGTCAAATATTTATCCGGAGCAGAAAGCGGCTCGTGTAGCCGAACTTTTGGAAATAGTTGAAATGAGTGCTTTTGCTAAGGTAAAAGCTCAGTTTTTGAGCGGAGGTCAGCAGCAACGGGTTGCATTGGCAAGAGTTTTGGCCCTGGAGCCTAAAGTTTTATTATTGGATGAGCCTTTTAGTAATATTGATAGTTACAGAAAGGGAGCTTTAAGAAGAAATTTGTTTGCTTATTTAAAGCAAAAAGAAGTGAGTTGTATAATTGCTACTCATGACAGTATTGATGCACTTTCTTTTTCGGATAAAACGCTTGTTATGAAAGCAGGAGAGATTATTCAATTTGATTTATCAAAACGATTGTACTTACAACCACAAAACAGGTATGTTGCTTCTCTTTTTGGTGAAGTAAATGAAGTCAAGGCATCGCATTTTCTTTCTTTGGACAATAATGAAAGAACGGTTTTATTATATGCAAATGAATTGTATTTGACAGATAATTCGTCTTTGAAGGTTGTGGTTAAGAAATCTTATTTTAAAGGCGGAAGTTATCTTATAAAAGCTGTTTATGATAGAAAAGTAATCTTTTTTGAAAATCCTTTTGAGATTCCGGATAATACGGAAGTTTGTCTAACAGCCGATTTAGAGGTGGTTGAAATAAGATTATAAAAGAAAAGCCCAAACTTAAATTTTAAAGTTCGGGCTTTTTTATTGTTGTATGAAGTTTATCTTATCAGAGAAAAATTAGATTTATATTCTTTCGGAACTCCGTCTTCATTGTAACAGATCGTAAACCAATAATCATCAGCAGGCATTATTTGACCATTAAAAGTTCCGTCCCATCCTTCATCATTTGTGAATAATTGAGCAAGTAGTTTTCCATGTCTGTCAAAAATATAGATCATGGCATCTTTTTGATTTTCAAGACCTTTTATAATGAATTTGTCATTAATTCCGTCTCCGTTTGGAGAGAAAAACTTTTGATTATAGACAAGAGTGACAGAAATTGGAAGTGAAATTGCGGAGCCGCAACCATTTTTATCGGTAACAGATATTTCGTGAGGACCTGGTTTTACATTAGTAAATACATTGTCTGTTTGAGGTGTTTTTCCGTCAAGAGAATACAAGAAGTTGCTTCCGTCTCCAATATACGGAGTTGCATTGACTGTGATAGTATGCTGTTCTGAAAAGTAACCCGAAGTAGTATAAGTAACCACTGCCGGAGCTGCCGATTCTATAATAGTGAAAGGAATAGTTCCCGAATCACATCCGGTAATAGAAACAGCATTTATATTCACAGTGTAATTTCCGGGAACATTTGTAGAATAATTTGATGAATTACCTACGGTTGCTCCGGTATTGTCTTTCCAGTCGAAAGTATATAAAGTTTCGTTATAACCACTTATTATCTGAGCATCGGTAACAATACCTGTTTTGCTGTCGATACAAATATTGGTTAAGGTAAGTTTGTTGACAGGGAATGGAATAAGAGTAATTGATATTTCGGCCTTATTAGAAAGCGTAGTTGCATTATCAGTAACTTTGACCCAAGCAGGATTTGTAGTAGTACTTTTTGGATTTAAAATAGAAATATTTAGAGCCGAATCTGAAAAATATTCAAAGGTGTAATTTGATAAAGGAACACTTGGATCTCCAAGAACCTGCTGCTCATATACAGTCAAATCAATCAAAGTCTGACCATCATCAACTCCGTCTTTATCGCAAATAGTATCCTTAACAGAAAATGCATTTGGAGGTGATTGCGAAAAAGCATTGAAAGAAGCGGTTAGTAGTATAAAAAAAAGTATCTTTTTCATTTTCTCAAGAGAATATTTAAGAAAGCAAACTTAATAATAAAATTATAAATATTTTTAAAATGAAGGAATAATCATCTTTGGCTTTAATGAGTTTTATGTTTTTTTAGTTTGATTTACTATTTAAAGAAACTATTATATTTTCGGGGAATTAAATCAGTTTCTTTCCCATATTTCGGAATTACAATTATCTTTGCGCTTTTAAATTTTAGACCTATGACATTAATTCAAATACTTACTCCGGAAATAGTAAAAGCAATACAAGTTTTATTTGACACTCAAGTTGAAAAAATAGAATTTCAGGCCACCCGTAAAGAGTTTGAAGGCGACATTACGATGGTTATTTTTCCGTTATTGAAGCAAATCAAGAGTAATCCTGTTGAATTAGGTAATAAAATAGGGCAATATCTGGTTGATAATGTAAAAGAGGTAAGCAAATTCAATGTTGTTTCAGGCTTCCTTAATATTGTTATTTCAGATGAATTTTACGTTAATTATTTCAACGGGATAAAAGACGATTCTAAATTCGGATTCGTAACTTCTCCCGATGCTTCGGGAGAAGGAGATAAAGCGGTAATGGTTGAATATTCTTCGCCAAATACCAATAAACCTCTGCACTTAGGTCACGTTCGTAACAACTTATTAGGATATTCTGTTGCCGAAATCATTAAAGCTTCAGGTAAAAAAGTTTACAAAACTCAAATCATCAACGACCGTGGAATCCATATTTGTAAGTCGATGTTGGCCTGGAAACTTTTCGGAAACGGAGAAACTCCGGAGAGCACAGGCTTGAAAGGGGATAAGCTGGTTGGTAATTATTATGTGAAATTTGATTCGGTTTACAAAGAACAAATCGCCGAATTGGTTGCTCAAGGAAAAACGGAAGATCAGGCTAAAGCCGAAGCTCCCGTAATGGTTGCGGCTCAGCAAATGCTGTTGGATTGGGAAGCAGGAAAACCGGAAGTAATGGATCTTTGGAGAACCATGAACCAATGGGTTTACAGCGGATTTGAAACTACCTATAAAAATATGGGAGTCGATTTTGACTCTTACTACTACGAAAGCAACACCTATTTATTAGGTAAGGATGTGGTGCAAATGGGACTTGAAAAAGGGATTTTCGAAAAAGATCCTGACGGTTCTGTTTGGATCGATTTGACTGCCGAAGGATTGGACAGAAAAATCGTTTTGCGCTCTGACGGAACTGCGGTTTATATGACACAAGATATAGGAACCGCTATTCAGCGTGTGAAGGATTTTCCGGATGTAGGCGGAATGGTTTACACTGTGGGTAACGAGCAGGATTATCATTTTAAAGTATTGTTTCTGATTTTGCAAAAGTTAGGTTTCGACTGGTCAAAAAACCTTTTCCACCTTTCTTACGGAATGGTCGATTTGCCTTCGGGTAAAATGAAAAGCCGTGAAGGAACCGTGGTTGATGCCGATGAATTGATGTCGGATATGACTAAAACAGCCCAGCAGCTTTCGGAAGAATTAGGGAAACTGGAAGGTTATTCTGATGAAGACAAAGCGAGATTGTACAAAATTATCGGTCTTGGAGCTTTGAAATATTACATTTTAAAAGTAGATCCAAAGAAAAGAATCCTTTTCAATCCGGAAGAATCGGTTGATTTTGCCGGAAATACAGGACCGTTTATTCAATATACTTATGCCAGAATTCAGTCAATTGTAAGGAAAGCTAATTTTGATTTCTCTGCTTCGATAGCAACTATTGATTTGCACGAAAAGGAAAAAGAATTAATCAAGCAATTGCAATTATTCCCTGAAGTGATTCAAAATGCGGCCAACAATTACAGCCCGGCTTTAATTGCAAATTATACTTATGATTTGGTAAAAGAATACAATTCATTCTATCAATCGGTGCCAATCTTGGGTTCTGAAAACGAAACCGAGAAAATTTTCAGAGTCCAATTGTCTAACAAAGTGGCAGACACGATTGCTTCTGCCTTTGGTTTGTTGGGAATTCAGGTTCCTGAAAGAATGTAATCAGTGATTAGTGAATAGCTCCTAGTGATTAGCTTATATCAAAGGGCTAATCACTTTTCACTAATTACTAATCACTAAATCAACAAAAGCAGCAAGTGAATACTTCAAAATCTTATTTTTTTCAATCTTTTTTGATTGTCTTATTGGCAGCGATCTTCTTTTTGGGAATAAAAGAAGTTTTACCTTCGAAAATATTTTCTGAAAATTCAGGAACCACAAAAAATGTACTGGTAGATAGTATGCTTATTGATGCATTCGAAGCAGAAAAAATGGCTGAAAATTCTGATTCTGAGGATGCCGTTATGAATCAACCAATCAAATTTGTTGAAACAAATGGTGTTGTTTTTCCGGCAGAATCATACCAAAATTATAATGGATTTCAATATTTGATTCCGTTTTATGAGAATTTGTATCAATTGGAAACTTCCAAATCCGGGAATGTTCGAATTGCTTATTTTGGCGATTCTATGACCGATGGAGATATGATTGTTCAGGATTTTCGAAATAATTTTCAAACGCAGTTTGGAGGTCACGGAGTAGGTTTTGTTTCCATAACTTCAGAGTCGGCGGCATCGAGAAGTTCTATTGCTCATGAATTTTCTCAAAATTGGAAAACCCAATCTTATTTGAATATAAAATATCCTACTCGTTCTTTTGGAGTAAACGGTCATGTGTTTTTTGCCAATGATACCATAAAACCGACTTGGGTAAAATTCAAGGCAGGAAGATCAGAATTGACCAATCAATTGAATCAGCCGACATTGTTTTACGGCAGTTCTTCAAATTCTGAAGGATCTATTACCTATCAGGTTGGAATTGATTCTGTAAGAAAAAAATTAGTAGCGACTAATTTATTGAATACATTGTCTTTGTCGCAAACAGATTTGAAATCGTTAAAAGTCAATTTTAAAAAGGCGACTAAAATCCCGGTTTACGGATTTAATTTTGACGATGGACAGGGAGTTCATATTGATAATTTTTCGCAACGAGGCAATTCGGGAATTCCGATTTCGAATTTTGATGTTGATTTAATGAGAGCTTTTCATCAAAAGCTCAATTACGATTTGATAGTTTTGCATTACGGTACTAACGTCTTGAATTATGGTACCAAAAGTTATTCCTGGTATGCTAAAAATATGACTAAAACAGTCAATCGATTGAAGGAATGTTTTCCGGGAGTTTCGATTTTGATTGTTTCTACTGCCGATAAATCTACAAAATACGGGACAGAGATGAAAACCGATTCGGCTGTAATTCCTTTGACCAGGGCTCAGAAGAATTATGCTTTACAAACTCAATCAGGTTTCGTAAATCTTTATACACTTATGGGAGGAAATGGATCTATGACTCGTTGGGTTGAAGAAGAACCGGCGTTGGCCAATAAAGATTATACGCATTTCAACTTTAGAGGTTCTAAGAAAATTGCCCATTTATTGTACAATCATTTGAATAAAGGTTATGTGAAATACAAAGTATTACGGAATAAAAGAATAAAGCCGTTTTCGTATGGAATTACCTATAATAAGGCAGTGCCAAACAAAACAGATCGTTCAAATGTTCAGTAAAATTTACCTTTTTTTAGTTATTTTTCTTTTTGGTTTTTCGCTTCATGCTCAGGAAACAGACAGTTTGTTGGTAGAAACAGATTCTGTCGATGTGGTAATTCCTGAAAATGGAATTCTGAATCCGAATGCAATGAGTACTTTTTTGAATAAATTGGCTGATTTAGAGAAAACAAATTCCGGAAAAATAAACATAGTTCACATTGGTGATTCACATATTCAGGCCGATTTACTGACTGATAGAATAAGAACCAATTTGCAGAATACTTTCGGAAACGGAGGAAGAGGTTTTGTTTTTCCTCACAAACTTGCCAGAACCAATGGTTCTTGGGATGTTCGTTTTATTTCGGATGTAAATTGGGACAATCATAAAATTGTTTCAACAGATTATTCTTCATTTTTAGGTTTAAGCGGAATTGCGCTTACAACAACTGCTGAAAATTTTAATATTGAATTGTCGGTTAAAGATTCATTTGATTTTTTCAATACAATAAAAATTATTACGCCTGAAAACGAAAATAGTTTTGCAGTAGCAACTTCTAAAATTGCGACTTCGGTTGTGGTTAAAATTTCTAAAAAGAAAACACATAAGATTAAAGGTGGTGAAGTTCTTTCTGTAATTGCCGCAAAATATGATGTTTCGGTTGCTAACTTAAAAAAAGCAAACGGACTGAAATCAGAAAATATCAGAGCCGGAAAAATTTTGAAAATTCCTTCGGATGAAAAACAGTCTGTTTCTAAGAAAACCTTTTCATTTCAACCGTTACCAATGATTTCTGATGAGAATTATCACTATTATTCGTCGGATAAATCATTAAATCAAATCTATTTGGTTCCAACCCAAAAAACGGGTAAATATGCTTTAAACGGTCTTGTTTTGGAAAACAACAATTCGGGAATTGTTTATCATAATATTGGAATTAATGGATGCCAGCTTTCGCATTATAATAAATATCCTTTGTTTTTTGAACAATTGAAAGCCTTGAAACCCGATTTGGTTGTGGTTTCTTTGGGAACAAATGAATCTTTTAGTCGATTGAGTTCGGCTGAATATATGAAACAACTCAATGTATTTTTGCAAAATATAAAAACTCAAAATCCGAATGTGGAATTTTTGATTTCAACGCCACCTCCGTCTTTGTTTAGTCGTAAAATTCCGAATGTTTTTGTAGCCGATTATGCTAACAGTATCATTGAAAATGCTTCAAAAATGAATTATTCTGTTTGGGATTTGTATTCACAGATGGGAGGTTTTGCCAATATAAAAAGGAATTTTAATGCAGGTATAATTGGCAGCGACAGGGTTCATTATACAAAGTCGGGCTACGAAAAGCAAGGAGATTTGCTAAGTAAGGCAATTATAAAAACATTAGACAATTATAAAACGATTGTAAAATAATGACAATTATCGATATACAAAATTGGTTCGTCCAAACATTTGGAAACATAACTCCAACTCAGATCGAGGCTTGGTTTACTTTTAATCCAAAAGAACCCATATTATTCAACACAATGCTTTTTTTGTGTTATTTTTTGGTTTTTTATCCACTTTATATTTTGTCGGTAAGGCCAAAAACGCACGTTTACAGAAATCTGTATGTGTTTGCATTTTCATTGTTTTTCTATTATAAATCGAGTGGAATCTATTTTGTTTTGCTTCTTTTTTCGGGAATTGTCGATTATAGTTTGGCCAAACTTCTCTATGAAGAAGTTATTGAAGGTTTCAGGAAATTCTATCTTGTTTTGAGTATAATTCTCAATCTTTGCTTTTTGGGATATTTCAAGTATAGTAATTTCATGATCGAAAATTACAATGCTTTTTTTCAAGGAAATTTGGCTTTTCAGGATGTGATTCTGCCGGTAGGAATTTCGTTTTATACTTTTCAGTCTATGAGTTACATTATAGATATTTACAGAAAAGAATTGAAACCCACAAAAAACATTTTGGATTATATGTTTTTTGTGTCGTTTTTCCCGCAATTGGTGGCCGGACCTATTGTAAGAGCATCTGAATTTATTCCGCAAATTTATAAGAAACTGAATCTTTCCAGAGAAGATGTCAACTCTGCTTTGTTTTTGATTATTGGAGGATTAATCAAGAAAACATTCATTTCCGATTATATCTCACTGAATTTTGTTGATCGTGTTTTTGATGCGCCAAACAGTTATTCTTCGTTCGAAAACCTGATGGCTTATTACGGTTATGCTATTCAGATTTATTGCGATTTTTCGGGTTATTCAGATATGGCAATTGGTATTGCTTTATTGTTAGGATTCCGTTTGTCGGTCAATTTTAGAACACCTTATAAATCGACTTCGGTAACTGAATTCTGGAGAAGATGGCATATTTCGCTTTCTACCTGGTTGCGTGATTATTTGTACATCTCGATAGGAGGGAATCGTAAGGGAAGTTTGGGAGGATTTTTGTTTCCGGCTTTGTTTTTTGGAGGAGGAATCGTCTGGGGGATTTATTTTATGAATACCAGTATTATTCCGTTGGTTGTTGTAGTTTTTGCATTAGTTATTTTTATGATGACTTTTCTTTTTGCCAAAGACAAAAAACGAACTCTTTACACCAATGTGAATATGATGACAACTATGTTGTTGGGTGGTTTTTGGCACGGAGCGAGTTTACGATTCATTATTTGGGGAGCATTGCACGGATTGGCTTTGGCAATCAATAAAATATTTTCTGAATATTTTCCTTCCAAAAAAGATTCTAAAAACACTGTTTTGAAAGGAATTACAACCTTTGTTTCCATACTTTTTACCTTTCATTTCGTAGCTTTTTGTTGGATTTTTTTCAGAGCCAGAGATTTTTCGGTAGCATTTGAAATGATAAACAATATTAGTCAGCTTACTTTTCAGTTAGAACAATGGAAAACCATTATTTTGGGTTATCAAAATGTGTTTGTGGTAATGTTAATAGGATATTTATGGCACTTTTTGCCTACAGATATAGTAGGTTTTATGAAAACGACTTTCGACAGAATGCCTGTAGTTGCCAAAGCAATGGTTTTGGCTCTGGCATTTTGGGTTGTTTTTGCTACTTCAACCGCAGGACCGCAACCATTTATTTATTTTCAGTTTTAACTATTTGTAAAAGAAAGATTTTCAGCTTTAAGGGCTTCACGCAATTTTGGGATAGCGGTTTTGCCGATTCCGTGTAGTTTTAAAATATCTTTTTCACTTTGCTTAGCGAGTTTTTCCAGAGTTGTTATTCCCGCATTTTCAAGGGCACGTCGAGCCGGAGCAGAAATCAGAGAAAGAAAACCGCTTTTTGGTTTATTTTGAGCTTCGCAGACAGGACAAGTCGGACAATCACTGCTTTTGTAATATTTGTGTCCTTTTTCACAAATCCGTAAGTTCTTTTCAGACATTTTTAGTGTTTATATTTCTATGTTCAGACTCTCAACGCTCCACGAAATCCTCTGGCAGCATAATAAGATTCCGCTCCATTGTGGTACAAGAAAACAGTATCGTAGCGACGATCGCAAAAGACGGCACCTTTTAGTTTTCTTATTTCAGAAGGTGTTTTAACCCAGCTTGATGTTTTTGTATCGAATTTCCCAAGTTTTTGCAATTCCCGATATTGTTCTTCTGTCAAAAGTTCAATACCTATTTCTGCTGCCATGTCAATGGCGCTGTTTTTCGGTTTGTATTCTTTTCTTGAATCCAGTGCTTCGCGGTCGTAACAAAGACTTCTGCGATCTTTAGGGCTTTCTGCCGAACAATCATAAAAAATGTATTCGTCCGTCTTTTTATCATAGTCAACAACATCGGGTTCACCGCCGGTTCTCTCCATTTCATTGAGCGACCATAGTTTTTTATTGTTAGATTCTAATTTTGCTAATACTTTAGACCAGTCAATACCAGTATGACGGTTCATGTTTTTCTCAAAACGAATCTTTACTATTTTGAGAAGTTCTTCCGCTTGTTCTTTTGATAATTCTTTTTTTGACATAGTTAATCATTTAGTCCTTTTCCGTTGAGAATTTGCTCCATACACTTTTCAACTCAACTCTTGATTCTCAGGTTGTGGATTGTTTAGGTTGAGAAATTTGTTATTGATTATTGCAAGTAATTTTTCTGCTAGTAGGTCTGAAATACCATGAAAAAATGGTTAGGATTATTAATAAAATAGGTCCAAAAAATTCTTTGGGAGCATCTCCATTGGCAAAGTGAGAAATTACAGCACCTGTCATAGAAAAGAAAAAGCCGGCATAGGCCCATTCTTTTAGTAAAGGATATTTAGGAATAAGGACTGCTATAACACCCAATATTTTCCAAACTCCAAGTATAGTCAGAAAATAGACAGGATAGCCCAAATGTTTCATCATATTAACTTCTTCTTCTAATTTTAACAATTGTACTATTCCGCTTGACGACATTCCTAGTGCAAGCCAGATAGTGGAAATCCAATAGATGATTTTATTACTTTTTTTCATAATGATTTAATTGGTTAATGTTTTTTATGCTTCATATAGTTAATTTAAGAAACCACACAGAGCTTTAGTAGCTGCGTAAATTTATAACTAACGATTTTAAATACAAAACTCTTTTTTTTAAATAGCAGGAATTTTGGCTCTTGTTTGTAGCCACGGAAAGAATTTCTATGAACATCAGTTTCATAATATGAGATTAAACAACAAGCCGGTATTTGAGATTTGACTTATGTTCACGGAAAAGAAATACACTTATCTTAGTTTTATACCGCGTTGGTTTGCGTAATGGTTTAAAGCTCTGTATGATGCGTAAAATTTATAAATATTGCCTACATATCCAACAGTCTCTTTTCCAATCTCCTGTGCAGCGATGATTTCAACATTATCAAACCACAGGTTTGGATTCAGTCCTTTTGCTTTAGCTATTTTACGCAATTGAGATACACGTCCGGGACCGGCATTGTAAGCAGCCAATGCAAGTAAATGACGGTTTAATAGATCAATTTCAGGATCGGTAAAATGTTGATCAATTAAATACCTCATATATTTGACACCTGCATGCACATTGTTATCTACTTTATTTATGTCTCTTATATAAAAGGGTTTGCTAGCTGCGGTAGATGGTAAAACCTGCATGATTCCCACAGCACCTCTATTGCTTACCAATGCCTGATTTAATCCCGACTCCTGATATCCTTGTGCAACTAAAAGTAGCCAATCGAGTTCATAACGGTCTGCATATTTTAGAAAAGGAGCTTTAAGTACATTTACCTTTGAGAAAGTTTCTTCGCTGTACATTTTAGGGAGAAGCTTTGCATTTTTTACATATTTGTTGTAGAGGGTATTGCCTATCAAAGTTCCTTTAGCATTTTGTTTTAAGAATTCATCTGCGGCAGCTTTTAATTTAGGGGAATCCTTTCGAAAAACCCAACCATAAGAAACATTACTGGCCAAAGGAATTTTGTCATACAACACTAAATTAGGCATTACTTTCGACCACAACTTAGCTATATCTTCGACCTGTGCTGAGAAAGGAATTACACCTGAATTGATCATTTCAAGAATATCTTCTGATTCGAGGTAAGGATCCAGTGTTTTAATAATGATAGGTTTTAATCCTTGTTTTTTTAGAGAATCACTGAGTTTTATGGCAGCAGACTCATAACTGCTACCTTCACGCAGATAAATCTCCTGCCCAGACAAATCAGCAAGAGAGTTAAGTTTTGGTGAATTTGAACCACCAACAACTATTTCTTTGAGTCCGGTAATGGAAGGGGTAGAGAAATCAACCAGTTTTTTTCGTTCATCGGTAATGGTCATTCCGGCATAGGCAAGATCAGCATAACCATCGCGCAAAAGAGGTATAATCTGACTGCGGTTGACCGGAATAAAAATTATTTGTACTTGATGAGGTTTTAAATGTAATTGTTTGTTGACTGAATTTTCAAAAAGGTTTAAGACTTCGAAAGCAACGCCACTTCGTTTCTTTAGGTCAATAGTATAATAAAGATAGGTATAAGGAACCAAGGCACGTATTTTTCTGCGTACAACCATACTGTCGAGATCTCCAAATTGTTTCTTTCCTAATCCAAGAAATTCATTCTCAGAATTAAAATGAAATTCGGTAGTATCTACGGCGGAATTTGTATCGAGCGCTGAATTTGCGTTTTGTGTTTTGTTTTTTTCCTGACCGCAGGATATACCACCCAGAGAAATAACCAAAATACTTAGTATTATTCGTATTGTTTTCATCGGTATATAGGGTGTTGTTTTGTATAAGAAAGGTACGAAAAAAAAGACAGTCGTCCTATTTTATGACAGATGCAGAATAGTATATTTATTTTATTGGTTTAGTTTTATTGTATTGATAATTAGTGTTTTATGTGGTTTAAATTAGGTTTTTTGGAGATAATGAGGCTCTCCTACCTAAGTTAGTTCTCATTTGTCAAAGTGCATCTATTTTTGAAATCTAGGTTAAATTATAAGCCAAAAACTATCTTCGAAAATAAAAACGACCGATTTTGAAAATTTAAATCGGTCGTTTTTTATGTTTTTTTCTCAAAAGTTGGGTTACTTCTGAATGTGCCTCTCGAAGTATTGGGATAAAAGAGGTTGATTGTTTTAAGACTTTCTGGTAGATGATTTTGATTTATTCTGACTTCGATTTGCCTTTTTTTCTTCCCCACCAAATATAAAATCCGGTTATTGGTAAGCTAGCAATAAGAAGGCTGATAAGAAAAGCAAATGTTTTTCCGGCCAGACCAAAGATGGCTCCGGTATGAATGTCATAATTCATTCGCATTAAATGGTCGGCTGTTTGTGCGTCTTTGAGCCTTCCATAAACGTGGTTTACACTTTTTTCTTCCAAAGTATATTGGTCAAAATAACGATAATCAAATTTTCGGTAAGTACCTTTTTCCAGATTTGCATTGGCAGCTATTGCAGTACTGTCGGATTCCGGAGGGTGTACTTCAATTGATACCGCTGTTGGATATTCTTTTTGCATAAAGACAAAAGCTTTGTCCAAAGGATTTGTAACCGCATTGTTGCCGGATATCTTTTTCGAAATTGGATCTTCATAAACTAATGATTTTTCTCCACCAAAAAGTTTATAGTAACCATTGGCAAACCAAGGGAATCCCCAGACCAATCCGGTAGCGGCAAATATTAATGCGATTGAGAGTACATAAAAGCCGGTAATGTTGTGCAAATCATAGTTTTTTCGCTTCCATTTTTGTTCCTTTTTCCATTTAAACCAAAAACGTTGTTTAGCTGCCGATTTGTTTTTTGGAAACCAAAGAATGAATCCGCTTATAATCATCAACAGAAAAATCAGTGTAGCCGATGCGATAACCGTTTGTCCTATTTCGTGGGGCATCCAAAGATAGAAATGACCGTCGAGCACAAACCGGAAAAAGCCTTCTTCCATATTGACGGTTTTCAAAACTTTTCCCGAATACGGATTGAGATAAACTACGTAATGATAAAAAGGTTCGTATTGATAAAAAATGGCTTCGGCCGATTTTCCCTCATTGTGGTATTGTATGGCATGAATGAATTTTTCGGGAAGTTCTTTTTGGGCTATTTCGGCCAATTTTGAAGGAGGTAAAAGATCCTGATCCTGTTTTTCTGTGAATCGGTATTCTTCGGTATAATTCTGGATTTCTTCCTGAAAAGCATATAAACAGCCCGTTAAGGCAATTATGAAAACAATAAGCCCGGAAGATAAACCAAGCCAAAGGTGTATTTTTCGTATTGCTTTTTTGAAGTTGATTTTTTTCATGATTTGGCCGTTAATGGTATTTATTGCTTTGAGCGTTTAAAATAAAAGTTACAAATGTAAGGCTCCTCATTTTTATGAGGAGCCTTTACTAACTAAAAACAAATGAAAATAATTAAAATTTATAGGTCAATCCCGCCATTAAGCTTCTTAGTCTTTGTGGAGTAACAGTTGACCAACCTCCGTAATATTTTTCGTTCATGATGTTGTTTAATTTCAGAGAAACACCAAACTTATCGTTGTTGTATGATAAGGCTGTGTTCATTACAGTGTAACTTGGTAATTCAAAAGTACCGATATTAGCTCTGTTTAACGTTTTGTATTCGCTTGCGTGATTACCTCCAAAACCTAATCCGAAACCTTTCAGTTTTCCGGTGATTAAAGTGTAATTTGCCCAAAAGTTTACCAATGTTTCCGGTCCAGCTTCTTCTGGTCTTAAACCTACATAACCATCACCTGGATTGTCTTTAAGTACTTCGCTGTGGTTATTACTGTATCCTGCAACAATGTTCAATCCGGCAATAGGGTTGGCTGTTACACTAACTTCAACACCTTTGCTTTCTACTTCTCCTCCCTGAATAGAGTTGTTGATGTTGTTTGGATCTGTCATCAATCTGTTTTGTACTAAAATATTATAGTAACTTACGGTTGCCGAAATTCGGTCTTTGTAAAGACTTGATTTTACCCCAAATTCATATTGATTAGCGTGTTCAGGGTTGAATGATTTCATTCTTGGGTTTGAACCGTCGATATTTGAAACTTCTCTTGGTGCCACATTTACAAATCCGTTCATGTAGTTACCAAAAACAGAAAGTTTGTCTTTAATTGGCATATAAACCAATCCGAATTTTGGTGAAAGAGCAGTTTGTCCTTTGGCTTCTTCGGCTGTAGAACTAGCGGTTTCAGATTTAAAGTGATCTATTCTTAAACTTGCCATTGCAGAAAGTTTATCGGTAATATTGAAAACATCTGAAGCATAAGCACTGTAAACTTCTGTTTGAGCGGTTGAGTTTCCTTCGAAAGAACCAACTAATAAATTATCTACACCAGCCTGAGTAACATCACCAGTATCAGTTTCGTTTTTCAATGAAACAATACCATTTCCTACCCAACCTGTGCTTCCGTTCATAACTCCTGATTTGTAGTAATCCAATCCGGCTACGATTCGGTTTCTGAAATTCGCAATTTTGAAATCTCCGATGAAATTTTGTTGAATATCAGTAGCATTTGTTTGTCCGTTGCGTTTTGAGATAAATCTTGTGAATTCGTCTCCATTGGCCGAATCCCATAAGTAAGAATAATATCCGTCTGTTTTACTGCTGCTTCTTGATAAAACGGTTTGCGAAGTCCATTCGTCAGACAATTTGTAGAACATTTGTGCCTGCATATTGAATGTAGGATTGCTGATAGCTAACTCATTTGAAGTATATGATTTATAATAGTTTTTTTCAAATAAATCGATAGAATGGAACGATAAAGGAGAATATCTGCTTAAGAAAATCATCGGTGCATTTGCCGAATTTCTTTGCGTGAATTCAGTATTAATCAGGAACGAAAGTTTGTCGCTTGCTTTGTAGCTCAAAGAAGGAGCAAAGAACAACGATTTTCCGAAACCGGCATCCTGAAATGAGTTTTCGTTTTGGTAAGCTGTGTTGATTCTTAGCGCAACATCATTATCTTTAGTCAACGGAACATTAACATCGGCTGTTAGCCTGTCCATTCCGTAAGAACCGGAGTTATAACTAATTTCTCCACCGAATTTTTCGTATGGTTTTTTGGTAACAATATTGATTAAACCACCGTAGGAAATCAAACTGCTTCCGTACAAAGTTCCCGAAGGTCCTTTTATTACTTCTATATTATCAACATTTGCAGGGTCAATGCTTCCGTTGTTTATTCCAGGCAAACCATTCATCATTGTTGGTTGTACCGAAAATCCTCTCATAGAAAAGTATTCGGCTCCATCACCACCACGACCTGTAGATTCCCAAAGTCTGGTAACACCGGTAGCATTTTTTAATGCGTCATTAAAGTTAGTAACCACTTGTTCTTTCAGTAATTCGCTGGTTACTGTATTGTAAACCTGAGGGTTTTCAATATTTTTTAATGGCATTTTTGATACAGTAGCGCTTTTTGTACGCTCGTATTTGTGTTTGTTTTTAGTAATTATAACTTCTTTGATTGCATGGATAGAATCTTTTTTCTGACTCTTTTTTTCTTGTGCACTTAATGATAATCCTACAAAAAGGATTGGAATATAAAATGTATTGAATTTGATCATAACTCTTATTTAGATTTGATTAAAATAACAACGCAAATATAAAGTTGTTAAAATGATATTTCAAAACATTATTTGGAATAAATCTTAACAACAAATCATGTTTGTTTTATGTTGTTGATAATCAATGTGTTTTTGATTGAAAGAAAAATACAAAATCGTCCTTTATTTTAAATAAAAGATATTTTTGTCATTAATTTTAACAATAATGTCTGAATGGAATTTTGATTTTGGAATCATTTTATAAAAATAAATAGTTCAAAGATGTTTTTATAAACGACAGATTTTTGTTTGAGAGAGTTAGAGTTTTATTATTTTCAGTTTTAAAACTAATCTGTTTTAAAAGATTAGTTTTTGTTTTCAAATAGTTTTTAAACTTCAAAATCAAATGCTTATTTTTGCAGCTCAATAAAAGAAAATTACGATTTATGTTCAATAATTTAAGTGATAAACTCGATAAGGCCTTTCATATTCTTAAAGGTCACGGAAAGATTACAGAAGTAAACGTTGCAGATACTCTTAAAGAGGTGCGTCGTGCGTTGCTTGATGCCGATGTTAACTTTAAGATTGCCAAAGATTTTACCACTAAGGTAAAAGACAAAGCAATAGGAGAAAACGTATTGACTACTTTGCAACCGGGACAATTATTGGTAAAAATCGTAAAAGATGAGTTGACCGAATTGATGGGTGGAGATGTGGCTGGAGTAAATCTTTCGGGAAATCCTTCTATTATTTTAATGTCAGGTTTGCAAGGTTCCGGAAAAACAACTTTCTCCGGGAAATTGGCAAATTTCCTTAAAACTAAAAAGAACAAAAAACCACTTTTGGTTGCCTGTGATATTTATCGTCCTGCGGCAATTAATCAGTTGCACGTGGTGGGGCAACAAATAGGAGTTGAGGTTTACTCAGAACCTGATAATAAAAACGCTGTTCATATTGCCGAAAATGCTATTGCTTATGCTAAAGCAAATGGTTTTAATGTAGTAATTGTCGATACTGCCGGTCGTTTGGCTGTTGATGAAGAGATGATGACTGAGATTGCTAATGTTCATAAAGCAATTAAACCTCATGAAACCTTGTTTGTAGTTGACTCTATGACAGGACAAGATGCAGTGAATACAGCAAAAGCGTTCAACGATCGTTTGAATTTTGACGGGGTAATTCTGACAAAATTAGACGGTGATACTCGTGGTGGAGCTGCGATTTCTATTAAATCGGTAGTGAATAAACCAATTAAGTTTATCGGTACCGGAGAAAAGATGGATGCTATCGATGTGTTTTATCCGGATCGTATGGCAGAGCGTATTCTTGGAATGGGAGACGTAATCTCTTTGGTAGAAAGAGCTCAAGAACAATTCAACGAAGAAGAAGCACGTAAACTTCAAAAGAAAATTGCTAAAAATGAATTTGGTTTTGATGATTTTCTAAGTCAGATTCAGCAAGTGAAAAAAATGGGTAATATGAAGGACTTGGTCGGAATGATTCCGGGTGCTTCAAAAGCCATGAAAGATATCGAAATTGAAGATGATGCTTTCAAACATATAGAAGCGATTATTTATTCGATGACTCCAATAGAAAGAAGCCGACCTTCGATTATTGATGTGAAAAGAAAAACGAGAATTGCAAAAGGATCAGGGCGCAAAATAGAAGAAGTAAATCAACTCATGAAGCAGTTTGACCAAATGAGTAAGATGATGAAAATGATGCAAGGATCGGGAGGGAAAAACCTGATGAAAATGATGGGAAATATGAAAGGCATGCCTGGAATGCCCGGAATGAAATAATAAGTTAAGAGGTTTAAAGTTTCAGGAAACTGAAGTTTTAAACCTTAAATTTTTAGATTACAATAAAACCTGAATTTTGAACATGAGTTTCTGGTTTGTCGTTCATAACAGCAAACTATAAACTGTAAATATTATAATGATGCAACTATTAGATGGTAAAAAAATTTCTGAAGATATTAAGAATGAAATCACTGTAGAAGTTGATTTGATGAAGAAACAAGGTAAAAAAGTACCGCATCTTGCTGCTGTAATTGTAGGTAATAACGGTGCTAGTTTGACTTATGTAGCCAGTAAAGTAAAAGCTTGTGAAAAAGTAGGTTTTGAATCTACTTTAATCAATTTGCCAGAGGAAACTACTGAAGCAGAATTATTGGAAACAATCAAAAAGCTGAATGAAGATGATACTATTGATGGATTTATAGTTCAGTTGCCTTTGCCTGCTCATATCGATTCTCAAAAAGTATTAATGGAAGTTGATCCAAATAAAGATGTGGATGGTTTTCATCCGACAAATTTTGGAAGAATGGCTTTAGAATTGCCGGCTTTCATTCCTGCTACTCCGTTTGGGATTTTGACTCTATTAGAAAGATATAATATAGAAACCAAAGGAAAGAATACAGTTGTAATAGGAAGAAGCCATATTGTGGGGCGTCCTATGAGTATTTTGTTGAGTCAAAAAGGAAAAACAGGAGATTCAACGGTAACTTTGGTACACAGTCATACTAAAAATGTAGAAGAGATTACCCGTAAAGCAGATATAATTGTGACAGCTTTAGGAGTGCCTGGATACTTAAAAGCAGATATGGTAAAAGATGGAGTTGTAATTGTTGATGTTGGAATAACAAGAGTTCCTGACGCTTCAAGCGAAAAAGGATATGTGATAAAAGGAGACGTAGATTTTGAAAACGTGAGCAAGAAAGCATCTTATATTACTCCGGTTCCGGGAGGTGTAGGGCCAATGACTATTGCCATGCTGATGAAAAACACTCTTTTGGCAAGAGAAATGAAAAATGCTAATTTGAAATAAATATTGAGGCTGTCTGAAAAGACAGCCTTTTTTGTTTAGTTATATTTGTCAAAGCCCAAAATTTTGGTTCATTCAGTTAAAATGTTGGATATAATTCCCGAATTAGCATTAGAATATTTAGTTAATTTCTGAATCGGTAAATTGTCCACTGATGCTACAGATTTTTATATGTGTTTAGAGAACGTACTTTTAAATCAATGAAAAATAGAATTAGTGTTAATCAGTGAAATTCGTAAAATCGGAGGGCTATTGTTTAATATGGGATTATTGTTTTTAGAAAATATAGATTTTACAATAAAAACAAGAAATATATAAACGAAAAAAGCTCCGAATTTCTTCGAAGCTTTTTTAAAACTTGGGTGGCTGACCGGGTTCGAACCGGCGACCCGCGGCACCACAAACCGCTACTCTAACCAGCTGAGCTACAACCACCGTGTTTGTTTTACGAGTGCAAATATAGGAGTAATGTTTGAGTTTGCAAGAAAAAAATAAAAAAAATTACAACAAATTTTCTAAGTTACTGACAGCCAAATATCTTTCGGTTGTAAAACCTTCTGCAAATTCTACTCCCACGAGTCTTCCAAGGTCTTTTGCTCTGTATTCAAGGCTTTCTTGGAAGTTTTTTGAGGCAATTGGAGTCTCCGGCTCATCAGAATCGGGATTGTAAAACTGCGAACTGTAAGCCAAAATAGCCTGAACCTTTGTTTCATTGTATCCGGTAATGTCAACAACAAAATCGGGCTTTAAGTTTTTCCATTGTATATAATGATAAACAGCCTGTGGTCTCCATGCTTGTTGTTCTTCTCCGTTGAGTTGGGTTTTTATTTTTGGCAAACCTGAAAGAAAACAAGCGTCTGAAACCAATTTACTGCCTTTAGCGTGGTCAATGTGTCTATCGTCAACAGCATTGCATAAAACGATTTTAGGCTGGTATTTTCGTATCATTTTGATTACTTCAAGCTGATGTGCTTCATCGTTTGTAAAAAAACCGTCACGCATCCTTAAATTTTCTCTTATCTGAATTCCTAAAATCTTCGCAGCTTCGGAAGCTTCGTAATCTCTTATTTCGGCTGTACCGCGTGTTCCCAGTTCGCCTCGTGTCAAATCTATAATTCCTACTTTTTTTCCTAAGGCAACTTCTTTTGCTATGGTTCCACCACAACCTAATTCTACATCGTCTGGATGTGCGCCAAATGCGAGTATGTCGAGTTTCATATTTTTGATTATTATAAATGAAATTTATTTTAGAAAATCATTCTTTTCATTGTAGATGATTTATTTACTGTTTCGAGCCATTCTTTTTCAGGAATACTGTCTTTCGTAATTCCTCCTCCCATGTATAAATAAACCTGATTGTTTTTGATTTGCATACAACGCAAATTTACAAACAAGTCGGTTGTGTTGTTTCTGTTTAGTTCGCCTAAAAAGCCCGAATAATATTCTCTGTCGTAATTTTCATTTTCGAGTATGAATTTTTTGGCTTCCATCTTTGGAAAACCGCACACGGCGGGAGTTGGGTGTAAAACATTAATTAGTTTTTTCAAATCGGAACCTTTATTGAGTTTTCCCGAAATATCGGTTCTGATGTGAAGCAGATTTCCTGCTTTGATAGTGTAAGGAGAAGAAATTTTTATGTTTGAAATATTATCTTCTATGTTTTTTAGTATAAAATCGGTAACAAATTGTTGTTCTTCTTTTTCTTTTTGTTGCCAAATAACCTCTTCAGTTCCCGAAAATGTTTGAGTTCCGGCCAGAGCCATAGTTTTAAAAGTATTGTTTTCTACGTTTACTAATTGTTCTGAAAACGCACCAAGCCAAAGTCCGACTTTGGGATGAAACCAGCAATAAGTGAATGCACTTGGGTAAGTGTTTAGTAATTTTTGGAATAAATGTGTTAAATCAAATTCAGGGAAATCAATCTTTTCTTTTCTGGATAAAACTACTTTATTAAATAAATTCTCGTTAATGGCATCTATTCCTGCCTGAACTAAGTTTTGATGAATTAGTTTTGATTGTTCATCTGTTTTAAATGTTGAATTAGTTTCGAAATCAGAATTAGGAAAAGATATTGTTTCTGTAATGATTTCTGAATGATTTTCAGGAATCAGAATAATCTCATTTCCGTTGAAAGGTGCAAAAACAAAGCCTTTTTCATCAAAATCATTCACAAGAAACAAATTGTCATTTTTTTGAAAAAAGCCAATCAATTCATCAGAATTGGGTTTGTTGTAAACCACAAAAGGCAAATTTTGAGTGTATTGTTTCTGAATTGTTTTGAAAAGAGAAGTCATTCTGTTTTTTGTTTCAACGTGGATTTAAATATTCAAATTTTCCAGATCACCTTTTCCTTCTCTGATAACAACCGGTTCGTAACCCGATAAATCAATAATTGTAGAGGCATGATTATCTCCGTAACCACCGTCAATTACTAAATCGACACGATTTTGCCATTTTTCAAAAATCAGTTCCGGATCGGTTGTGTATTCTATTACTTCGTCTTCATCATGGATGGAAGTTGAAACAATTGGGTTTCCAAGCATTTTTACAATTCCCAAAGCAATAGAATTGTCGGGAATACGAATACCAACGGTTGTTTTCTTTTTGAATTCTTTCGGTAGATTGTTGTTTCCCGGTAAAATAAAAGTGTAAGGTCCCGGCAATGCACGTTTCAGTATTTTGAAAGTAGCGGTGTCAATTTGCTTTACATAATCAGAAAGATGGCTTAAATCGTTGCATATAAAGGAAAAATTGGCTTTTTCAAGTTTAACTCCTTTTATTTTAGCAATTCGTTCCAGTGCTTTTGTATTAGTAATGTCGCAACCCAAACCATAAACGGTATCGGTTGGATAAATTATCAAACCTCCGTCTCTAAGTACTTTTACGACTTTGGCAATTGCAGCTTCGCTGGGTTTGTCCGGATATATTTTTATGAATTCAGCCATGATTTTTTATGAAATAAAGTTTCGTAACAATTTACGAAACAATGTTCAACTTAGCGAATCGAAGCAATAGTTTTTTAATTCCACCTACTTCAAAACGGATTTCTGCTTTTTTATCGGCACCGATACCTTCCAAATTGATTACTTCTCCTTTTCCGAAACGTTCGTGCATTACAATGTTTCCAATGTTTAGTTGAGTGTTTTCGTTATTTGAAGAAGTACTGTTTTGATTTGAAGAAACGGGTTTCAGCCTTCGAATGTTCAAATCGGGTTTAGGTTCATTGTTGGTAATGTATGCAGGAGGTGTTCCTGTTTTTGGTTTCGATAATCTTAGTCTCGACTTATCTACATCTCCAAAAATATCACTATCAATGGTTGGTTTATAACGATAATTGGTTTCGGTAGGAGTGAGGTATTCTAAATATTGTGAATCAATTTCTTCAATGAAACGAGAAGGTTCGCTGTCAGTCAGTTTTCCCCAACGGTAACGCGATTGTGCATAAGTAAGATATGCCTGATGTTCGGCACGTGTAAGAGCAACATAAAACAGACGGCGTTCTTCTTCGAGTTCACTTCTGGTACTCATACTCATGGCGCTTGGGAACAAGTCTTCTTCCATTCCAACAATGAAAACATAAGGAAATTCAAGTCCTTTTGCCAAGTGAATCGTCATTAAAGCTACACGGTCATCGTCTCCGCTATCTTTGTCCAAATCGGTAACCAAAGCCACGTCTTCCATAAATTCAGCCAAAGAACCACGGGCTCCTTCAATTTCTTTTTGACCTTCGATGAAATCTTTGATACCGTTGAGCAATTCTTCGATATTTTCAATTTTGGCAATACCTTCGGGAGTTGCATCTTTTTTTAATTCCTGTACCAATCCGGTTTTTTTAGAAACGTGGTCGGTCAGATAAAAAGCATCCTGATTTTCATTTATAACCTGAAAACTTTGTATCATTTGGACAAAGTCGTGTATTTTTTGTTTGGTGCCCGAATTTAGTTTTAAATCAATTTTTTCGATGTTTTGCATTACCTCAAAAATCGAACGTTTGTAATGATTGGCGGCGATAGTAAGTTTTTCTAAAGTTGTGTCACCAATTCCACGTGCCGGATAATTGATAACTCTTACCAAAGCTTCCTCGTCTTTTGGGTTAATAACCAATCGCAAATAGGCCAAAACGTCTTTGATTTCTTTTCTTTGGTAAAAAGAAAGTCCGCCATAAATTCGGTACGGAATGTCTCTTTTTCTCAAAGCATCTTCCATGGCACGGGATTGTGCATTGGTTCGGTACAAAATAGCAAACTTATTATTGGCTAATTGTTGTTGCATTTTTTGTTCCCAAATGGTGCTGGCTACAAAACGGCCTTCTTCACCATCGGTAAGACTGCGATGTACTTTTATTTTTGGACCAAAGTCGTTGGCTGTCCAAACCACTTTTTCAAGTTTGGTTTTATTCTTGTCGATAATGGTATTGGCTGCTTCCACAATGTTTTTTGTAGAGCGGTAATTTTGTTCCAAACGAAACATTTTTACACCATCGTAATCTTTCTGGAAATTTAAAATATTGTTGATGTTGGCACCACGAAAAGCATAAATACTTTGCGCATCGTCACCTACTACACAGATATTTTGGAAACGATCTGACAAAGCTCGTACAATCAGGTATTGAGAATGATTAGTATCTTGGTACTCATCTACCAAAATATAGCGGAAACGGTCTTGGTATTTTGCCAAAACTTCAGGGAAACGAGTAAGAAGTTCGTTGGTTTTTAGAAGTAAATCATCAAAATCCATCGCTCCCGATTTGAAGCAACGCTCTACATATTGCTGATAAATCTCTCCTAAACGAGGTTTTTTTGCCATTGCATCGGCTTCCTGTAATTCGGGATTATTGAAATAGGCTTTTACCGTGATAAGGCTGTTTTTGTAAGAAGAAATACGTCCCAAAATTTGTTTGGGTTTGTAGATGTCTTTGTCCAGTTGCATTTCTTTGATAATGGCAGAAATAGCGCGAACCGAATCTTGTGAATCATAAATAGTAAAATTGGTAGGATATCCCAATTTGTCGGCTTCTGAACGTAAAATTCGGGCAAAAACAGAGTGAAAAGTTCCCATCCAAAGATTTTTAGCCTCAGAAGTTCCTACAATTTCTGAGATACGGTGTTTCATTTCTTTGGCAGCTTTGTTGGTAAAAGTCAGCGCCAGAATATTGAAAGCATCAACTCCCTGATTCATCAGGTAAGCGATTCGGATAGTCAAAACACGCGTTTTGCCGGAACCTGCACCGGCAATTACAATCATAGGTCCGTCTTTTTGCAGAACGGGTGCTTGTTGTGCTTCGTTGAGTTGACTGATGTATTTCTGTATTTTCATTTCAAAAATTAAAGCGCAAAAATACGGATTTTGAAATTAGAATTTGAGTTTCGTTTTAGGTGTTTTTTGAAATAAAATATCCGCTAATTTTCATTAAAAGATTATGAAAATTAGCGGAATTAAAAGAGGTGAATTTATTTAGTTTCGAATGATTTTTTCAGAAACCGTTTTTCCATTAGCAAATGTAATTACAGCAAGGTAAGCACCGGGATCAACATTTGTCAAATCAATTTTATTGCTGTTTTGTGTTAGAATTTTTTTACCCAATATATCATAGATTGTTACGGTTTTGACTTCATCAGAAGTATCGATTTTGATAATATCGTTTGTTGGGTTTGGGTATAAACTGTAATCCGTTATTTTGTAATCGTTTAGTCCTAAAGTAGATGTTGATTTTCCTTGTAAGTATAAAGAAACAGGGAAGTATCCATCTTTGTTGTAAAAAACAGCATCCGGAACCGAAATTTTGAAACTGTGTTCTCCGGCAGATAAATTTCCTATTGTTATGGTTCTTGTAGGAATTTTTGATCCGGGACACCAATTGCTAAATGACTGCCATTGAGGATTACTTTTTGGAGCGGGACCATAAATACCGTTTCCTTGTGTGTTGTAAACTCGGTAAGGTTCACAGCTAGGTTCACCGGGTTTATATTGTGATTTTGCAACATTGTCAAAATAGGTATAATGATCTCTTCTTGAGTATTCTTCCCCATTGGTACCGGCTCCGTGATTAGAAGTGATTAGGTATAATTTTACGCCGGTTAAGTCGTTTGGTACGTCAAAAATTATAGTTCTGTCTGTTGTTCCAATAGCATCTGAAGCGCCTGCTTGATAATTATTTAAATTCTTTTTGAAATTTAAAGGCAGCAGAAAGTTGTCTTCTGATGTAAAGATAGTTGAGTTGGTGATGAATTCGACTGTTCCGTAAAATACATCCGATCTTCCTGCACATCCGGCTATTTCGGTTCGGGCAGAATAAGGAACTCCAAAGACTTCCAGTTCAAGCCATAAATCGAATGTTTCTAAAATTTTAGTGTCTTTAAAAACAGAAGTGATATTGTTAATGTTGAATTCATAAGGGACTTGGTCAGGAGTTTTGTTTTTGTTCATAAAAGGAGTTATGAATCGACCTAATTCAATTCGTTGCACTTCATTAGGATTATAGGTTGCAGCGTTTTTTGGAACCAGTGCTAAATTTAAGTTTCCTATACGATCATAGTTATCGCAAGAAGCTTTGATTGTTATTTTGGCTGTAAGAGACGAACCTATAGATTGTAATTGAGTATCAGAAAGTTTTGTTGTGTATAAATCGTTTCTAAGGCGAATAATTCCTTCCGGTACAGGTTCGGTAGAAATTTTAGCATAACCATCATAAAATAAAACTTGGTCAAAAATTTTAAATGTTTTGGTTTGAGAAAAAACATTTAGACTTATAATTTGTAAAAAAAGAAAGATAATTGTGGAGTAATTTTTTTTCATAAAAGAGATTTTTTTTCAAATATAGTATGTTTTTTCAAAATTTTATAAAAATAATTAACCTGCTTAAAGTATTTTTTAAGGAATACTCTAAGCAGGTTGTTGTTTTAAATAAAAAAAATTATTTTTCAAATGTGAAACCTAAATTCAGCGATATATAAGATTGATTTCCATCTAATTCATTCCCGGATTCAAAACCGTAATTGTATTTGGCACTTACGTGTATGGTTGCAAAATCTTTTGTCGCAAACAAGACGCCTATAGAAGGTTGCAGACCAAAATTCCATGCTTTTTCCTCAACTGTATATATATACATATCGGTATTTCTTCTGGAATAAATGGTACCAATTCCTAAACCTGCAAACGGACTGATGTTGCTGTTTGGTTTAAAATAGTAATTACCGGTAATGTAAATAGGCACGTGGTTACTGTATCTCCACTGTGTTCCGCTGAGTGAAACGGTTCCGTTTGTGTAAGTGTCATAATTTTTTTTCTCATAGAAAGTGTTCATTCCAAGACTAAAACCGACACCTATATTGGGTTTTACAAAAGATTGATATTCAAGTACAGCACCTCTATAACTGGTTTTGTCTATGTAATTTCCTAAATCCCCCGTAGGAAAAGCAATGCTATATGCAATCGTAAAAGAATCCTGAGCCTTAATTGTGTTTGTAAAACCAAGGCAAAGAAGCAAAGTTATTGATAGAAATATTTTTTTCATGTCTTTCGGTTTTTAGTTGATTTTTAAATAAGGAGATTGTTTGAAAGCCTGATTGATACCTTTTTCAACTCTACTTAAATTATAATCGCCGGAAAGTACGCCTGAGATTGAAGTTAGCCAAGCTCTTGGAACGCGGTTAATAGCAGAGTCAGTATTTGGATTAGCCATAACAATTACAAGTGATCCGGTAGTTATACTGCTTACGCTGTAATAAGGCGGATAATACCATCCCCAGCCACCATAATAACCACCATACCACCAGTCGTACCAATAACTGTAGAAAACGGTTGTAGAAGAAATTGCTCCCGGTGTTACCAACATATCAGGATTATTGTCAATGGATGTCTCAGTCCATCCGTTTTTAGTCATGTTCGCCTTAATTGAATTTAAAATTGGTTGGGCATAAATATCTTTCATGTAAATAGTGTCAATGCTGCCATCAATATTTTCTTCAATATCTACAACAATTTTACTCGGAATTGAATAGGTGCTTTTTGATTTGAAATCAAATTGGCTGTCATAATCACTATAGACTACATCTAGTTCTTCGGCATAATCAGGGCCGGAAGGATAACAACCTGCTAATGATAACCCGATTAATGTCATCATAAAAAGTTTTATAAGATTTTTTTTCATTGTAGTAATGTTTTAGAGTTAGAAAAACTTAGTGAACAATTGTTTTTTAGAAATTGATTGCGTCTGATACTTGTTTTGATTGTTAAATTTTAGTTATATGTTTGAAACAAATATAATAAAAAAATACTTTTTTATAAATTTTATGTTAATATGTTTGTATTTTAATTTACTTTGAAAATACAATGTTTTTTTGCGCTATTTTTAAATTGCAGATTCTTTTTTTACTTGACAAAAAAGAAATTTGCTTACATTCGATAGCCGGTAAAGTACAATTCATATGAAAAATCATTTTCGGATATTCTTATGTTTTTTTAGTTTTCTTGCCATTGGCAATGCGCAAAACATTGCTGTTTCAAATTTGAATTTCAATAAAAAAGTAACTGATACCGTATTTTATCATCCAAACGATAGTATTAAGCAGGTCGATTTAATTGATTATTTGAGAAAATATCTAAAGGTAAAACCTCCTAAAACACAAAGAAATAAACGTAAGTTTCAGTTTTCATTATTTCCGGCAGAAGCTACTACTGCTGGAGGGAGAACGGTGGTAACTTCTTTTAATGCTTCTTTTTTGCTGGGAGATATTTCAAAAACCAATGTTTCTACCATTTATTTTGTGCCTTATATTTCTTTTTCAGATCAATATGGGTTTCAGCTCCGTCCCGATATTTGGTTGAATAATAACAACTGGAACTTTACAGGAGAATATTTTGTTTTAAATTATCCGCAAAGTACCTGGGGACTTGGAGGGAGTTCTCTTGAGGAAAATGAAACGATGGTCGATTATAAACATATCAGAGTGTATCAAAATGTATTGAAGGGAATTTTGCCCTATTTTTCTGTTGGAATAGGTTTTAATTATGACAATCATTTTGATGTAAAAGTTGAAGAACCGAAAATATCCTATTTGAATCAGGCCGATAATCAGACAATTTCTTCCGGTTTTGCTTTTCCTGTTGTATATGATAGTCGAAAAAATTCGAATAATCCAAGAAATGGAGTTTTGGCAAATTTAACTTACCGCCTGAATACTCCATTTTTGGGAAGCAATAATAACTGGCAATCTTTTTTTTTTGATTTCAGAAAGTATTTCCCGTTGAATAATAAAATGAAAGACATAATTGCTGTCAGAAGTTATTATTGGTCTGTAGTGTCAGGAAAAGTGCCTTATTTGGATTTGCCAGCCAATAATTGGGAGCCAACTTCGGGTAGAGTGGCAAGAGGAATAGAACAAAATCGTTACAGAAGCAATGCTATGTTGTATTCGGAAACAGAATATCGTTTCGGAATTACCCGTGATGGGTTTTTAGGAGGCGTAATTTTTTCAAATATAGTTTCGGCTTCAGAATATCAGACTCAAAATTTTATGAAATGGCATCCTGCAGCCGGTTTTGGACTAAGGATGAAATTCAATAAATATTCGCATATAAACGTAACTCTTGATTATGGTTTCAGTAAAGGATATCAGTCACTTTATTTGAATATTGCAGAGGTGTTTTAGGGTGTTTTTTTTTAGTGTTAGAATGATTTATGATTGATTTTTTGTGTTATTTCTTTTTCCCGATTCCAATAGGAATTCCTACGTTGAAATAAATTGATTTGTTTACAAGAGCAGGGCTGTTGTCGCTGATTAAAACATCAACAAAACCATGGTAATAATGAATCCCTAAATTCATTCCGTTTCCTTTTCTTAGGCGATATCCGGTTCCTATGACTAGACCGGCATCCAAGGGGTGAAATTGCTTCTTGATTTTTAATTTGTATTCCAAATCGTTATTATCGACTGTATTTCTAAACACATCTGTTGCGTTATAAAGCAATCCGAATTGAGGTCCGGCTTTCACGAAAAAGTTGTTTTTAAACTTGTATTTCATTAGAAAAGGAACGTTGAAATAGTCTAAGTAGCGATAAACAGTTCCTCCGGCAAATGAATTATCCAAATCGGGGTTGTTTAGAGAATAAACAGAAATATTTTTGGCTCCCATAGTCGATTTTACGATTACTCCGGTGTTTATCATCCAATTTGGATTTTTCATTTTGAAATCAAAATAAAAACCAAGATTAAAGTTTGATTCGTATTTTGCATGATCAATTCCGTTTAAAGAAGAGTAATTCATTCCTCCGTCTAAACCAAATTCTATTTTGTCAGAATTTAATTTGTCACCTAATAATAAAGAGATGATAATTTGGGAGTTTGCCGAAAAACTGACGAATATTAAACAAAATAGAATAAGAAGATTTTTCATGTGTTTTTATTAAAGACCAAAACGGTATTGAAGACCTACTAAATATTGTGTGCGACTGCCTAAAAAACCCACTTCACCTCTAAACATGTAGTGTCTGTTTAGTTGGTATTGGGTTCCTAATAAAAAGTTCCACATATCTGCCGGTTTTTTGTCTAAAGAATATTGAACAGTAGAGGATTCAGGAGAGCTTAAAGCTCCGTCTAATGCAGTTAAAAATGATCTTGCAGATTCCAGTGCTTCTGTAGCGATTTTGTATTCTAATTTATTTTTCGGGTTGGTCTGATCAGCAGTACTCCATTTATTGTCAACGGCAATTTGTCTTTCTTCTACACTTTGCAGACCTGCGTCTACTTTTTCTTGCATCTGGCTAGTGTCTATTACATCGGATATAGGTAAATTACCGCTAGTTTCACTGGAAAGCTTGACTCTAAAAGCTCCTGTCCAAAAAGCAATATTGCTGTCAGGTTTTTTTAATTTAAAGGTTTTTCCTATTCTTGGACCAAAAACATACGTAAAAACAGGTTTATTCAGTTCTGAAATATCTGTCCAAAGCATATTCATGTCCAAAGCTAACCAACCACCACCAATACCAATTGTTGGGGTAAGACCAAAACCGGCTGAGGTTGCGTCAAAATTTGCTTTTGTAGAAAAATTCATGATTTCAGACCAATTATTATTTTCATCGGGAAGCCAAACTGCGGCTTTTATTTCGGTTGAAGTTTTGGCTTTACCAAAAATTCCATAAACATTAAGAAAAGGTAAAATCCAAACGTCAGGTCTGATTGTAATAGAGCTTGCTCTGGAAACGGCATCGTCGAAGCGTACAATTTGATCTAAATTGTATTGAGGGCCATTGTTGAAACCAACGTTTAGATTGTTTATAATCAGATCTGATTCTTGTTGAAAGGCATTTATAGAAATTCCGGCAGAATAGGGAAGTCTGAAACCTTTTTTAGTTACTTTGTCTCCCCAAATGGGTAATAAGTAAGGATATTCTGCTTGTTTAATACTGTCTTTTAATTCCTGGTTTTTTTTACCAACAATTTTATCTGTATAGACTTGTGCAAAAGCGGTACTGCTTATGAACAGAAGAAAAAGAATTTTGTAAAGTTTCATCTGTATGGTTTTTAGTTTAGAAATAATCAGAGTAGAGATGTTTTTTAAAACAATCTTTCGATTGATTGATTTTAACCAAATTTAACAAGTTAGATGAAAAAAACCTAATTATGTTAAAGTTTATTTAATAGAATGAAAGTCTGTGAGTTAATTGGTTTTTTATTTTAAAGTGTAAAAAAGAGGCTGATTTTATTTAAAATCAGCCTCTTTTCAGGAAGTAAGAATTTAGATTCTTATCATATCAATTTTTTCCGGTGGGTGAATTACCATTGGGAATTTCTCAATTTTTACGGAACTGCTGTCAAGTCCAAAGCCTTTTTCTTCAGATAAACTCAGTTTTTTCATTATGAAATAAGTGTTCATAATTACTTTTTCGTGCCACACCAGGTCATTGTCATTTGAAAGGAATTTCTCAGAAAGCAAAAATTTGAAATCGCCAATAATGTTGTTATTATAAAGAGATTCATAACGGCTGTTTACATCGACTTCACCGTTTTTAACCATGTTTTTTAAAACTTCTTTAAACATTAAGTTGATTTTTGTAGGTTCACGGAAACCTAAATTAAAATCAATTCGAAACATTTTACCTTCTATTATTTCAGAAACTTTGTATTCTGTTTTATAAGGCTCATTCATAATATTTACGTGGACAAACCAGTATATATCGGCTCTTTTTGGTCTTTTTTGTAGTATAGAGTGAATTACTTTTTCTTCTATTTCATCGGTACGGCTTGCATTGGTCATATATACCAAATGTGTTGCGTATTTAGGAATACTTGGATCTAACCCTAATTCTTCGATTACTTTAGAATAATCGTTGACTTTCACGAATTTAGTATAGTTTTTACTGATTTTTTTAGCCATAGACCAGGTTGACATAATAGCTATAAGTAAGATAGCAATAATCAGGGTTACGTAACCACCGTCGGCAAATTTAGTAATATTGGCTATAAAAAAACTGATTTCAATGGTTAGGTATATTCCTATTAAAGGAGTAATAAAATACCATTTTATTCTTTTTATTATCAGGTAGAAGTTGAGTAACATGGTAGTCATAATCATACATAAAATGATTGCCAAACCATAGGCGTGCTCCATAGCTCCTGATTCTTCGAAATGCAAAACAATTCCGACACAGCCTAAAAATAATAACCAGTTGATAGACGGAATGTATAGTTGTCCTTTTAATTCTGTTGGATATTTAATTTTTACTTTAGGCCAGAAATTCAATCTCATGGCTTCGTTAATAAGAGTGAAAGAACCACTAATCAAAGCCTGAGAAGCAATTACTGCTGCAAGTGTTGCAATAACAATTCCTGCGGGTTTAAACCAGTCGGGCATAATGAGGTAAAAGGGATTTCCAAAATCGCCTCCAAGTATTTGAAGTGTTTTTCCTTCCTGATGAATTAAGTAAGCTCCCTGACCAAAATAGTTGAGAACAAGCGTTAATTTTACAAAAATCCAACTCACACGAATGTTGTTTCTTCCGCAATGTCCCATATCAGAGTACAAAGCTTCGGCTCCTGTGGTACACAGGAATACAAATCCTAATACGTAAAAACCTTCCGGGTGAATTTTTAATAAATGATAAGCATAGTATGGATTTAATGCTTTTAAGACTTCAATATGTTGGAAAATTTGAACAGTTCCCAAAATGCCGAGCATACTGAACCAGATTAGCATCATTGGAGAAAAGAATTTCCCTATTAATTTGGTTCCAAATTGTTGGATGGCAAATAAAACGAATAAGATGCCAATTACAATAGGAACGGTGTTTAATTCAGGGTAAAAAGTTCTTACTCCTTCTATAGCAGAAGCTACAGAAATGGGAGGTGTAATAATACTGTCGGCCAGTAAGGCACTACCACCAATAACGGCGGGAACTATGAGCCATTTAACTTTTGTACGCCTTACCAGGGCATATAATGCAAAAATACCACCTTCACCATTGTTGTCGGCATTAAGGGTGATGATTACATATTTCACAGTAGTTTGAAGTGTTAGTGTCCAAAATACTGCCGAAATACCGCCTAAAATTACATCAGGGACAATATTGTGGGTACCAATAATGGCCTTCATTACGTAGAGAGGAGAGGTTCCGATGTCACCGTAGATAATACCTAAGGTCATTAATAATCCGCCTAAGGACAGTTTGCTTAAGTGACTGCTGTGTGAAGAGCTCATATGTGAATATTAAAGGAGCAAAAATAATTAAATTTTCAAATACATAGTTCTTTGGTAGTGAAAAATTAAGGTGTTTATTATTGCTGTTTTTTAGATGTTTTTGCTAGTCGTTTTTTGAGGTTGAAGCGTATCTTTTTCTCCTGTGATGATAGTTGGAGAAACAACAATCGTTTTTACAGGAATCAATAAATCTGTTTGCCATTTAGAAGGATTTCGTATTTCTTCAGCCGATATTTCAAAAACTTCCATTTCTTTAAGATACGTGTCTGGTGTAATTTGATTTTTATTGATGTATTCAACAGCTTTTTTTTGTAAAGCGGTTCTGTGAGAATAATCTCCTTTCAGTGTGGTTTTTAAAGCTTTGAAAGGTTCCATATATCCGGTTTCGACATCGCTTCCCGGAGCAATAAAAATTTCGTCCTGAATAGATCCGCAAACAGAAAAAGTAATTGAATCGGTTGTCCTTTTTTCGTAAATAACAAAAGGCTTTCCTGTCATGGCAATCTTATTTTTTTTGAAAAAAGAATAGATTATAGGTAACTTATAGTGCAATTGGTTGTTTAAATCTGCATTTTTACATCTGTAAGTTTTTTTTATGTAAAAATTACCCGGAATATCCACGATTCCTTTGACCTGAACATGAAAAGAAGATATTTCGTCAATAATAGTTTTCTTTAAAACAGTAAGTTTTTTATCAAAAAAAGAAACCATCATTTTATCGATACCTCCGTAGAAAGTTGCGTTGATTTTGGTCATGAAATCTACAGAACCTTTAGAAATCCAGGAGATTTTTGTTCCTCCTAATGTGTCTTTTAGTTTAATGATCGACTCAAATTCGTTGCCTCCTGAAATGATTTTTTGATGAATACTGTCGTTTTCTTTCAGAGAAATTGTTTCAATTTTACCGTCTCCATCCGAACTTTCCCATGTAAAATAAGCATTTTGACCAGAAGAAATCAAAGGAAATTGGGTTTCTATCGAACTGTTTTGGCTTTTTTGCAAATACCATTCTTCCCAGTTTTTATAATCGCTTAGATAATTAAAAACTACAGATTTGTGAACACGAATGAGAGCTGTTTTTTCTACACTAAAATCGCTTTTCTGGGTTGCGACAAAAACAGAGCCTGCAATAGAAAAGAGAATTATAAGAATAAATATGTATTTGACAATTTTCATATATCTAAAAATTATTTGTTATAGGTCATTATGTTATCGCCTTTTTATTTATTGGTGTTTGTTTGCAACAAACTTGTTGTTAATGGCGATTACATATTTGATGGGGTCTTTTTTGAGATTTAAATTCAAAAATTCTTCTAAATTTAAGAAAAATAGATTACAAATTTAAAAATAATCTATTTGTTGAAATTAGTTTGATGTAGAAAAAAGATTACAAATAAAAAATAAATATGCTTTTTGTTGATTGCAAACAGAAACAGATTCTAATATTCTTAGTGTTTAAAAAATAACTTTATAACAAAAAGTAAGATAATGAATAGAAAGAATCCTATTAAAATTTTATAATTTCCTTTGTAGAATTTTTTATGCAAAACCAAGTCTTTTCTGTAGGAATAAATCATTGCAATAACGAAGATTACTACAAAAAAAAGCGCAAATATCAGTTGACCTTTACTAAACATCAGATTTAAATTTTTAACAAAAGTAAAAATTCAAAATCAAAAGTTAGTATTTTGTGCCATGAATTAATTGACTTATTGTTGAAACCGAATTGTTACGGTAAGATATTTCAATTACAAGATGAATAATTATAAAATATTAGGAATGAAAAAACAATTAGAAGCCGTAAAAGAATTTCATACTGTTTTTGGATTAGGATATAGTGAAAAACCAAAATCAGATTTAGGAGGAAATAAACATTTGTTGCGTTTTAATCTCATGAAAGAGGAAAATGAAGAATATCTTGAAGCAGCAAAAAAAGGAGATTTGGTAGAAATTGCCGATGCTCTGGGAGATATGCTTTATATTTTGTGCGGAACCATTATTGAGCACGGATTACAGGACAAGATAGAAGCTGTATTTGATGAAATTCAAAGAAGTAATATGAGTAAACTCGACGAGAACGGAAAACCTATTTATAGAGAAGATGGAAAAGTCTTGAAAGGAGCCAATTATTTTAAACCGGATTTCAACTCAATTCTATCCCGATAGCTATCAGGACTGAAAAGTAGTTTTAAATATTTTTTGTTAAAAACTGTTAAAAATATTTTTTTAAGCAATTGTGAGTTTAAAAAATATAGCTTTGTTTTTCGTAATTTATTTAAAATGAAGAAACTATTTTTCGCTATATTATTCCTTTTTACAATAGAGGGTTTTTCTCAATTTAGCAAAACACACTATATTCCGCCTTTAGCAAATTCTTATTACATATCAGCTCAAACTAACTCTAATAATCAGGAGGCCGAAGATCAATATTTGTATATTTCGTGTCCAAGTGAAACAGACGTTAATTTTAAAATTATCCAAATAGGAGGAACTGTATTGACCGGAAAAGTTTCTTTGAATAAACCGTATGTTTATAAGATTGGAAATGGACCTAATACACAATTGTTGATTAGCAATAGTAATGTAGGCAAAATCATGAAGAACAAAGGCTTTATTGTAGAAGCCGAAGACATGGTTTATGTTACTGTAAGACTTACCGCAACCAAGAATGGACCAGAACCACCAACTCAGGCCGGAGGTTTGGTATCAAAAGGGCTTGCTGCTTTGGGAAAAAGATTTAGAATAGGTGCTTTTACCGATACAAGTCTCGATAATTATAACGGAAGTGTTTACACTTTTGCCACCATTTTGGCAACTGAAAATAATACGAAAGTATCGTTTACTGATATCAAAGCCGGAGTAACTCTGGTAAATAAACCAAATGTCGGGAATAAACCGGATGCTATTATTTTGAATCAGGGAGAAAGTTATGCTATTGCAGTTCAGGGAGCTGCGAATTCTTTTGCATTGTCGAATCAGGCAAATCGGGACGGACTTATAGGAGCATTGATTTCTTCTGACAAGCCTGTTGTGGTAAATTGTGGTTCGTTTATGGGAACTAATGGAATGACCAGTCAAAAAATGGACATTGGTACAGATCAAATAGTTCCGGCAGATAGAACCGGAACAGAATATATTTTTATAAAAGGGAATGGTTTAAATTATGTAGAAAAACCTTTGATTGTAGCCGATTCAGATCAAACCGATATTTATGTGAATGGTTCTGCAACTCCGTACAAAACTTTGAAAGCCGGAGAATATTTGGCATTAAACGGTTCTAATTTTACAGCCGATGGTAATTTGTATGTTAAAACTTCAAAAAGTGTTTTTGCCTATCAGGGAATAGGAGGTACAGATAATGAAGCAAATCAAAACCTGCATTTTGTGCCACCTTTGAGATGTGAAACACCTAAAACAATCAATAATATTCCTTTAATAAACAAGATTGGAGACGATCCTAATTATATAGCAACAGTTTGTATAGTAACCGGAACAGGAGCCGATTTAACTTTTAGGATTAATGGAACTTCCTATACATTGGCCGAGCTAAAGTCAAAATATCCGGTAAAAGGACCTTTTTCAGTTGCCGGAAATGCTGATTATGTAACTTATAAAATAGAAAATCTGACAGGTAATATTTCTGTAAGTTCTACAAAACAGGTATATGTTTCTTATTTTGGGTCTAGCGGAAATGCAACTTACGGCGGTTTTTATTCCGGTTTTACTTTCAATCCCGAAATCAGTTTCGGAACGGTCAATAGTGCAACTATTAGTTGCATTCCTAACATCAAATTATCGGTAAATTCGCTTAGTGCTTTCGATTATTTTCAATGGTATTTAAATGGAAATCCAATAGACAATACCAATTCAAATAATTATACTCCTACAGCTCCCGGTTTTTATCATGTGGTTGCCAAAATTTTAGAATGCAATACAGAACTGTCTTCAAGTGATATTCCGGTTAGTATTTGTCCGCCAGATTATGATCAGGATTCAATACCGGACAATCTCGATGCTGATATAGATAATGACGGAATTATCAATTGCATGGAATCATTGGGTAATTATGATTTAAATTTATCAGTAAATTCAGCAACTATTTCACAAGGAAGTTATTCTAATTCGTATAATTTAAATCCTGTCGTTACCGGAATTACTTCAGCAATTCCTTTTTCCGGGACAACAAATGGCAGTTTTGTTACCGAAGTTCCCATAGGAAGAGACAATTCTTTTAGTCAGAAAATCAGTTTTCAAAAACCAGAAAGTCTGGTTATGGAATATGTTTCTACAGCAAATTCAACTGATTTACTTACATCAAACGGTGATTTTGTATTGGAAGTTCCTTTTACAAACATAATTACGGTTCTCAATCCCGATAATCAACTTTTGATAGATACTAATTATGACGGAATTTATGAAAGTGGAATTAAAGAATTTTCTTCTTTCCAAATTAGATTCCGACTCAATAATGCCGGACAAAATCTGCCGGCAGGCACAGGAACATTTAAGTTTTTATGCCGGTTAGTAGATAGTTTTACTTTTACACATAAAAATTTATCCGAAACTTTAAATGACAGAGCTACTTTTAAATTGTATGCCTCTTGTTTGCCAAAAGATTCTGATAATGACGGAATTTATGATATTTTCGATTTAGACGATGACAATGATGGAATTTTGTCTCTGGCCGAAAATTTAGGTCAGAATTATTTAACGAATACTTTTGTTGATGCCAATAAAGACGGACTTAATGATGTTTTTGCATCGGTTTCAACTCCGTTGGATTTCGATAATGACGGAGTTGCTAATTATTTGGATTTAGATTCTGATAATGACGGAATTTATGATTTAGCAGAAGCCGGACATAATGCAGCCGATTTGGATAATAACGGAATTATTGACGGAAATTCTGTTGATTTTGGTACGAATGGATTGTTTAATTCATTAGAAACATTTGCCGATTCGGGAGTTGTAAATTATGTAATAACAAGTTCTGATCAGGATGGCTTTCAGAATTACATAGATCTTGATTCAGATTCTGATGGTTGTTTTGATGTAAATGAAGCCGGTTTTTCTGATCCGGATTCAGATGGACATTTAGGAAATTCGACTGATTCGGTCAATTCTTCAGGAAAAGTAATTGCAACCGATGGTTATACCGCTCCCAATCAAAATTATCTCACCGCTACTCCTATAACTATTTTAACCCAGCCACAAGATGTAATCTTTTGTGCGTTTCAATCGGTAGAAATGATGATAAAATTGGAGCAAAATGATATTTTGTACAACTGGCAAATGAGTTCGGACGGAATTAATTATTCGGACATAACAGATGATGCCACGTTTTTAGGAAGTAAGACAGCAACTTTGAAATTAATAAATATTGAACCTTCTATGAGTGGTTACAAATTCAGAGTGGTTTTGAGCAGAGAACGCAATGTTTGTAATCTTATTTCGGCCGAAGCAGCGTTGAAACTTTTAGATCCTCCAGTATTTGACAGTGTTGAGATTCACGATTTGTCTGAAAACAATAGTTTAAAAATTAATGTTTCGGGTAAAGGAGAATATGAATACAGAATTGAAAATGCTCAGGAAACTTTTCCGTATCAGGATTCCAATTATTTTGAGAATATAGAACCCGGTTTTTATACTGCTTATATAAACGATAAAAACGGTTGCGGAACTGTTTCAAAAGAAATAGTTGTATTGGGAGGATTGCCTTATTTTACGCCAAATGGAGACGGAATAAATGATACCTGGATGATAAAAGGAATTAGTCCTACCTTCTATAAGGATGCAAAAGTTTGCATATATGACCGGTTTGGGAAACTTTTAAAAGTACTTACCGTTGAAAATACGCAAGGTTGGGACGGAACTTATGAAGGATTGGCTTTGCCCGCAGATGATTATTGGTTTCAGGTAATTGTTGGAGACGGAAGAATAGGAAAGGGGCATTTTTCGCTTCTGCGTTAAAATTTGTTAGAGAATTAAATATTGCAGATAAAAGAATTATTTTTGGATAAAATTTTTAAAAATGGATTTAAGACAAGCCGACTGGATTTCTCAGTTAGAAAAAGACGATAACGCTGTGATTCTGGATGTTAGAACAGCAGAAGAATGTAGCGAAGGAATTATTCCCGGAGCCATAAATATTGATATCTTCAAAGGACAAGGATTTGTGTATGAAGTAGATGCTTTAGAAAAAACGAAAAACTATTATGTTTACTGCAAAGCAGGAGGCAGAAGTTCTCAGGCTTGTAATATTATGAATCAACTTGGTTTTGAGAAAACATTCAATCTTATGGGAGGTTTTATGGAATGGAATGGCCCTGTGGCTATGATTGAATAGTTTTTTTGAAATAAGAAATAAAGAAAAACCGTAATCATTTTTTAAGTGATTACGGTTTTTTAATGTGGAGTCGGGGAGAGTCGAACTATTTCGATTTTTCCCTTATTTTATTAGGGTTTATGACTTCTAAAAATCAGTTGGTCACCTAATTGGTCACCTGTTATTTTTAATCAAAATGATCTAAATCGCATTACAAATATACCCAAAAAGGAGAATTTATTTTCTTAAAACCTGTATAAAAAATAAACTGCTTATATTCTTAACCAATTATATGTGGCTCTACATGTTCGTATTTTAAACCTGTATATTGGCAGAATTCTTCTATGCTGATAAGGCTACTTTTGAGCTTATTGTTGTCTTCTCTTAATTTCTGCATCAATCTGATGCTTTGGCGGTAGCTTTTACCTGTAATTCTCTGTATGTCTTTTGGGTAGATACATACCCTCTTGCTCTCTGTTTTCATACTCTATCTATACCTTTGATTAGGCTTTGCTATGCCTGAACCTTTGTTATTCAGTATAAATTACTGAAAAAAACTTCATTTTAACAAATGGTAATTTTAAAGTGACATTCATGTCTATCATGTGACATTTTTAACAATATGTGACATCTGGCACAATGACTTCTTTTAATTTCCTAATCTATGTACCAACTTTGTCAGACAATCAGTCGATAAATGTTGCAACAGGAAGGTGATTGAGGATTTTGAAAGTAATCAATAATTAAATGAAGTGGAATCATGGCAAGGCAAAAAGGGATTATTAAATTGAAAGGTACTATCGGGGATATTACTTTTTATAAAACGCAGGATGGTCATTTGGCAAGGGAAAAAGGCGGAATTGACGCTAGTAGAATCAAGAGTGATCCTGCGTTTCAAAGAACGCGTGAGAACGGTTCTGAGTTTGGAAGAGCCGGAAAGGCTGGTAAAACATTGCGCACTGCATTGCGTACCATGTTGATGAATTCTGCGGACAGCAGAATGGTAAGCCGATTGACTCAGGCTA
>CAZWAF010000015.1:49379-49935 GCA_964631795.1 uncultured Flavobacterium sp. | reverse complement strand
TATTATTCCGTCAAAAATGGAGAATGGCGATTAACCGTTCTGCAGAAGCAATGACTATCTTCTCGGTAGTTCAGGCAGGTTTGTTCCCAATTATCCACATGGGTCGCCCATGGTTGGCTTACTGGGTATTACCAATTCCGAACCAATTTGGTTCTCTTTGGGTAAACTTTAATTCGCCATTGCTTTGGGACGTATTTGCAATCTCAACTTACTTATCTGTATCATTGGTATTCTGGTGGACAGGTTTGCTTCCTGATTTTGCAATGTTGCGTGACCGTGCAATCACTCCTTTTAATAAAAGAGTTTATTCTATCCTTTCTTTCGGATGGAGCGGTAGAGCAAAAGATTGGCAACGTTTTGAAGAAGTTTCATTGGTACTTGCTGGTTTAGCAACTCCATTGGTACTTTCTGTACACACGATTGTATCTTTTGACTTTGCTACTTCTGTTATCCCGGGATGGCATACAACAATCTTCCCTCCATACTTCGTTGCCGGAGCGGTATTCTCAGGATTTGCAATGGTAAACACTTTGCTTATTATTATGAGAAAAGTTTC
>CAZWAF010000015.1:0-49369 GCA_964631795.1 uncultured Flavobacterium sp. | reverse complement strand
ATACATCACTCTTCAACACATCGAATTGATGAATATCGTAATTATGATTACAGGTTCTATCGTAGGTGTGGCTTATATTACTGAGTTGTTCGTAGCTTGGTATTCTGGAGTAGAGTATGAGCAATATGCTTTCCTGAACAGAGCAACAGGTCCTTATGCTTGGGCTTACTGGGCGATGATGTCTTGCAACGTGTTCTCTCCACAGTTCATGTGGTTCAAGAAACTAAGAACAAGTATTATGTTCTCTTTTGTAATTTCGATTGTGGTAAACATCGGTATGTGGTTTGAGCGTTTCGTGATTATCGTAACTTCATTACACAGAGATTACCTTCCGTCTTCTTGGACAATGTTCTCACCAACATTTGTAGATATCGGAATATTTATCGGAACAATTGGTTTCTTCTTTGTTTTATTCTTATTGTATGCGAGATCATTCCCTGTGATTGCACAAGCAGAGGTTAAAACTATTTTGAAATCATCTGGAGAATTTTTTAAAAAACATAGAGAAGCAAATAAAGATTCACATCATGAGTAATAAAGTTATACACGCCATTTATAATGACGATGATGTATTGATGGATGCGGTAAAGAAAAGCCGCGCTGCTCATCATCATATAGAAGAAGTTTTTACTCCTTTCCCGGTTCACGGATTGGATAAAGCTATGGGGGTTGCCCCAACAAGATTAGCTATTTGTGCTTTCTTGTACGGATTGACAGGTTTGGCTTTCGCTACTTTCATGATGAATTATATTATGATCGAGGACTGGCCACAAGATATTGGTGGTAAACCAAGTTTCAGTTATATCCAAAACATGCCGGCCTTTGTTCCTGTAATGTTTGAGATGACTGTATTCTTTGCAGCTCACTTAATGGTTATTACTTTTTATATGAGAAGTAGATTATGGCCTTTTAAAGAAGCTGAAAACCCGGATGTAAGAACAACTGACGATCATTTCTTAATGGAAATTTCTGTTAATAATAATGAAGAAGAATTGGTTTCTTTTTACCAAAATACTGGTGCGGTTGAAGTTAAAGTAATCCAAAAACACTAATAGAAGATATGAAAAACATAAATAAATTTGTTGTTTTATTAGGATTGACGGCATTGGTAACTTCATGTCGTGACAAAGGAACTCCTAATTATCAGTATATGCCAAATATGTATGAGTCTGTTGGTTATGAAACCAATGCAGAATCTGAGGCATTTGCAAATGGAAAAGTTGGTCAGGATACTCCAGACGGAGCTGTAAAAAGAGGGTATGTTCCTTATGAATATCCTAACACTATGGAAGGATATAATGCGGCTAAGGCAACTTCAAAATCTCCGCTTGATCCGGCAACTGTAGATATGGAAAAAGCTAAAGTTCTTTACACTACTTATTGTGCTGTTTGTCACGGAGAAAAAGGTGACGGTACAGGAAACTTGGTTAAAAGAGAAAAATTCCTTGGTGTTCCTAACTACAAAGACAGAGAAATTAACGAAGGAAGTATTTTTCACGTAGTTACTTACGGATTGAATGCTATGGGATCACATGCTAATCAGTTAAATACTAATGAGCGTTGGTTAGTTGCTTCTTATGTAATGAAACTGAAAAGCGAATTGTAATTGTATAACACACTGATTTAAAAGATATGTACACATTTTCAAGCAAATTAAAAACGTTCTCTTTTATATTGATGGCCATTGGTCTTATCGGTATTGGAACCGGTTTTTTAAATGCACCAAAAACTATCGAAGACGTAGAAACTATTCTTTCTGCTGATAGTCATGGTCACCATGTTGCACCTGCTGCAACGGCTCACGCTGATGTTGAAGGTCATCACACCGAAACTGCTTCGGCTGAAGAAGCTAAAGCTCATGCTGAACACGAAAAACATTTGGAGCATGTATTGCACCAATTGCAAAACAAACCTTGGGCTGCTCTTTATGTAGCTTGTTTGTTTATCATGTTGGTATCTTTGGGTGCTTTGGTATTCTACGCTCTTCAACAAGTAGCACAAGCAGGATGGTCTCCTGTATTGTTTAGAGTTATGCAAGGAATCACGGCTTACTTGCCTGTAGGTTCTGTAATATTCTTTGTATTGTTAGTTCTTTCAGCTACTCATTTCAATCATTTATTTGTTTGGATGGATGCTAGTTTATTAGATCCTAATAGTCCGAATTTTGATAAATTAATTGCCGGAAAATCAGGTTACCTAAACACTCCTTTCTGGTTAATCAGAGCTGCTATTTTCTTAGCAGGATGGAATCTTTACAGATATTTCTCCAGAAAGAACTGTTTGGCACAAGATGAATCAAATGATAATTCTTTCTACAAAAAGAATTTCAACATCTCAGCAATGTTCTTGGTATTCTTTATCGTTTCTGAATCTATCATGTCTTGGGACTGGATTATGTCAGTAGATCCTCACTGGTTCAGTACTTTGTTTGGATGGTATGTTTTTGCAAGTTTCTTTGTAAGTGGTATCACTACAATTGCTCTTGTAACTTTGTACTTGAAATCTAAAGGATTGTTAGAATACGTAAATACAAGCCATATTCACGATTTAGCTAAATTTATGTTTGGTATTTCTGTGTTCTGGACTTACTTATGGTTCTCTCAATTCATGTTGATCTGGTATGCCGATATTCCTGAAGAGATTACTTATTTCATTACAAGAATCGAGCAATACAACCTTCCTTTCTTCGGAATGGTAGTTATGAACTTCCTTTTCCCTGTTTTGATTCTTATCAATACAGATTTCAAGAGGATTACCTGGATTATTGTTATGGCCGGAATTGTAATCTTGTTGGGTCATTATGTTGACTTCTACAATATGATTATGCCTGCTACAGTAGGAGATCAATGGACATTCGGAATTTCTGAGATTGCTTCTTTAGTTTTCTTTGTTGGTTTATTCTTATTTGTTGTTTTCACAGCACTTACTAAATCTTCATTATTGCCAAAGAGAAATCCGTTTATTGAAGAAAGTAAACATTTCCATTATTAATAAATTAAACGATTCTAAATGACAGCATTTTTTATAATCATAATTTTAGCTCTGTTATCTATTGCTATTTGGCAGTTAACCAAAATTTTTACATTATCACAATTAGGTAGAACTGTTGATAATAGTCAGGTTGCAAACGATTCAGATAATCAGACTCAAGGGTACATAATGTTTGCTTTCCTTGCATTCATTTACATTTTTACAATTTACGGTCTATTTGCCTGGGGGCATTTGGTTCTTGGTACTCCTGCTTCAGAGCATGGTGTAGAAGTAGATAGATTGATGAATATTTCCTGGATTCTTATTTTTATTGTTCAGGCTATAACTCAAGCACTCCTTTATTATTTCTCTTTCAAATACAGAGGAAATAAAGATCAAAAAGCTCTTTATTTTTCTGACAGTAACAAACTTGAAACTATCTGGAGTATTATTCCTGCAGTTACTTTGGCTGTATTAATCCTTTTCGGATTGTACGCTTGGTCAAACATTATGTTTGTTGACGAAAAAACCGAAGAGGTTATTGTTGTTGAGCTTTATGCTAAACAATTTGCCTGGGAAGCTCGTTATGCCGGAAAAGACAACGTTCTTGGAAAAGCAAACGTTCGTTACATTGAAGGAGTAAATACTTTGGGTGTTGATATGTCTGATGCTTATGCTCAGGATGATATCAACGTTACAGGAGAATTTCATATACCAAAAGGTAAAAAAGTTCTTTTCAAAATACGTTCTCAGGATGTACTTCACTCTGCTTACTTCCCTCATTTCAGAGCTCAAATGAATGCTGTTCCAGGAATGGTAACTCAGTTTGCTTTTACTCCTACAATGACAACTGAAGAGATGAGACAAGATCCTGCAATGGTTCAAAAAGTAAGTAATATCAACGAGTTGAGAGCTAAGAAAAGTCAGGAACTTCTTGCTGCCGGAAAATCAGCATTAGATCCTTATACTTTTGATTATTTGTTGCTTTGCAATAAAATTTGTGGTGCTTCTCATTACAACATGCAAATGAAAGTTGTAGTTGATACACCTGAGGATTATAAAAAATGGTTAGATGAACAAAAATCTTTAGCTGAAAAAATAAAAGAAGCAGCACCTGCTGAGGCTACACCTGCTGAAACTTCAACTAATACTGTTGTGAAAGATTCTACAAAAGTAGAAGCTCCTGAAACCAAATAATGTTTTATTTATTCAAATTATAATCTATGTCAGCAATAAATCACGATCATCAAATAGATCATTCACACGACGAGCACGCTCATCATAAAGACAATTTCTTTACTAAATATATTTTTAGTTTAGACCATAAGATGATTGCCAAGCAATACCTTTTTACAGGTATTTTCATGGGGGTTATCGGAATCATTATGTCATTGCTTTTTAGAATGCAAATAGCATGGCCAGAAGAATCTTTCAAGATTTTCAACGTTCTTTTAGGAGATAAATTTGCTCCAAACGGAGTAATGAACAACGATATTTATCTTGCTTTGGTTACCATTCACGGAACCATCATGGTATTCTTTGTTTTGACTGCCGGATTGAGCGGAACTTTCAGTAACCTACTTATTCCGTTACAAATTGGAGCACGAGATATGGCTTCCGGTTTTATGAATATGCTTTCTTACTGGTTGTTTTTCATTTCTTGTTTGGTAATGCTTAGTTCTCTTTTTGTTGAAGCAGGACCGGCATCTGCAGGATGGACAATTTACCCACCTTTATCTGCTTTGCCACAGGCTATTCCAGGTTCTGGTGCAGGTATGACACTTTGGTTGGTTTCTATGGCACTTTTCATCGCTTCTTCTTTAATGGGATCTTTGAACTATGTTGTAACAGTTATTAACTTGCGTACAAAAGGGATGTCAATGACTCGTTTGCCTTTGACTATCTGGACATTCTTTGTTACTGCAATCATTGGTATCGTTTCTTTCCCTGTATTATTGTCAGCAGCTTTGTTGTTAATCATGGACAGAAGTTTTGGAACTTCATTCTTCTTATCTGACATCTTTATTTCAGGAGAAGTTTTACACTATCAGGGAGGTTCTCCGGTATTGTTCGAACACTTGTTCTGGTTCTTAGGTCACCCTGAGGTTTACATCGTAATCTTGCCTGCAATGGGTATCGTTTCTGAAATTATGGCAACTAACTCTCGTAAACCAATTTTTGGTTACAGAGCGATGATTGCTTCTGTATTAGCGATTGCTTTCTTGTCAACAATCGTTTGGGGTCACCACATGTTTGTTTCTGGTATGAATCCTTTCTTAGGATCTGTATTTACCTTTACCACTTTGTTGATTGCAATTCCATCTGCTGTAAAAGCATTTAACTGGATTACTACACTTTGGAAAGGTAACCTTCAAATGAATCCGGGAATGTTGTTCTCTATTGGTATGGTTTCTACTTTCATTACCGGAGGTTTAACAGGTATCATCCTTGGAGATTCAACTCTTGATATTAATGTTCACGATACATATTTCGTTGTTGCTCACTTCCACTTAGTAATGGGTATTTCTGCTCTTTACGGAATGTTTGCCGGAATCTATCACTGGTTCCCTAAAATGTTCGGAAGAATGATGAACAAAAACTTAGGTTACGTTCACTTCTGGGTAACTGCTGTTTGTGCTTACGGAGTTTTCTTCCCAATGCACTTTATCGGATTGGCTGGTTTGCCAAGACGTTATTACACAAACACAAACTTCCCATTGTTTGACGACTTGCAAAACGTAAACGTATTGATTACTGTATTTGCTATTATCGGTGCAGCTTTCCAATTGGTATTCTTGTACAATTTCTTCTCTAGCATTTTCTGCGGTAAGAAAGCAGAACAAAATCCATGGAAATCTACAACATTAGAGTGGACTACTCCGGTAGAACACATCCACGGAAACTGGCCGGGAGAAATTCCTGAAGTTCACAGATGGGCTTACGATTACAGCAAACCGGGACACGATGTTGATTTCATTCCTCAGGATGTTCCAATGAAACCGGGTGAAGAAATTTTACATCACTAGGATTTTATATAATAAAGAAAATGCCTTTCGGAAACGGAAGGCATTTTTTATTGAATGCATTTAAGTAGATTGCGGTCACGAGCTAGAAGCTGCGAGAGCGCTGTAACCATTAAGCCTTAGAATATGAAATATTTTTTACTGATATCTTCTTTTATCTTTCTTTCTTGCCATCAAAAAGATGAAAAAGACGATTATATGACCGATTTTGATAACAATCAATTTGATTGTTTAGTTTTGAATAAAACAGAAGGACATTATTCAATTACAAGTGTGGGTACAATTTTTAAAGTCGATGGAGCTATCATTACATGGGTCTCAGATTCAAAAATTGAAAAAGATACGATAGGTAAAGGAGCTGAAATTATTCCCGCTAAGATTCTTGACTATAAATCGAATACTAAATTTGGTATTGCTTTGCAAAAACCTATTTATGAATTACCTCAATATGGTAACGTCCGTCCAAATGAGTTTCGTGATGTAATTGAAAAATCACATAAGGTAAATTATTGGGTAATTGTAAAAAGGGGGAATATTTTTTATGGCCCTCTAAATAGAGAAGGTTATATTAAAAAAAGAATAGAGCTTGGAGTACCTAAATCGTTGCAATTAGATGAAGATTATTAAGTGTTCTCCCGCTCGATCGAGCATCTTGCTCGTGTCCGCAATAATTTTCCAGGAAGATGACATTTCAGAATTCTAAAACTTGTCATGCTGACGAAGAAAGCATCTTCGCTAGAAATTTCGTTCAGTTTGAGGAGATCCCTCGTTCCTCGGGATGACAATATTGTGTGGCTGTTTGGCTGGGAAATTATTATTATTAATAATGAGCATCAAACCGGCCTTCTCTTACCTCTACCTTTTCTCTATATTGATTGACCGCATCAAACCAAAAAGTGCCGGATATAATTGCTTTATTGTAATTATGATGAGTAATTTTTAACTCTCCGGTAACAATATTGTTCGTTGTGTAAATAATTGAAGCATCAATTGCATATTTACCCCATTTCGATCCCGGACTATCTTCTTTTAGTTGATATGTCTGCCCTTCTGTAAATTGTTGGTTTAAAGAGGTTACGTTTATAAATTTATGTACATTGTTTATCACTACGCTATAACCTAAGCTAAAATTTAATTGATCCTGATAGAAACAATTAAACGATGTAGCAGGTCCTTTTCGTATCATAGCCTCTCCGTTTACCAGACAACCGGCAGTGTTTCTGCCGGTTTGTGTAGCCGGTGGTAGTTTTTCCAGTTCTGTTTTGGGTTTGTTGTTGTCGCTTTCACAGCTGTTTAAAGTAAAAATTGTAACGAGTAATAAGAGTAAATTTTTCATTTTGAAATATTTTAAAATTAATTGGTATAATGCGTGTCAGATTCAGTCATAACAAACCCAACATCAAAACCTTCTGTTTGATAATTTCGGCATGACCATTGCCCAGAAAAGTACTTACTGTAACGGAGCCGAATTTTCCCAGATGGTCTTTGGTCGCTCTTATGGTTACCGGTGGTTTAGTGGTGGTTACTCTGGGAGGAAAAAGAGGAAAATTTTGAGCATTGAAATCAGTTAGTCCCAAAAGCAATAATAGTATGGTTGTATAAATTTTTTTCATAATAATAAGTTTTAAATTAATTATTTTAGTAGCGCATGTCAAACCTACCTTCTCTTACCTCTACCTTTTCTCCATATTGATTGACCGCATCAAACCAAAAAGTGCCGGATATAATTGCTTTATTGTAATTATGATGAGTAATTTTTAACTCTCCAGTAACAATATCGGTCGTCGAGTAAATAATTGAAGTATCAATTATATAACTACCCCATTTCGATCCCGGACTATCTTCTTTTAGTCGGTATGTCTGCCCTTCGGTCAGCCGTTGGTTTAAAGAGGCTACATTTATAGATTTATATACATTATTTATATTCATGCTATATCCTAGACCAAAGTTTAATTGATCCTGATAGAAACAATTAGACGATGTAGCAGGTCCTTTTCGTATCATTGCCTCTCCGTTTACCAGACAACCAACGGTGTTTCTGCCGGTTTGTGTAGCCGGCGGTAGTTTTTCCAGTTCTGTTTTGGGCTTGTTGTTGTCGCTTTCACAGCTGTTTAAAGTAAAAATTGTAACGAGTAATAAGAGTAAATTTTTCATAGGAGTTTTGGTATTAATGAATTTTAGGGACTGCTCATACCGGTAATAATTAAGGTTAATAATTATTTTTGAGCAACCAAATATTTGCCTCAAACAAAAAGTATCATTATTTGCTTTTGTAAATAAACCCAAATTATGCGGTTATTTTGTAGGCCAATGCGCAATTTGGGATAAATAGTTATTGAATTGTTAATATTTTACTAAAAATATAAAAAGTGTTTCTGATAAAAAAGACTATTTGTAAAAATATTGTGATTTATCAGAGATTACGTAATAGACTCCTCCTGAATAGTAGGAATCACATTTAGGTGTTAATTTCTTTTTTTTTTGTGAGGATGAAGTTTGCGGATTATTGGGATGTTAAAAAGTATCAATAATAATGAAATCGGGAACTAATAATGTATTTCAACTGCGCTCAATGTGACAAAAATAAGATAGATTATTTTAGATGTCTAACCGACAGGTATAATTTACAATTCATAATTCACAATTCATGATTATCTTTGCCGCATGAATGAAAATTTAGATCCTACTAATAACAATTATAACCCGGAGGAACTTGACCTTGAAAAAAAATTAAGGCCGCTTTCCTTTGATGATTTTGCTGGACAGGATCAGGTTCTTGAAAACCTGAAAGTCTTTGTGCAGGCTGCCAATCAAAGAAATGAAGCTCTCGATCATGCTCTTTTTCACGGGCCTCCGGGTTTGGGAAAAACGACTTTGGCAAACATACTTGCTAATGAATTGGGTGTTGGAATCAAAATCACTTCCGGTCCTGTGTTGGATAAACCAGGAGATCTTGCCGGATTATTGACAAATCTTGAAGAACGAGACGTTTTGTTTATAGACGAGATTCATCGTTTGAGTCCGGTTGTAGAAGAATATTTGTATTCGGCTATGGAAGATTTCAAGATTGATATTATGATCGAGTCGGGTCCAAATGCCAGAACAGTTCAAATCAATTTATGTCCGTTTACTTTGGTGGGTGCAACTACCCGTTCCGGATTATTAACAGCTCCTATGCGTGCCCGTTTCGGAATTCAAAGCCGATTACAATATTATACTACCGAACTTCTGACATCGATTGTTGAACGAAGCGCGGCTATTATAAAAATGCCGATTTCATACGAAGCCGCAATTGAAATTGCCGGACGCAGTCGTGGTACACCCCGTATTGCCAACGCTCTATTGCGTCGTGTTCGCGATTTTGCCCAAATAAAAGGCAACGGAACCATTGATCTTGAAATTGCCCGTTATGCTCTGAAAGCATTGAATGTAGATGCTCACGGACTTGACGAGATGGATAATAAAATACTCAACACCATTATTGATAAATTCAAAGGCGGTCCTGTCGGGTTAACTACTTTGGCAACCGCTGTTTCAGAAAGTAGCGAAACCATTGAAGAGGTTTATGAACCTTTCCTGATTCAGGAAGGTTTTATTATGCGAACTCCAAGAGGAAGAGAAGTTACCGAGAAGGCGTATAAGCATCTTGGGAAAATCAAAGGGTTTAATCAGGGAGAGTTGTTTTAAAAATTGGATGAAAGCTGGAAGAAGAGAGATGGAGAATAAAAATATCTTTTAGATATTTAGTTTCTTTCAACTCCCAACTTCCCTCTTCCCATTCCCAGCCTTATGATAAACAACAAAGAAAAATATTCTGCATTCATAAAATCCGAAGCCAAGCGTCTCGGTTTTTTGTCGTGCGGTATTTCCAAGGCCGGATTTCTTGAAACAGAAGCGCCGCATTTGGAAAGCTATTTAAAGAATCATTTTCAGGGCGAAATGTCTTATTTGGAAAATCATTTTGACAAAAGACTCGACCCGACACTTTTGGTTGATGATGCCAAAAGTGTGATTTCTCTGATTCTTAATTATTATCCTTCCGAAACTCAAATTGAGGATACGTATAAAATTTCGAAATATGCCTACGGTCAGGATTATCATTATGTGATAAAAGACAAACTCAAAGAATTGTTGTTTTCTATTCAGTCAACTATTGGCGAAGTTTCTGGACGTGCTTTTGTAGATTCGGCTCCTGTTCTTGATAAGGCTTGGGCTGCCAAAAGCGGTTTGGGCTGGGTTGGTAAAAATGGGAATTTAATTTCGAAACAAAACGGTTCTTTTTTCTTTGTAGCCGAACTAATTGTTGATTTAGATTTAGAATACGATTTTGCTACTACCGATCATTGCGGAACTTGTACAGCTTGCCTCGATGCCTGCCCAACTCAGGCTATTGTTTCTCCCTATGTGGTCGATGGCAGCAAATGTATTTCTTATTTTACCATTGAATTAAAAGAACAATTGCCTGTTGAAATGAAAGGTAAATTTGCCGATTGGATTTTTGGATGCGATGTCTGTCAGGATGTTTGTCCCTGGAATCGTTTTTCAAAACCGCATCAGGAGCCGCTTTTTAATCCCAATAAAGATTTATTGTCTTTTTCAAAAAAAGAATGGCAGGAAATTACGGAAGAAACTTTTAAAATTGTTTTTAAAAACTCTGCTGTAAAAAGAACCAAGTGGAGCGGGTTGAAGAGAAATATCGATTTTCTGGATTAGACCAAAAATAGTTTGAAACATTCCGTATAATTATTTCCTTTTTTCAGGCAGACTTCTATCTTTGTAAGTCAGTAAAAAAATGATATGGAAGATTACAACAAAAGAAGAGAAGCTTTGCTATACCATGCAAAACCGACTCCCGGAAAAATTCAGGTTGTACCTACAAAGAGTTATTCTACTCAAAGAGATTTATCACTGGCCTATTCTCCCGGAGTTGCAGAACCCTGTTTAGAAATAGCTAAAGACGTTAAGAATGTTTATAAATATACCTCAAAAGGAAATCTGGTAGCAGTAATTACTAACGGAACCGCAGTTTTGGGTTTGGGAGATATAGGTCCCGAAGCATCAAAGCCGGTGATGGAAGGAAAGGCGCTTTTATTTAAAATTTTTGCTGATATTGATGTTTTTGATATTGAAGTAGATGCTAAAGACATTGATAAATTTGTAGAAACAGTAAAGTCAATTGCTCCTACTTTTGGAGGAATTAACCTTGAAGATATAAAAGCACCTGAATCTTTTGAAATAGAAAGACGTTTGGTAGAGGAATTAAATATTCCTGTGATGCATGACGATCAGCACGGAACAGCTATTATTTCTTCGGCTGCTTTGCTTAACGCATTAGAATTAGCCGGAAAAGATATAAAGAAAATAAAATTGGTTGTTTCAGGAGCAGGTTCTGCTGCGATAGCTTGTACCAATTTGTATGTTTTGTTGGGTGTAAATCCTGAAAACATAACAATGTTTGATGTAGTGGGAGTTTTGTCAGAAGACAGAACCGATATTTCCGAAATGCAGAGAAAGTATGCCAAAGGATCAAAAGGTTGCACACTTGAAGAAGCATTAACAAATGCGGATGTGTTTTTAGGACTTTCGGCAGGAAATATCTTAACTCCCGAAATGTTGCTTAAAATGGCGAACGATCCGATTGTTTTTGCCATGGCAAATCCAACTCCCGAAATAGATTATGATTTAGCCATTTCTACCCGAAAAGATATTATTATGGCTACCGGCCGTTCAGATTTACCTAATCAGGTAAACAATGTACTTGGTTTTCCTTATATTTTCCGTGGTTCATTAGACGTTCGTGCCACAAAGATTAATGAAGAAATGAAAATGGCGGCTGTCAAAGCATTGGCAGCTTTGGCAAAAGAATCGGTTCCGGAGCAAGTGAATGTAGCTTATGGAGAAACAAAACTTAATTTCGGACGAGATTATATTATTCCAAAACCATTTGATCCGAGATTGATTACTACGGTGGCTCCTGCGGTTGCCAAAGCAGCAATGGATTCGGGTGTGGCTTTAAATCCTATAACTGATTGGACTAAATACGAGCAGGAATTATTAGATAGATTAGGATTTGATAACAAAATGGTTCGAATGCTTACCAACAGAGCCAGAACCAATCCGAAGCGAATTGTTTTTGCTGAGGCCGATCATCTGGATGTTTTGAAAGCAGCGCAAATTGTTTATGAAGAGAAAATAGGTTATCCTATTTTGTTGGGAGATAAAGAAATTATTCTGGAGTTGAAAGCGGAATTAGGTTTTACGGCCGATGTTCCGATTTATGATCCAAAAACTCCCGAAGAAAAAGAACGCAGATATAGATATGCAGATATTTATTGGCAAGACCGACAAAGAAAAGGATTGTCTTTATTGGATGCTCAAAAATGGATGCGTGAGAGAAATTATTTCGCAGCCATGATGGTCAATCAGGGCGATGCCGATTGCTTGGTTACAGGTTTTTCAAGAAGTTATCCAACAGTTATAAAACCAATGATGCAGTTGATAGACAAGGCTCCGGGAGTTTCTTTGTTTGCTACGGCCAACATCATGATGACTGCCAGAGGACCTATATTCTTGTCTGATACGGCTATTAATCCAGATCCAAGTGCCGATGATTTGGCAAAAATTGCTTTAATGGCAGCCAAAACAGTGAGAATGTTTGGAATGGAACCGGTAATTGCAATGCTTTCATACTCAAATTTTGGGTCATCAATTAATCCGAATGTTTCTAAAATTTCAAAAGCAGTAGCTTATCTACATGAAAATTATCCTGATTTGATTGTAGATGGAGAAATTCAAACTGATTTTGCTTTGAATCCGGATATGCTTAAAGCTAAGTTCCCATTTTCTAAATTAGCCGGGAAAAAAGTGAATACTTTTATTTTTCCAAATCTGGAATCGGCGAATATTGCATACAAAATGTTGAAAGAATTAAACAAAATAGGTTCGATAGGACCAATTATTTTGGGAATGGATAAACCGGTTCATATTTTTCAATTAGGAGCCAGTGTAGAAGAAATGGTGAATATGGCGGCAGTAGCCGTTGTTGATGCTCAGGAGAAAGAGAAAAAACTGGTTAACAGAAAATAAATAAGAATAAAGTACTTTCGGAAAAATTATGATAGCACAAATACAAGGGAAAATGGTAGAAAAATCGCCTACAGAAGTCGTGATTGATTGCGGTGGAGTGGGTTATCATATTAATATTTCGCTTCATACTTTTTCTCAGTTACCTAATTCTGAATTGGTAAAACTTTATACTTATCTTCAAATAAAAGAAGATTCTCATACTTTGTACGGTTTTGCCCAAAAATCGGAAAGAGAGATTTTTAAACTTTTAATTTCTGTTTCGGGAATCGGAGCCGGAATTGCCAGAACAATGCTTTCTTCTTTGGAACCAAAACAAATTGTTAATGCAATTGCTTCAGGAGATGTGGCTATGATCCAGTCTATCAAAGGGATTGGAGCCAAAACCGCTCAGAGAGCCATTTTGGATTTGAAAGAAAAAGTATTGAAGTTATTCGATATAGACGAAGTTTTTGCAAAGGCAGACAATAGAAACCGGGATGAAGCGTTATCAGCCCTAGAAGTTCTTGGTTTTGTAAGAAAAACATCAGAAAAAGTTATCGAAAAAATAGTGAAAGAACATCCCGATGCTTCGGTTGAATTTATCATCAAACAGGCATTGAAAAATTTATAGTATTTGAAAACAGTGAATTTATTCGAGAAAAAAAATAATTTTATTCAAACCGGTATTTCCATACTGGTTCTGTTTTTTACATACATTGGTTATGGTCAGGATAATGATAAACCTGCCGATACTGTTGGGTATAACAGAGGTAAAATAGTTCTGAAAAATCCACCGAGCATAGAAGAATCTTACACTTATGATCCGGCTATAGATAAGTATATTTATACAAGTACTGTTAGCGGTTATAATGTGAATTATCCAAAGATTCTGACTCCAAAAGAGTATGAGGATTTGATGATGCGCGAATCTATGCGAAAGTATTTTAAGCAAAAACTCGCTGCAATTGACGGAAAAAAGGAGGGAACAGAAGAAGCTAAAAAAGATTTGTTGCCCAGATATTATGTTAATTCCGGATTTTTTGAAAGTATATTCGGGAGTAATACTATTGATATTAAACCTACCGGTTCTGTCGAAATGGATTTGGGTTTCAGATACACCAAACAAGATAATCCATCATTTTCTCCAAGAAACAGATCTACTACAACTTTCGATTTCAATCAGAGAATCAGTATGAGTTTGATGGGAAAAGTAGGAACCCGATTGGGTGTTAATGTAAATTATGACACACAATCGACCTTTGCATTTCAAAATTTAATTAAACTTGAATATACTCCCGAAGAAGACAATATTCTAAGAAAACTGGAAGTAGGTAACGTAAGTATGCCTTTGAGCAGTAGTTTGATAAAAGGATCTCAGAGTTTGTTTGGGGTAAAAACGGAACTTCAATTCGGAAAAACAACGGTAACAGGAGTTTTCTCTGAACAAAAATCGCAAACTAAATCAATCATTGCCCAAGGAGGAGGAACAATTCAGGAGTTCAATATGTTTGCTTTGGATTATGATTTTGGGAGACACTTTTTCCTTTCTCAATATTTCAGAAATAAATATGATGCTTCTTTGAAGAATTATCCGGTTATTGACAGCAGGGTTCAGGTTACCAGAGTAGAGGTTTGGGTTACCAACAGACAGAATAAAATAAGTACTACAGAAAACAATCTCAGAAATATTATTGCTCTTCAGGATTTGGGAGAATCACAGCTGTCAAATCACAACCCGAATGAAATTGTTAATATTTATCCATTACCGGCCGATTTCTTTATAGATCAGGGACCAGGCGATGATCCTACGGATAATAAAAATAATAAATACGATCCGGCTTTGATTGCAACCGGAACAGGATATTTAAAACCTGAAATCCGTGAAATTGTTACAACAAACAGTTCTGCATTCAATGTTCCTGCCGGAACTGTAATTGCCGAAGGTCAGGATTATTCAAAACTGGAAAGCGCCCGAAAATTAACACCAAACGAATTTACGTTTCATCCGCAATTGGGTTATATTTCGTTGCAGCAAAGATTAGCAAATGACGAAGTTTTGGCGGTGGCTTATCAATATACTATGGGAGACAAAGTGTATCAGGTAGGGGAGTTTGGAAATGACGGGGTTTTATCTACAGAAGTTACTCCGGGTGACGATCCTGAAAATCCTACAGTATCTACTCAGAGTTTGGTTTTGAAAATGCTTAAAAGTAGTATTACCAATATTCAAAATTCAAACACCGGATTTACGGCTCCTGTTTGGAATTTGATGATGAAGAATATTTATCAGATTGCTTTGGGAGGTCAGTTAGAAAGAGAAGATTTTAAGTTCAATATTTTATATACAGACCCTTCTCCTTTGAATTATATTACGGCTGCCGGAACTACTCCGCTGCCGGCTTCGGTAGAACAAACTCCGTTGTTGAGAGTTTTTAATTTAGATAAATTAAATTTCACAAATGACCCTCAGGAAGGAGGAGATGGTTTCTTCGATTTTATTCCGGGAATGACCGTTGATACTCAAAACGGAAGAATCATTTTTACAACGGTAGAACCTTTTGGAGAATATTTGTTTAATAAATTAAAGGATAATACAACATTAGAATCTTATAACGATCCAACAACATACAACTCTAATCAGGCAAAGTATGTTTACCGGGAAATGTACCGAAGTACTTCGGCCGGAGCTTTGCAAAATATAGATAAAAATAAATTTCAACTTAGAGGTAAATATAAATCAACAAGCGGAGACGGGATTTCTATTGGTGCTTTCAACGTTCCCAAGGGTTCGGTTATAGTAACGGCCGGAGGAAGAAGACTGGTTGAAGGAGTTGATTATTCTGTAAATTATCAAAGAGGAACGGTTCAGATATTAGATCCTTCGTTGCAAAATTCAAACGTACCTATTGATATTTCTTTGGAAAATAATTCTGTTTTTGGTCAACAAACCCGACGTTTTATGGGATTGAATGTTGAACATAAAATTTCAAAAGATTTTCTTGTAGGAGGTACTTTTCTCAGAATGTCAGAAAGACCATTTACCCAAAAGTCAAATTACGGACAGGAATCGGTAAATAATAGTATTTTCGGATTCAACACTAATTGTTCTTCTGAAATCCCTTTGTTTACCAGATTGGTAAATAAACTTCCAAATGTTTCGACCGATGTGCCTTCTAATATTTCTTTCAGAGGAGAAGTAGCTTATTTGCGACCAGATTCTCCGGATGCCGATAAGTTTCAGGGAGAAGCAACAATTTATATTGACGATTTTGAAGGTTCGCAAACTACAATTGATGTTAAGGCACCATTGGCTTGGGTTATGTCTTCTGTACCTTTATGGAAAAGTGGTTTGCCTTATAATAATTTTGGATTAATAGACGGACAAGAACCTCCGTTTAGCTTGGCAGACGGTTACAAAAGAGCTAAACTTGCCTGGAGAACAATTGATCCTATTTTTTATACCAATCAGCGTCCATCCGGAATTAGTGATGTCGATATGGCTATGGATGCCGTAAGACGGGTTTATATAAAAGAGTTATATCCAAATACAGATATTGCCGCCGGACAAACGACAGTTGTAAATACTTTTGATTTAACATATTATCCAGAAGAACGCGGTCCTTATAATTTTAATCCGCAGTCTGTTGGAAATGCATTGCCGAATCCGACAGATAATTTTGGAGGAATTATGCGATCAATTACTTCAACCAACTTTGAACAGGGCAATGTTGAATACATTCAGTTCTGGATGTTAGATCCGTATTTCAATAATCAGGTTCCAGCTGAAAATACAGGGAAGATATTTTTTAATTTAGGTCAAATTTCGGAAGATATTTTGAGAGACGGACGCAAGCAATATGAAAATGGATTGCCCGAAGCCGGTTCTGCCCAGAAAACAACAAAAACAATTTGGGGAGGTGTACCTTCATCTCAATCTTTGATTTATGCTTTTGATACTAACAATTCAAACAGAAGTGTTCAGGATGTTGGATTTGACGGATTGAATGATGCCGAAGAAGCGGCATTCTTCCCGGCTCAATTTGCTGCAATGGCAGATCCGGCGTATGATAATTATAAATATTTTCTTGAAGCCGAAGGTTCTGTTTTAGAACGATATAAAAATTATAACGGTGTTGAAAATAATTCGCCTGTTGATGTTTCTAATACAAAAAGAGGAAATGTAGCTGTTCCCGATGTTGAGGATATTAATCGTGATAATACTATGAACACGATTAATGCTTATTTTCAATACAACATCGATTTAAAACCAACTATGGTGGTGGGAGAAAATTATGTTACCGATATTAAAGAATCGGTTGTAACGAATCCTGCCGGTGGTGCCGATTTGAAATCAAGATGGATTCAGTTCAAAGTTCCGATAGATCAGGGAGCCAGTCAGGTAAAATTTGGAGGAATAGAAGATTTCAGGTCGATTCAGTTTATGAGAATTTTCTTAACCGGATTTTCAAAAGAAATTACAATCCGTTTTGGAGCTTTAGATTTAGTAAGAGGAGATTGGAGACGTTATCTGAATTCATTGGAACCAAATAATGATAATCCCGATGATGATGATACTGTTTTTGATGTTTTGGCTGTTAATGTTCTGGAAAATTCGGCAAGAGTGCCTATTAAATACATGATGCCTCCGGGCGTTCAAAGAGAACAATTGTATAATAATAATACCATTATTAATCAGAATGAACAAGCATTGGCGCTTAGAGCTTCAAAGGCCGGATTACAACCGGGAGATTCGAGAGCTGTTTTCAAAAATGTGAATATTGATATGCGTCAGTTCAAAAAACTGAAAATGTTTTTTCATGCCGAAGCTCTTGAAGACGATATGAGTCCTGGCAGATTACAAGATAATGAGATGGCAGGTTTTGTTCGTTTGGGGAACGATTTGAATCAGAATTATTATCAGATAGAACGTCCGTTGAAAGTAACTCAATGGAACGATGCATCTACTCCGGAGAAAATTTGGCCGGAAGAAAATAATATTGATCTGCAATTAGTATTGCTTACCAAATTGAAAATGATGGCAATGCAAAGACCCGATGAAGTAGCTCCTGACGGAACTTATACAAAGTATGATTACGAAATTGACGGAAATATTCCGGTAGGAAAAAGTAATACAAAACTTACTATAAAGGGAAATCCAAACTTTGGTTTAGTAAGAACAATGATGGCGGGTATAAAAAATAATACGCTTGACGGAAAAGATCCCGATGGTGGCCGACTTACTGCCAGAAATATTAGAGGAGAAGTTTGGTTCAACGAACTTCGAATTGCAGGGATGGACAATAATGGCGGTATGGCAGCGGTAGCTTCGCTGGATACAAATATGGCCGATTTTGTTACTTTGTCTGCTACCGGAAGAATGAGTACAGTTGGTTTTGGAGCGTTGGAGGACGGTCCAAATCAAAGAAGCCGAAATGATGCAAAGCAATACAGTATTGTTTCTAATTTGAATTTAGGGAAACTTTTGCCAAAAAAATGGGGAATAAACCTGCCATTTAATTATGGTGTTGGAGAAGAAATAATAACTCCGGAATTCGATCCTCAAAATCCCGATATCAGATTGAATGATTTGTTGTCTATTACTGCCGATGCCGATGAAAAAGCAAATATCAAAAACCGGGCGATAGATTATACAAAAACCAATAGTATCAATTTCATTGGAGTTAGAAAAGAAAAAGCTCCGGAAAAGAAACCGCATATTTATGATGTAGAGAATTTAACACTTTCATATTCATACAATCAGATTCAAAAACATGATTATGAAACGCAGAGTTATTTGGATCAAAAACAAAAAACTTCGTTAGATTATGTTTATAATTTTCAGCCTAAACCGGTTGAACCATTGAAAACGGTGAAGTTTATGAAAGGTTCTGATTACTGGAAACTTTTGAATGATTTCAATTTCAATTATATGCCTTCTGACATTAATTTCAGTACCAACTTATTACGTCAGTACAACCGTCAGGAATATCGTCAGGTTGATGTTCAGGGAATTGGCCTGGAACCATTGTACAGAAGAAATTTCCTTTTCAACTATCAATATGGTTTTAATTTTAATGTAACCAAATCATTGAAATTGAATTATATTGCTTCGTCAAGTAATATTGTAAGAAGTTATTTGGATGATAATGGAATGCCAATTGCAAATCAGGATATCTGGGCAGATTACTGGAATACGGGAACTCCTAACGTACATAATCGTCAGATTGCTTTGAATTATGATATTCCGATATATAAAATTCCATTGTTGAGTTTTGTAAAATCGACTTATACTTATACCGGAGATTACAATTGGCAGCGTTCTTCTACAGCCATGTCATCGTTTACAACTACTACCGATCAGGGTGAAGAAATCATGTATAATTTGGGTAACACAATTCAGAACAATGGTTCGCACAAACTGAATGCAACTATGAATATGGATTTGTTTTACAAATATGTGGGACTAACCAAAGGGAAAAAAGCAAAACCACTACCAAAACCGGCTCCTCCTAAACCGGGTGAAAAAGTAAAACCGGCACCGGTTGCGGCTTTGCCAAAAAGCAATCCGGTTGTAGATGGACTTATTGGAGTTTTGACTTGTGTTAAAAATATTCAGGGAAATTATACAAATTCTGCCGGAAATGTGTTGCCGGGTTATGTGCCCGGAGTTGGATTTTTTGGTTCGAGCTTACCTTCTTTACCATACGTTTTCGGGCTTCATGACGATGTTAGAGATGAAGCGGCTAAAAACGGATGGCTAACAACTTATCCTGATTTCAACCAGAATTATACAGAAGTAAAAGCCGAAACATTAAATCTTACCGCAAATATTGATTTGTTTCCTGAGTTCAAAATCGATTTGGTTGCTAACAGAAGTTTAATGGAAAGTTTTTCGGAGCAATATGATGTTACTGACGGGATTTACAATTCCCGTTCGCCATATAATTTTGGAAATTTTTCTATAACAACCATGATGTTTTCAACGGCTTTCATGGCCAGTAATGAAGTTACTTCGGAAGCATTTGATAATTTCAGAGATAATCGAATTGTAGTTGCCAATCGTTTGGCTGCCAATAGAGCATCGATCGACGGAACTTATAATCCGAATGATCTGGATGCCGATGGATTTCCTTCGGGTTATGGCAAGAATAGCCAACAGGTTTTGTTGCCGGCATTTCTTTCGGCTTATACAGGTCAGGATGCTACCAATGTTTCGCTAAAAGCAATCAGAAGTACGCCAATTCCGAACTGGACTATTAAATACAGCGGATTGATGAGGTATAATTTCTTTAAAGATACTTTTAAACGTTTTTCTGTACATCACAGTTATCGTTCGGTTTATACAATCAATTCTTTGAGATCTAATTTTGAATATGACAAAGATCCGGGAGGACGAGATAAGAGTAATAACTTTTTTAGCGAAATTTTGATTTCTAATATCAATTTAGTGGAGCAGTTCAATCCGTTGGTTAAATTTGATATGGAGATGAAAAATTCGGTTAAATTCCTTGCCGAAATCAAGAAAGACCGTGCATTGTCTATGAGTTTTGACAACAATCTTTTGACCGAAGTAAAAGGACTTGAATATGTTTTTGGAATGGGATACAGAATAAAAGATGTAACGTTTGTTTCTTCTCTTTCAGATAATCCAAATGGAATTATCAGAAGTGACATCAATATCAAGGGCGATTTTAGTATGAGAAATACTCAAACCATTATCAGATATTTGGATTATAATAATAACAAATTAGGAGGCGGACAAAATATGTGGTCGTTTAAACTGACAGCCGATTATTCTTTCAGCCGAAATCTGACAGCTATATTCTATTATGATCATGCTTTTTCAAAAGCAGTTATTTCTACCTCTTTCCCAATTACCAATGTTAGAGGAGGATTTACAATCAGATATAATTTCGGAAACTAAACAGAAATAGTTTCTGAAATGTTTTAAAAATATAATTCAAAATAATACATTTGCTACTCAAAAAATAAACTAAAATTTAACTCAAAAAATAATTAAGATGAATATTCCAAGTAATTTAAAATACACAAAAGATCACGAGTGGGTAAGCCTTGACGGAGATGTTGCAACTGTAGGAATTACAGATTTTGCTCAGAAAGAATTAGGTGATATTGTTTATGTTGAGGTTGAAACTCTTGACCAAACTTTGGATCAGGATGAAGTTTTCGGAACTGTTGAAGCTGTAAAAACGGTATCTGATTTATTCTTGCCTATGAGTGGAGAAATCATTGAATTCAACGAATCATTGGTTACTAAACCAGAGCAGGTAAATGCTGATGCTTACGGAGATGGATGGATGATTAAAGTAAAAGTTTCAAATGTTGATGACTTTAATAACTTGTTGTCGAGTGAAGCTTATAAAGAACTTATTGGAGCATAATAAACTGTGGCTGTTCCTGGCAATAGCCTGGACTTTTATAGTTTTTTATTTTTGTCTGACAAGTTCAAGCGGACTTCCGAGATTTCCGCAGTATTTTGACAAAGTAGCGCATTTTTCTTTTCATTTCGGAATTACATTATTCTGGTTTTTATATTTCAATAGTTTAAAATTGAATGTAAGTTTAAAGAAAGCATTGCAAAAAGCCTTTTTATTGTCTCTTTCGTTAGGGATTTTTATAGAGTTTTTGCAGGAAGCGCTTACCGAGACAAGACATGCAGATGTTTTTGATGTGTTGGCAAACACAACCGGAGCGCTCGCAGTTTATGCAATCGTCAGTTTGATAGATAGCAAAAAATAAAATACACAAAGAATCCCACTTCGGTGGGATTTTTCTATTTTTATAACTTTCTAGTGAATTTTTTAATCCAAAATCAATTTATGGACATAAGGCAATATTTAGATTCAACTTATTTGAAAACTGCAATTCAGGCAGGAGTGAGTGAAGAAGAGAATAAGGAAATTGTAAAAAGCTTTATTCAGGAAGCTATTGAAGAGAATTTTAAGCTAATAATGATTCGGCCTGAATATGTTGCCTTGGCAAAAGAAATGATAAAAACATCAAATTCTAATGTGACTATTGGAACTGTGATTGATTTTCCGGAAGGAAAATCGAGCGTGGAAGAAAAACTGGAAATGGCCCGAAAAGCAATTCTCGATGGAGCCGATGATTTGGATTTTGTTTGTAATTATGAAGCTTTCAAAAAAGGAGAAGCCGCCTTATTGAAAAATGAAATTTTGCAATGCACAAAATTAGGACTTGATTCGGGTAAAATTGTGAAATGGATTATTGAAGTCGCTGCACTTTCTGACCAACAGATTATTAAACTTTCGGTATTAATAAAAAATACGGTAATTGATAATTTCAGGGAAGATAATTACGCTTCTGTTTTTGTGAAATCTTCCACAGGATTCTATAAGACAGAAAATAATTTGCCAAACGGCGCAACTTTGCCAACGATTGTTTTAATGCTTGAAAACGCATCGCCATTGCCAATAAAGGCTGCCGGCGGAGTGAGAACCTATGATGATGTTTTGAATTTTGTAAGACTTGGAGTGAAAAGAGTAGGAACTTCGGCAGCGAAAACAATTGCCGATGGTCAGGTTTCAAACAACGATTATTAATATTTAGATTTCAAAAAATGATAAAAAAATCGTTTCTCTTGTTTTTTCTGCTGACTTCTTTTTTGTCATTGGCCCAAAGCAAACAATCAGATCAGTTTCCTGTTTTTGCAAATTGCGAATCTTTTAATGGTAAGGATTTAGAAAATTGTTTTTATAAACAATTACAAAATCATGTATTTAATAATTTTTCGGTTCCGGAATCTTTGACAAAGAATAATTTCAAGGGAAATGTTTCGGTAGTTTTTGAAGTAGATGCAACGGGAAAATTCAAAGTACTTTATGTAGATGCGATTTATCCTGAACTTATTGCCGAAAGCAATCGTGTTTTTTCGCTTTTGCCGCAAATAAAACCGGCAATCAGTAACGGAAATGTGACTTATTCTAAATATTCGTTTACGATTTCCATTCCTTTGAAAGATCCGAATCTAAATGACACAAAGGCGATGCGGGTTTTGCAAAATAATATTGCAACTAATAAAAAACTGACCGAATTAGACAGTATTGTTTATAAGAAATTCGATTTTCCGATAAACACAAGTCAGTTGAATATACAGTTTTCTCACAGTTATTATGCTCAATTTGATGCCGAGATGAATCAAATGGGAAGTAATAATCATACAGCTTCTAAGCCTTTTACCTATTCGGAAGTAGCAAAATATTATGATTTCAATAAAGAATATCAAAGTTTGTTGCTAAAGAAAAGAAGCTGGGTAGGAAGAAAGATGTTTAATGAAAATCTGGTTCAGATAAAGGGTGAAGATTATTGGCTTACATTAAATCCGATATTTGATTTAAGGGCAGGGAAAAGCAAACCAAGTGATTTTGGTTACACGTATCAAAATACAAGAGGTTTACAATTTCAGGGAGAACTTTTTAAAGAATTGGCTTTTTCTACTACCATTTATGAAAGTCAGGGGCTTTTTGCCGATTATTACAATCATTATGCAGAATCACTTAAACCAAGCGGAGGAAATCCGGCAATTATTCCCGGAATAGGAATTGCAAAGGAATTTGGCGAAGAAGCTTATGATTTTCCTTCGGCAGATGCGCATTTAACATACACTCCGAATAAATTCATAAACATGGAACTTGGTTATGGGAGAAATTTTATAGGAGATGGTTATCGTTCTCTTTTGCTGGGCGATGGGGCAAGTCCGTATCCTTTTTTTAAATTCAATACCACTTTCTGGAAAATCAAGTACACAAACGTTTATATGTGGCTCAAAGATGTGCGTCCTGAGGTAACTGCCGAAGGGACGTATGCTTCAAAATACATGGCACATCATTATTTGAGTTGGAATATTTCAAATAGATTTAATTTAGGATTGTATGAATCGGTAGTTTGGAATAATTCAAACGGTCGCGGATTTGATGCTAATTTTGTTAATCCGATTGTTTTTTACAGAACGGTTGAGTTTAATTCTTCGTCTAAAAGCGGAAATGCACTTTTGGCACTCACATCAAAATATAAGTGGAATAATAAAGTGAATTTGTACGGTCAGTTTCTGTTGGATGAATTTTCTTTGGGAGATATGGCAGATATGAATGAAAGTTGGAAAAACAAATACGCTTATCAGTTAGGAGTGAAATATTTTAATGCCTTTAATCTGAAAAACCTGTTGCTTCAGGCAGAATTTAATACTATAAGACCGTATGTGTATTCTCATAGTAATGCCATTACGAATTACGGGCATAACAATCAGAGTATGGGACACAATTGGGGAGCAAATTTCAGAGAAATGATTGGAATTGTGCGTTATCACAAAGGCCGATATTTTTTTGACGGGAAATTGACTTACGGTTTTAAAGGATTTGATTTAAATACAACTACCGATACTTATAACTATGGAGGCGATATTTATAAAGATTATGATGAGCACCGATATGTTGATACGGGAGCTAAAATAGGACAGGGAAATAAAACTACAATTCTTATAGCGGATGTTCAGGGAGGATATCTTTTGAATCCTACCACCAATCTAAAGCTTTTTGCAAGTGTTATATATCGGGATTTTAATCCGACAACCGATACTAAGTTGATTCATTCAGAAAATACACTTTGGTTTTCTGTTGGACTTAGATCTGATATTTTTAATATGTATTTTGATTATTAATTTCAAACTTATAGATTTAGGGTTGCTAATTTTAAAGTTAGATTCTGTAAAATCATAGTTTTTTTCGAATGAATTATCCTCGAAAAACTATTTTGCGAAGATTTTAGCGATTAAGAGTCCTTTTTTTCTTTCAAATTGAAACAAAAATTCGCAGAAATTTTAAAATAAATAACAAACTTCTTTTAAATTTATATATTTGCGGCTGATTTTATAAATCCAAATGAAGACAGCTGTAAATAGTAACAACGAAACAACGAACTTAAAATCAATTTTTACTGATTTCAAGCAAATAACTAAGGCCGGTTTGGCTATTAGTGTTTTGTTTTCTTCTATTGCGGGTTATTTGTTAGGTTTTGATGATAGTCATCCTTTTCAATGGTCGGTGTTAATAATGCTTTCTGTGGGTGGTTACTGTATGGTGGGAGCTTCAAATGCTTTCAATCAGGTAATTGAAAAAGATCTGGATGCTTTGATGGACAGAACTAAAAATCGTCCGGTGGCATCAGGGAAAATGTCTAAAACTACAGCATTGGTTATTGCTTCTTTGCTGACTATTATTGGGCTTTCTTTGTTGTATATTATCAATCCTAAAACGGCGATGTTTGGTGCGATTTCGATTTTTCTTTACACAAGCGTTTATACTCCTCTGAAAACAGTTACGCCTTTGGCCGTATTTGTCGGTGCTTTTCCGGGAGCTATTCCTTTTATGTTGGGTTGGGTTGCCGCTACAAACAATTTTGGAATTGAAGCAGGAACTTTGTTTTTGATTCAGTTTTTCTGGCAATTTCCTCATTTTTGGGCAATTGGTTGGTTTTTGTTTGAAGATTACGAAAAAGCAGGTTTTTTTATGTTGCCAACAGGGAAGCGGGATAAAGGAACAGCTACCCAAATTGTTTTTTATAGTTTTTGGTTAGTTGTAGCTTCATTACTTCCGGCTTTGGGATATACAGGACAATTATTTATCACTCCTGTTTCTGCGGTAGTTGTGTTTGTTTTGGGATTGATGATGGTTTATTTTGCAATTAAATTATATAATTCAAGAACAGCTAAGGCAGCAAGAACCTTGATGCTGATTAGTGTTTCTTATATTTCACTTTTGCAAATGGTTTATATAATAGATAAATTTTTAAGATAATGATCGAAATGTCAATTGACGAGTATAAAGAAAGGTCTAATAGATCAAAAAAACTCCTGTTGTGGTTTGCAATGGTGAGTATTATTATGGTCTTTGCCGGGCTTACCAGTGCTTATGTTGTAAGTAAGTCACGTGCCGACTGGAAAAATTTTGATATGCCAATATCATTTTTTGTTAGCACTATTCTGATTTTATTTAGTAGTTTTACATTCCATTTGGCAAAAAGGTACACAAAGCAGGATAATCAAAAATTAGCAGGACTGATGCTTTTGATTACTTTGTTGTTAGGAATCTTCTTTGTAGTCTTTCAGTTTGAGGGATTTAAGGAGTTGATAAAGGTAGGTTTGTATGCAACCGGACCAACAAGTACTGTAACTACTTCATTTTTGTATGTAGTTGTTGTGGCACATTTAGCTCACTTGGCAGGAGGATTAATTTCTCTATTGGTAATAATAATTAATAATTACAGACGAAAATATAATTCAAAAAACACAATTGGAATCGAGCTTGGAGCTATGTTCTGGCATTTTCTTGATTTTGTGTGGTTGTATTTATTTTTGTTTTTATATTTCATTAAATAATAATCTTAAACTTTAAACTTTTAAAACAGATAACTATATATGAGTACTACAGTTACAACTGAGAAAAGCGAAAGCAAAATTTGGAACGGGGCAAATGAGCCTATGGGAGCCAGTTATGGTAAATTGATGATGTGGTTTTTCATCCTTTCAGATGCCTTAACATTTTCCGGATTTCTTGCCGCTTATGGATTTTCAAGATTCAAATTTATTGAAACCTGGCCATTGGCTGATGAGGTTTTTACACACTTTCCGTTCATGCACGGAGTTGAAGCACCAATGTACTATGTTGCTTTAATGACATTTATTTTGATTTTTTCTTCTGTAACAATGGTTTTGGCTGTTGATGCAGGACACCAATTGAATAAAGCCAAAGTAACTTTCTATATGTTTCTTACCATCATAGGAGGTTTGATATTCGTTGGGTCTCAGGCTTGGGAATGGAAAAACTTTATTCAGGGAGAATTTGGAGCTGTAGAAACAAAAGGAGGTAGCTTACTTCAATTTGTAAACAAAGAAGGAGAAAGAGTTTCTCTGGAAAGTTTTGCAGTTTCAATTCCAAGCGAACGCGAAAAATTAGAAAGAAATGATGCTACTTGGTTTATGACAGGAGATGATGTTCCGTCATTCACGGTTGCCGAAATTCAGGCCGGATTTAAAGCACATCCTGAACTTTTGGTTAAAACAGAAAACATTTGTCAGGATATAGAAGCGGCAAAAAATGATGCTACTATAAACCACGAATTGACAAAACTAAAACGCAAAGTTGTTTTGACAAGAGAAGAATCTTTGAAAAGATTAGAAACTGCTACACTTGTTGTTGAAGGTGCTAACCTTACAAGAAACGAGTACGGAAATAAATTGTTTGCGGATTTCTTTTTCTTCATTACTGGATTCCACGGATTCCACGTTTTCTCTGGAGTTGTTATTAATATCATTATTTTCTTCAATGTTCTTTTGGGAACTTACGAAAAAAGAAGAAGCTATGAAATGGTAGAAAAAGTAGGATTGTACTGGCACTTTGTAGATTTAGTTTGGGTGTTTGTATTTACAGTTTTCTATTTAGTTTAATTTTCAAAAAAAAGCAGTATCATGTCACACGCACACGCATCAAATACACAAAGAATTTGGTTTGTTTTCGGACTTATGTCTGTAGTAACAATCATTGAGGTAATTTTAGGAATTCTTAAACCGGAATCTCTTGAGATGAATCATCTATTGGGATTGAATTTATTGAATTGGATTTTCTACGCTTTAACAATTGTAAAAGCTTACTATATCGTTTGGGCTTTCATGCACATGGAGCACGAGAAAAAATCACTTAAAATCTCAGTAGTTGCACCATTGATTTTCTTAGTTATTTATTTACTTTTTATTCTTTTGGTAGAAGGTCATTATATTTTTGACGTATTTAAAAATTCAACCATTAAGTGGAATTTTTAACAACATAAATTAATTTTAAAAAAGACGGATTTTATTTCCGTCTTTTTTTTTGCTGTTTTTTTAAGAAGTAATGCAAAGTTAAATTTGGAATAATCAGATTTTAAAATGAATTTTATAAAATTTAAATACTGAAAATCTTGAAACCATTTCAATACATTCTTTGTGCAATAATGTTGTTTTGTTGTCATTTTTCTTTTTCACAATCCGTTGCATCCGGAAATCATCCTTCAAATGTGAAATGGAAATACATAAAAAACGATAAATTAAAAGTCATTTTTCCTGATTCGACCGAGAAAGAAGCCAAGAGAATTGCAGACATAATTACTTTTATCAACAAAGAAAAAGGTTTTTCGGTAGGAGATAAAAGACTCCATTTAGATTTATTATTGAATACTAATAATTCTATAGGAAACGGTTACGTTGCAAAAGCCCCTTTTCGGTCTGAATTTTATGCCACAGGTTATCAGGACAGCCAAACTTTGAGTACACTCAATTGGCTGGATGCACTTTCCATTCATGAATATCGTCACGTACTTCAAGCCGCAAATACCCGAAGAGGTTTTTCTCAATTGTGTTATTATATTGGTGGAGAATCGGCCTGGGCGGCTGCGGGAGTTTTTGCTGTTCCAAATTGGTATTCCGAAGGTGACGCAGTACATTCAGAAACACTTTTGTCTGAAAGCGGAAGAGGACGGACTCCTTCTTTTTTCGAATTGCAAAGAGCTTTGTTTTTGAATAACAGAGATTATAATTTTATGCAAATGCGCAATGGTTCTTTCAAAAACAATATCCCGAATCATTATGTGTTGGGTTATAATTTGGTCAATTATGGCCGAAATCATTACGATGACCAAGTTTGGGCAAGGACATTGGCAAATGCAGCGAGTTACAAATCGGTATTTTATCCATTTTCGGGAGCTATGAAAAAGGAAACAGGTTTTACAACCCGAAAATTTTATAAAAAAGCCTATTCTGATTTGAAAGATAAATGGATAAAAGAATTAGAAACAATCAAAATTCTTCCTACCAAAGAAGTTACGGTCAAGCCGAAAAGTGTTGTGACGAATTATCTTTTTCCAAAAACTCTTGATGATGGTTCTGTTGTTTGTATAAAAAATAGTTTTGATGATATTTCAAAATTAATTCAAATTAAAAACGGAATAGAAAAAGAGCTGACAACTATTGGTTATTCTACCGAAGATTATTTGGAATTAACAGGAGATACTGTTTGCTGGACAGAAATCAGGAATGATGGACGAAGAAAAGAAATGATTTATTCGGTAATTGTTTCTTATAATTTGAAAACCGGAGTTAAAAAAGTAATTACTAAGAAAAGTAAATATTTCAGTCCGGTGTTTTCTGAAAACGGAAATAAAATCTTGACAGTTTGCTCTGATACTAAAATTAGAAATACAATAAAAATTCTCGATGCTTCTTCGGGAAAGGTTTTAAAAACGATTCCGAATCCGCAAAATGATTTTATTTCTTATCCAAAATGGATAGAAAATGAAAATGCGATTGTTTATATCGCTAAACGCAATTCGAAGTTGGCTTTTCTCAAATATGATATTTCGAATAGTTCGGTTGTTGAATTGTCTCCTTGGACAAGCCACACTATTGGTCCTTTCAGTATTAAAAATAATAGGATTTATTTTCCGGCTTCTTTTAGCGGAATTAACAATGTGTATTGTGTGAAAACCGATGGAAGTAAGGAAATAAAACAAATTACTTCGGTTGCCGTTGGTGTGGATATGCCACAAATAGCGAATGACGGAAATACAATTTACCTTTCGGAAGAAACCGATATGGGACGACAATTGACTCAGGTAAATGTCTTGGAAAATCTTTCTGAATTAAATGAAAGTCCGGTTGAAATAACAGAACCTGTTGATATGGCCCGATTTGATATAAAAACCAATGTTATAGAAAAGCCAATTTTAAGTTCAATTCCCGAAAACGAATATGAAATTAAAGATTATAAAGGTTTTTTGAGAGGTATGAAATTGCATACCTGGGGATTTACCCTGAACGATAATTTCAGTTCTGTTGGTATTCAATTCGATAATATTCTGAATGATTTTTCATTTGGTTTATCAACCTCTTACAATGACAATGAGAAAAATTGGGTAATTGGTGCCGATGCGGTTTATGCTAAATTTTTCTTGCCTGTTATTACTTCTTATAAGCATTCAAAACGTCAAAACACATTGGTTTTTGATGGTAATTATGCTGCTAAGTTCAATTTTGATGAAGTTTCGGCAAACATTGGTTTTTCTGTTCCTTTGAGTTGGACTCGTTCTGTTTATACAACGAGTTTGAATTTGATGCCGGTTTTTTCAAATATTAAAACTTCCAATTATTATAATAAAGACTTGGGCGATCTTTCCGGAGGTTTGAATTTTAATTCGGCTCATGCCATTTTTCAGTTTTCGAATATCAGAAATAGAGCAAAGCAAAATTTAAACTCAAAATGGTCACAGCAAATTGTGGTAGATTATAATAAGTCGTTAACAAGTAGTGTTCTGGCCGAAAAATTAACAGCAAATGTAAAATTGACTGCACAAGGTTTTTCTAAAAATCACGGACTTGATTTCAATTTTAAATACAAAAAAGAGCTCAGTACCAATGATTATCTCTATTCTGATATCTTTTTGCACGCCAGAGGATATCAAGCTGTAAATAGTGATCTTGAAACGGTGTATTCTGCCAATTACAGTTTTCCACTTTTTTATCCTGATTTTGGATTTGGCGGACTTTTATTTTTAAAACGAATTCATACCAATTTGTTTTTTGACAGCGGAAAAATTCAAGGAAAGGCGTACGAATTCAATCAAAACTCAACCGGAATTGAAATGATTTTTAATTTAACGCCTTTCAATTTACCGGCTCCTTTCGAAATCGGACTTCGTCAGTCGTTTTTGTTGGATGTTGATCCGGTAAATTCTAAAGCGAAAAGTTATTTTGAAGTGTTTTATAATATTAGTTTTTAACAAAAGTCTAAGTGAATAAAATTATTTTGAAACGAAAATCACAGTATATTTGCCAATTCAAAAAAAGTATTGCTGTTTGAGATGTTTTTTTTTGAAGTTTTAATCATGAATTCAAAGAAATGAAAAAAAATATTGTTCTTTTTACCCTTTTTATTCTGCCTATAGTAGCTTATCTTTTTTTTGCTTCGGGCGTAAACAGTTTTACAAAATTACCTACACTTACACCAAAAATTGCTGAATTTGGTGATTGGAGATCTCTTGACGGAGAAAATATAAAACTTGAAAATAAAATTACCATTTTAGGATTTTCGGGTTATGATGTTTTAAAAAACAGAGGTAATATTTTTAACCTAACTGCAAAAATCTACAAGCAGTATCACGATTTTAAGGATTTACAATTCGTTTATATTTGTCCAATAGGTACAGAAAATGATGTTCAGAATATCGTTAATTCTCTAAAAGCTTTTACAGATGTTTCCCGTTTTCATTTTGTTTTTGCAACTCCTTCTGAAATAAATCAGTTTCATGCGCAAATGAAATTGAGAGGAAAATTAAATACCGATTTGGGAACTCCGGATGTTTTTATTGTTGATAAAGAAAGAAATCTGAGAGGCCGAAAAGTAAACGATGAGAAAGAATACAAAGAAGGTTATAATACTTTTCATCTTTCGGAGTTGAGTAATTTTATGTTGGATGATTTCAAAATTATCCTGTATGAATACAGAGCAGCACTTAAGAAAAATAATAATGCTGAAAAGCATCTTTAATTAGTTGATAATGAAAAAAAACAAAACGTATATCTGGGTTTCGTTGATTGTTTTGGTTTTCGGAATTTATGCCGTTCCAAAAATAATTGACAGAATCCAAAACGGAGAAATTGTTAAAGGAGGTCGTTTATATGTTGTGAAATCTGATGATTCGGTAGAATCCGATTTATTTCAGGTGGGAACAGCTCCCAGATTTAATCTGACAAATCAGGAAGGCAAAGTTATCAATAACGATTTTTACAAAGGAAAAGTTTATTTGGTGGAATTCTTCTTCACTACTTGTCCTACCATTTGCCCTGTAATGAACAAAAATATGGTTGCTATCGATAAAATGTATCAGCCAAATCCTAATTTCGGAATTGTTTCAATTACGATAAATCCAAAAAATGACACGCCTGAAGTTTTAAAAGAGTATGCTAAAACTCATGAAATAACCAATAAAAACTGGAATTTTCTAACCGGAGATGAATCTGAAATTTTCGATTTATCAAACAAAGGATTCAATTTGTATGCGGGAATGAACAGCAAAATTGCCGGCGGTTTTGAACATTCGGGTTTGTTTGCTTTGATAGACAAAAAAGGAAACATAAGATGTCGTATGGATGAATTCGGAAATCCGATTGTTTATTATGACGGAATCGATAAAAAAGCGGTAGAAATGCTTAAACTTGATATTAAAAAATTATTAGCTGAATAAATATGGAAAATAAATCAATTGCTTTAGAGAATAAATATAATAAATGGATTGTTGTTTTGTCAATTGCAATCCCTTTGGTAGTAGCATTGTTGTTTGGAGTTAATCTTAGAAAAATGGGTTACGATGTTAAACCATTGACTTTTTTGCCTCCTGTTTACGCAACTATAAACGGAATTACCGCAGTTCTTTTGGTTGCGGCCGTTCTTGCAATTAAAAAAGGGAACAGACGTTTGCACGAAAATCTGATGAAAACAGCTATTGGTTGTTCTGTCGCTTTTTTAGGAATGTATGTTGCTTACCACATGACTTCCGATGCGACTCCTTTTGGCGGAACAGGAATAGTGAAATTCATCTATTTCTTTATCTTAATTACACATATTACTTTGTCTATCGCAGTAATTCCTTTGGTTTTGATAACTTATGTAAGAGCACTTTCTGAACGTTTTGACCGACATAAAAAAATGGCTAAAATTGCTTTCCCAATTTGGCTTTATGTTGCCGTAACCGGTGTAATTGTATATTTAATGATTTCGCCTTATTATGTTCAGTAAAGTGTCAAAAGGCAATAGTCACAAGGCAATAGTCTCAAAACGTAAGAAATTCGATTCATATCGTCTGTTTTTTTGGCTAATGGCTATTGTCTTTTGGCTAATGCCTATTGTAACCAATGCCCAATGCGCCATGTGCAGAGCTTCGTTAGAATCGGAAGACGGAGGGAATAAAGCAGCGGCAGTCAATGACGGAATAGTTTATCTGATGGCTTTCCCTTATTTGTTGGTTGGAGTTTTGGGATATTTTGTTTATAAAACCCAAATAAAGAAAAAGAAATAAAACATTTATTTGATACAAAGGCAGCCTGAGGGTTGCCTTTTTTTGTATTTTTAACCCTCAAAATAATGGTATGCGTTTATTTTTATCTTTACTATTCCTGCTCTCGGGTACGATTAGTTTTTCACAGAACCCAAATTCCGAAGATATTTTTACCAAAATCGATTCTTTGTACAGAGAAGATCAGTTTTATCTGGGATTGACTTATAACAGTCTTATAAAACCGCCTGAAGATTTTTCGCAAAATGGCTTTTCCATAGGTTTGAGTGCCGGATTTTTAAGAGATATGCCTGTGAATAAAAGCAGGACTGTGGCAATTGCCGCCGGTTTTGGTTTTTCGTATGACAAATACCATCAAAATTTGGTCGTTTCTGAAGTAAACGGAGAAAAAACATATACGATTGAAAACCATAATTCTTTTTCTAATAACAAACTCGAACAGGTTTTTTTAGATCTTCCGTTGGAATTACGCTGGAGGAATTCCACTCCGGAAAGTCATAAATTTTGGAGAATTTATTCGGGATTTAAATTGCGTTATCTGTTGTTTGACAAAACAAAATATGAAGGTCAGGGAGTTACAAAGAAAATCTTTAATAACTCCGATTTTAATGAAATTCAGTACGGACCCTATTTGGCTTTTGGGCACAATACTCTTAATTTAAGTGTTTATTATGCTTTGAATCCGTTGTTCCAATCGGCTGCTATCAATGGAGTTCCCATTAATATGCACAATCTGAATTTCGGTTTAATGTTTTATATTTTATAATAAGAAATAAGCCGCAATAAGTTGTGGAATTAATCCTGTAATTCCGCCAATAATCAATTCTTTTACGGTATGAGCTTTCATTATTAACCTTGATAAGGCAACAAGACTATTACTCAAAATAAAAAACAGAGCAGCATAATAAAAGTTTATTTCAGATAGAAAAGAAAGAACAATGCTAAATGTTGTCAAAGCCGTGATGCCAATCATGTGAAGACTGGCTTTTATTTTGAAAAATGTTAATAGAAAAGCAATTGAAATACTCAGAATACTTCCCCAAAAAAAGAAATACAATTCAGGATAAACACCTTTAATTTTGGTTTGAATTACAAAAAGAATTAAAAAAAAGCATTGCAGAATTAATGGAATCTTTCTCTGATTCAGGTTTGGAATCATTAATGAATCAACTTTTTTTAATGAGATTAAAAAGTAAATACTTCCCATTGGCATCAAAACAGTTATTACAATTGTTTGAATAAAAAGCCATTTTGTTTCCGGAGCTGTAATTTGCGATGAGTTGAATAAGAAATAAACCAATAATCCGAAAACAGGCATCAGAACCGGATGAAAAATATATGAGAACAGAGGAAGAATTCTTTTCAAAATTAGGTATAGTGTAAGTTGTGAAATCGAAATCAAAAATCCTGAATCGGAATTCTTAAATCGTAATTTTACATTTTCTTTCTCATTCTCGCCACCGGAATATCCAGTTGTTCACGGTATTTGGCAATGGTTCTTCGGGCAATAGGATAGCCTTTTTCTTTTAGAATTTCTGCCAGTTGATCGTCGGGAAGTGGTTTTTTCTTGTCTTCTTCTTCAATTACATTTTGAAGAATTTTCTTGATTTCAAGAGTTGAGACATCTTCTCCCTGATCATTTTTCATAGCTTCGGAGAAAAATTCCTTAATAAGTTTGGTTCCGTAAGGAGTTTCCACATATTTACTGTTGGCCACACGAGAAACGGTTGAAATATCCAAACCAACAATATCAGCAATATCTTTCAAAATCATTGGTTTCAACTTAGTTTCGTCTCCATCAAGGAAATATTCCTGTTGAAAGTGCATAATGGCATTCATGGTAACCAAAAGTGTTTCCTGACGTTGTTTGATAGCATCAATAAACCATTTGGCCGAATCCAGTTTTTGTTTGATAAATTGAACGGCTTCTTTTTGTTGCGTCGATTTCTTAGCAGCTTCTTTATAAGTTTGCATCATTTCCTGATAATCTTTCGAAACGTGCAAAGAAGGAGCATTTCTGCCGTTTAGCGTGAGTTCCAGTTCGCCTTCTACAATTCGAATGGCAAAATCGGGAACAATATTTTCAGTGATTTTGCTGTTTCCGGCAAAAGAACCTCCCGGTTTAGGGTTTAGTTTTTCAATTTCGTGAATCGCTTTTCTAAGCTGTTCGCTCGAAATATTGAATTTATGTAACAGTTTGTCGTAATGCTTTTTGGTAAAAGCATCAAATTGATGTTCGATTATTTCAGTGGCCAAAGCTACACTCTCGGTAGGAGTTTTGTGTTTCAATTGAAGCAACAAACATTCCTGCAAGTCACGGGCACCTACTCCCGAAGGTTCGAGTTCATGAATGATTTGCAGCATTCTCTCTACCGTTTTTTCATCGGTGTAAATAGCTTGTGTAAAAGCCAAATCATCAACAATATCAGATATACTTCTCCTGATGTACCCCATATCATCGATACTTCCTACTAAAAATTCGGCAATATCACGATCGTCATCCGAAAGAATAAAAGTGTTGAGCTGATTGATTAAATCCTGATGAAAACTTACAGACGAAGCCAAAGGTGATTCAAAATTATCATCGTCATCGCTGTAGTTGTTTGTTTGGGTTTTGTAGTCGGGAATTTCGTCGTCACTCAAATATTCATCTACGTTGATTTCATCGGCATCGATGTTCTCAGAATCTTCAAAATCGGAATAATCTTCTTCGTTGTCAAACTCATCTTTTTCATCATTCAAATCATCTTCAGAACCCGCTTCCAATGCAGGATTTTCATTCATTTCCTCCAACAAACGTTGTTCAAATGCCTGCGTAGGCAATTGAATTAACTTCATCAACTGAATTTGTTGTGGAGATAATTTCTGAGATAATTTAAGATTTAAGAATTGCTTTAACATCTTTTTGTTTAATCGGTTAACCGTTAATTTGTTTAATCGGTTAACCGAATGAACGATTAACCGATTAAACTTTTCTTTTAGAATTCAGCATTCATCGGCGTTCTCGGGAAAGGAATTACGTCTCTGATGTTAGTCATTCCGGTTACGAAAAGCACCAATCTTTCAAATCCAAGACCAAAACCTGAGTGAACTGCCGAGCCGAATCGGCGGGTATCAAGGTACCACCATAATTCTTCTTCATCAATTCCAAGAGCTCTCATTTTTTCAACCAAAACATCGTAACGTTCTTCTCTTTGTGAACCGCCTACAATTTCTCCAATTCCCGGGAAAAGAATATCCATTGCACGAACGGTTTTTCCGTCTTCGTTCAAACGCATATAAAATGCTTTGATGTTTGCCGGGTAATCAAACAAAATTACCGGACACTTAAAGTGTTTTTCAACCAAATATCTTTCGTGTTCCGATTGTAAATCGGCACCCCATTCGTTGATGATATAATTGAATTTTTTCTTTTTGTTTGGAGTTGAATCTCTCAAAATGTCAATAGCTTCAGTATAAGAAACACGTTTGAAATTGTTTTCCAAAACGAAATTCAATTTGTCTAACAAAGCCATTTCGCTTCTTTCTGCCATTGGTTTCGATTTCTCTTCATCCAATAGTCTTCCTTCCAGAAATTTCAAATCATCGGCACATTTTTCCATTGTGTATTTGATAACAAACTGGATGAAATCTTCGGCCAAATCCATGTTGTCTTCTAAATCATTGAAAGCAACTTCCGGCTCAATCATCCAGAATTCGGCCAAGTGACGTGAAGTATTTGAATTTTCGGCGCGGAAAGTTGGTCCAAAAGTATAAACCTGACCCAAAGCCATTGCATAAGTTTCGGCTTCTAACTGACCGGAAACGGTTAAGTTGGTTTCTTTTCCAAAGAAATCTTCTTTGTAATTTACTTTTCCTTCATCGGTTCTCGGAGTTCCGTCAAATGGCAAAGCGGTAACTTTAAACATTTCTCCGGCTCCTTCGGCATCCGATCCTGTAACGATTGGAGTATTTACATATACAAAACCTTTTTCCTGAAAATAAGTGTGAACAGCGTGTGCCAAAACAGAACGAACTCTCATAATTGCTCCGAAAACATTGGTGCGGACACGTAAATGTGCATTTTCGCGAAGGAACTCTAAAGAGTGTTTTTTAGGTTGCATTGGGAATTTTTCAGCATCCGAATCCCCCAAAATTTCCAATTTAGAAACCTGAATTTCATATTTCTGACCTGCTCCCTGACTTTCTACCAAAGCTCCCGTAACAGAAACTGCTGCTCCGGTTGTAATTCGTTTTAAAATTTCTTCCGGTGTGTTTTCGAAATCGACTACACATTGAATATTGTTGATTGTAGAACCGTCGTTCAACGCAATAAACTGATTGTTTCTAAAAGTTCGTACCCATCCTTTTGCATTAACTTCTGCAATCGTTTGTGTGCTGTTCAACAGCGCTTTTACTTTTGTATGTTTCATTTTTTTAGTGAAGTGTTTTTTGTTTTGGACTTAAAATCCTGATGTTTCAGGATTAAAACTCCTACAAAGATAAATTATTTATTTTTTTCAGCCAGTTCAATATCAAGATCCGTTTCTATTAAAGACTTTATGTTCAAATTTGTATCGACTTCGTTAGATTTGAATGAATTTAGATCTTCTTCTGTTTTTTCTAAAATGTCGAACATAGGTTCTGGCAGCTCTTGTTTGTTTGCCAGTTTTTTGTTTAAAGTTAAAACCAAAGAAGGCAATAAAACCAGATTTGACAACATTCCGAAGAAAAGAGTCAAAGCAACCAAACCTCCTAAAGCAACGGTTCCTCCGAAACTGGAAAGCATGAATACCGAAAATCCGCAGAAAAGTATGATTGAAGTATAAAACATACTGGTTCCGGCATCGTCGAATGTTGCAAAAACCGATTTTTTTATTTTCCAGTTATTTCTGGAAAGTTCCAATCTGTATTGCGCCAGGAATCTCAAAGTGTCATCGACCGACATTCCAAAGGCAATTCCGAATACTAAAATTGTAGAAGGTTTTAGCGGAATTCCCAAAAAGCCCATCAATCCGGCAGTCATTAATAATGGTAATAAGTTTGGAATTATTGAAACCAAAACCATTTTGAAAGAACGAAACATGAACGCTACTAAAGCTCCTGTAAGTGCAAATGCAAAAAGAAGTGATGACAAAAGATTGTCAAGCAAATAACCGGTTCCTTTCTGGAAAACCAAAGCTTTTCCGGTAATGATTACATTATATCGATCTGAGGGAAAAAGTTTATCGGTTTTTGCTCTGATTTTAGTTTCAATATCTTCCATTTTCTCTCCGTTTTCGTCTTTGATAAATGTGGTAATTCGGGCATATTGTCCGGTTTTGTCCACATAACTTTTCAACAGATTGTCTTTAGAATTTTTGGCTGCATTTTTTGCATACGACAAAATGAAAGCTTGTTCCTGAGAAGTGGGTAATTGGTAATATTCCGGATTTCCGTTGTAATAAGCCTGTTTGGAATATTTTACCAAATTGACAATTGATAAAGGTTTTGAAAGTTCCGGAATTTCATTAATGGTGTTTTCTAATTCTTCCATTCTTTTCAGCGTAGATAATTTCATCACGCCTTTTTTACGCTTCGTATCAATCATGATTTCGAGAGGCATTACACCGTCGAATTCTTTTTCGAAGAAACGAATGTCGTCAAAGAAAGCCGTTTTCTTAGGCATGTCTTCAATGATACTGCCCGAAATTCTCATTTGAAAAATTCCGATAATTCCTAAAATCAACAAACTGCCCGAAACGGTATAAACCCAGATTCGGTTGTATTTTACAGTACGAACAATCCATCCCATGAAAGAAGTAAGATATTCTCGTTCTAAATGTGCCAAATGTCTGGGAATTGGAGCCGGAATGTAACTGAAAAATATAGGAATAATAAACAAACACAACAGGTAGATGGCTAAAATATTGATGGTAGTTACCACCCCAAATTCGGCCAAAAGCACATTGTTTGTAGCTATAAAAGTGGCAAAACCAACAGCGGTAGTAATGTTTGTCATTAAAGTGGCTGTTCCGGTTTTGGTAATAAGGCTTGTCAATGCCACTTTTTTATCACCGTGCAGCAGACATTCCTGATGATATTTGTTGATAAAGAAAATACAGTTTGGAATTCCGATTACAATAACCAACGTTGGAACCAAAGCAGTAAGTACGGTAATTTCGTAACCCAAAAGTCCTAAAAATCCAAACGACCACATTACGCCAATAATCACAATTAGCAGCGAAATTAGAGTAGCTCTGAAAGACCGGAAGAAAACAAAGAAGATCAATGAAGTGATAAAAAGAGCTGCACCAATAAATAAACCAATTTCGTCAATAATTGTTTTGGCATTCAGGGTTCGGATATAAGGCATTCCTGAAGTACGAAGGTCAATTCCGGTTTCTTTTTCAAACTGTTCAATTTTCGGAATCAGTTTTTCCAAAACATATTCCTTTCTCGCTTTTGTATTTATAATTTTTTTGTCAAGATAGACAGCAGAACGAATGGTTCCTGATTGTTTATTGAACAATAGGCCTTCATAAAAAGGCATTTTTTGAAACAATTCTGATTTTATTTCCTGTAAATAATCAGCATCAGCAATTTTTGAATTGTCAACCAATGGTTTCAATTCAAAAGTTTGAAGAGCCTCGTTTTTGGTAAGTTTTTGTAAATTATCGACAGAAATTATCAAACTAACTTCTTTGTCGGCTTTGATAGAATTCATGAAATCAGTCCAGGCTTTGAACGCTTTTGGACTAAAAAGTTGAGGGTCTTTTGTTCCTATTACAATTAAATTTCCTTCTTCGCCAAAATGGTCGAGAAAACTTCTGTAATCAACATTTACTTTGTCATCAGCAGGAATAAGGTTGGCTTCGGTTTGAGTGAATCGGATGTCTTTCCATTGAGTAGCCAGAAAAAGTGTAAATAAAACAATTCCGAAAATGATAGCAATTCTGTTGTTAAGGATAAAACGAGCCGTAGTTTCCCAAAATCCTCTGTCATGTATTTTTTTCATAGGTGGATTTTTCAGGTTATGATTTTAGAAATTTGAATTTGATATTGTCATTGATTTTTGGTCAAAAAACTAGATTAAAATGGGCCAAAGGTAAACAAAACAGCTAAAATTTGGAGGTAGAAGCTCGTTTTTATATCTGGAAATTCTATTTGATATATTTAATCTTAAAATTTCATTAAAAATTAACGTTAAATTCTAAAATATAATTTTGCTTTTCCCATCTTTGTGCAACTTGATTGAAAAATAAAGTGTGCGAGTTTTCTCAATAATAAAGAGAGCATTGACTCGTAATTCTAAATAAAACGAACGTAAAATAATTGTTAATAGATGAGAAAATTCAGGAATGCCTTGTTTTATTTTGGTGTAACAGGTGGTTTTATGGCTTTGATATATTGGGTTGTTTCTAAAGGGAAAGAACTCGAAATAGGAAACCAGTTGTTTAAAATTGTTAAAAAAAATGACCATTGGGAAGATTTCCTTTTTTCAATGGGAGAGAATATTAAACATCCTTTAGCTATTTTACTGGGACAAATTATTACCATTATTGTTTTTGCCCGAATCTTTGGTTGGGTTTTCAGAAAAATAGGACAGCCTTCGGTTATTGGAGAAATTATTGCCGGAATTGTTTTAGGACCTTCTCTGGTAGGGATGTATTTTCCCGAATTCTCTCAGGTATTGTTTCCGGTGGCTTCGTTGGGAAATTTGCAATTTCTGAGTCAAATAGGTCTAATTCTTTTTATGTTCGTAATCGGAATGGAACTCGATTTAAAAATTATTAAAAATCGTGCTCACGAAGCGGTTGTTATCAGTCATGCCAGTATTGTATTTCCGTTTGCTTTGGGAATCACGCTTTCTTATTTTGTATATCACAAATTTGCTCCCGAAGGTGTAGAGTTTTTGCCTTTTAGTTTGTTTATGGGAATCGCCATGAGTATCACGGCTTTTCCTGTTTTGGCTCGAATTGTTCAGGAAAGAGGAATTCATAAGACTAAATTAGGAATGATTATTATTACCTGCGCTGCTGCCGATGATATTACGGCCTGGTGTATTTTGGCAATGGTAATTGCAGTGGTAAAAGCCGGAAGTTTCATCAGTGCTTTGTATATAATAGGTTTGGCATTTGCCTATGTTTTGGTTATGTTTTTTCTGGTAAAACCTTTCCTGAAAAGAATTGGTGATTTGTACGGAACCCGAAATGATTTGAATAAATCGGTGGTTGCTATTTTCTTTCTGACACTGATTATTTCATCTTATGCTACCGAAATTATCGGAATCCATGCGCTTTTTGGAGCTTTTATGACTGGAGTTATCATGCCTGATATTTCTAAATTCAGAAATGTTTTTATCGAAAAAGTCGAAGATGTTTCGGTAATTTTATTGCTTCCGTTGTTTTTTGTTTTCACGGGTTTAAGAACCCAAATAGGTTTGATTAATGATCCTTATTTGTGGAAAGTAACCGGATTTATTGTTTTGGTTGCTGTAGTTGGTAAGTTTGTAGGTAGTGCACTTGCTGCTAAATTCATAGGTCAGAAATGGAAAGACAGTTTGATAATCGGGGCTTTGATGAATACCCGTGGTTTGATGGAATTGGTTGTTTTGAATATCGGATTGGATTTGGGAGTTTTGACACCCGAAGTTTTTACCATGATGGTAATTATGGCGCTTGTAACTACACTTATGACCGGGCCGGCTTTGGATATTATCAATTGGGTTTTCAAAACGAAAGATGTATTGCTTCCTGATGAAATTATTGAGAAAGGGAAATTTAAAATACTTATTTCTTTTGGAAGTAACGAAAAAGGGAAGTCGCTTTTAAGAGTAGCTGCCGGATTGGTGAAAAAACAAAAAGAAAATTCCAATATTACCGCAATGCATTTGGCCTTGAGCGATGAGATTCATGCTTATAATGTTGAAGAATATGAACGTTATGAACATGGGAAATTAGATCCTATAATGAACGAATCTAAGAAATTAGGGCAAAATATAGACACGGTTTTTAAAGCGACTGTTGATATTGAAACCGAAATTACCGAAACTTCAAATTCAGGAGATTACGATTTGCTTTTGGTAGGATTAGGAAAATCAATTTTTGAAGGAACACTTTTGGGTAAAGTGATTGGTTTTACAACCAGTATCATAAATCCCGACAGGTTATTGGATAAATTTACAGGAAAAGAAGGTTTGTTTGAAAACTCTCATTTTGACGAAAGAACCCGTCAGGTAATTTCAAAAACTAAAATTCCGGTTGGTATTTTGGTTGACAAAGAGTTAAAAGCGGTTGATAAGGTTTTTATTCCTTTTTTGAATGAAGAAGATGCTTTTCTGATAGAATATGCGCAGAAATTTATTTACAATAACAATACAAAGGTGTTTGTTATGAGCAACGATTCTAATTTTGGCGAAAGCGAACAAAGCACTTTGGAAGAATTGCAAGCTAAATATGCTGATAGTATTTCGGTTATTGATGATGCTAAAATGAACAGCGAATTTTTGAAAGATCAGAATTTAATGTTGATTAGCCTTGAGCGTTGGAAAAACCTTGTGAATTCTCAAAGCGAATGGCTTAAGGATATTCCGTCTATTTTGATTGTTAAGCCTTAGGCTTAACTTGATGATATTGCGCTAGAGCAACAAAAACGCCGCTATTTCTATGAAGTAGCGGCGTTTTTACTATTTACCCGAAGTCAGTATTTGGTCTAATATCTTCTTTAAATGAGCAATTTCTTCTTTCAGGGAATTGATCTGGCCTAGGTAAAGTTCTCTCTCGTTTTCTGAAACCGTATGGTTGTTGATGACTAAGCCGTTTCCGGTTTGATTGTGCATCACATTAAAAACCATTTGTTCGTTGAAGGTCAGGATGTCTTCCGGTTTTATGCCCAAAACCGAGGCAATTTTTTCGAGTTTAGAAACAGAAACTTCACTGGCACCACTTTCTATTTTGCTGTAAGCCGATTGGTTCATGCCCAGTTCCGAGGCCATGAATTCCTGAGTTAAATCTTTCAGTTCACGCAGTTTCTTTATTTTTTGTCCTAAAATCATTTGATGAAAAGTTAGTTTCCAAAAGTAGAAAAATAATCCAAATATATATTATTCTTTCATGGAATATATTATCGTTTAGAATGAAAGCCATTGTGAATTTCGTCGAGTAATTTTGCCGTTGAATAAAAATAGTATTGAAAAACAGTGTTTTACGCTAAATGTAATCCTGCTCTTTTTGATGAATTTTTATTTCAAGCGGAACCGAAAAGCTTTATGAGTAGGGAATTAAAAATCAATAATTATGATAAATGACAATCAAAGGGATTCGATAAAAAAGGCATTACGAAAAGGACTTGAAGAAACAGATGTTAAGCTATTTGAAGGTTTAATCACCAAGGAAAAAGCAGAGGAAGAAAGTAGAAGAGATATTTTAAGTAATAAAGAGGATGATCTTTCAATATTGCCAAAAGAGGAAAGGAATAACGGGTTGGTAAAAAGAACTTTAAACAATAAATAAATGGACATTAAAATAAACTTGGCGAGTTTGCAAGATGTAATAGGTGTGAAAACTGGAAATATCAGTAATGGATTATTAACAATTCAAGCAATTATTCAAATAGCTAGTGATGAAAATAATAATATTTATTTAACACAGGAAGGTGTAGATAAAGCGAAACTAACCTACGATAAAGAAAATGACTTATTAGTCAAAACGGATATTTAATAAAAATAAATTAGATATGAGAAAAAAAATATTTTTCCAGATAGTGATGGGGTTGATTTTTACGACTCAAATAGTTTCTGCTCAGACTATTTGCCAAACAATTGGTAATGATAGTCAGGCTCTTTATGATAATGGGTATGTTACAGGACCAGAAAATAAAATCCCTAATCAGGCAGTTCATACAGATACTAAATGGATTTCAGTGGCCGGCACTGAGAGTTTGGATATAACAACACTGCAACATAGATTATATGACAGAAGTAGAATTTATGACCAAAATAACAATCTTATTTGGGAATGGAGTGGAGAAAGTGTGCCAGCCACAACGTGGTACACCAAGAATCATACGGTTAATGTGGCTGGAAATGACAAGGTAAGGATAGAGTTTTATCAGGGGTATCCAGCTTTTTGTATTGGCTTTCTAAAAATAACCAAGATGAATTGTTCTAATGTACCAGCGCCAGTTACAGCTACTATTTCCGCAAGCACTCCAACTACTTTTTGCTCAGGTGGGAGTGTTCAATTAATAAGTGCTATAGCTCCTACGGGTGTTTACCAATATCAATGGATTAAAGATGGTGTTAATATTTCGGGTCAGAACACATCAAGCTATATAGCAAATACTACGGGTAATTACTCTCTTAAAGTTACCGCGTTAAATAGTAGTGTTTATACTTCCAATATCGTTAATGTTACGGTAAATCCGTTGCCAACAATACCCGAAATAACACATGCTTCACCTGCATTAATATGTCAAGGAAGCTCTATCAAGTTATCTTGTAATTCATCTTCAAATGTGAGTTTTCAATGGTATTTGAATAATAATGCAATTACAGGTGCTTCATCCAATTCTTATGATGCTAGTGTTTCTGGGGCTTATAGATTATTTGTAACAGATTTGACTACAAAATGTTCTAATACTTCTCAGAATGTTGTTGTTGGAGAATTGCCAAATATTGTAGAAAATACAATTAACTCTTGCGGTAATCCAGTTACAATAAGTTTGACAAATCCTAATTTTAGTCACTCAACTTTACCAGCCTCTTGTAGTGTTGATATGAGTGGTGCTAATATTGTTACGACTAATATTGGAGGTAACGGTGGAGGAGGACGACGTACAATAATTTGTTACGGAGGTAGATTGACAAATCAAGGTGGGCTAAATACATTTGTTGTTGAATATGGCGGTACATTTGATTTTAGTGCAGGAAGTGGGGCTAATACAGTATATGTTAAATCAGGAGGAATTTGTAATATTGACACTGGCGGTGGTGGTGGAAATATAGTATATTATGAACCTGGTGCTATAATCAATGGTGGTAATGTGCAAAAAATTCAATGTGCAAATATTGGGATTGTCTATCCCTCAAATGCAACTGTATGTAATAATTTTACTTATCTATGGTCAAATGGAGCAACTACACCTACAATATCTGTTAATCCGTCTCAAACTACTACTTATACGGTAACGGTAAGTTATGGTGGTTTTTCTTGTACGGATTCAGTGCAGGTAATTGTTCAAAATCCAATCCCTGTAATTACAGCATCTGGTTCAACAACTTTTTGTTCGGGTAGTTCTGTTACTTTGACCTCTTCAAGTGCTATGGGGAATGTCTGGTCAAATGGAGCGACAACAAAATCGATAATTGTAAATCAATCTGGGGATTATTTTGTTACTGTTTCTAATGGGGATTGTTCTGCTAAAAGTGCTTCAACAACTATTACGGTAAATCCCAACCCAACGGTGGCGTTTGCTTCCTCAACTGTAGCAGGTAAGGAAGGTACGAATGTTGATTTATCGGCAAATGTTAGTATTCCGGGGTCTTCTCTGCAATGGCAAACAAACGTAGCCAATTTAGGTTGGACTGCTGTTCCTGCCAATAATTATTATGCCGGAGTCGCCACAAATGTTTTGAAAGTAAATGCTATTCAATCTCAAAATCATTTACAGGAATTCAGATTAATTGCTACTTCGGGAGATTGTTCAACCATTTCGGATGTACTGAAAATTGATGTAGAAAACAGTTGTAATACCCTGTTGATTACAACTACTCTTGGATTGCCTGATTCAAATGTTATCAATACAGTTACCATATATCCAAATCCGGCAAAAGATCATATCACCATTGATTGCGGGAATATTGCCGATGCGACCGGTTACCAAATTCAGATTTTTAATGTTCTGGGACAAACGGTGTTTTCCGGAAGCATGAATACCCAGCAGTACAATGTTTCGTTGGGCAACTGGGGAGGAACAGGCGTTTATTTGGTAAAAATATTAGATGCTTCAAGCAAAGAAGTAAACACCAAGAAGATTATCATTGAATAAAGCATAGTCATAGGTTATAATAAAAGGGGTTCAGTTTTAAAGCTGGACCCTTTTTTCGTTTTGTCTCTACGGTTCTTAAGGAAACACCTCTTGAGAGATAAATTGAAACAGTATGATTAATTCGTTAATTCAGAAACCTCCCGGAGCGCAAAGGCAATCTCCGGGAGGTTTTTTATTTAAACTGATTCGTATTGAAGCTTCGCAATTGATTGAGTTGTCGCTTTTTTGAACTAATTCATCTCAGGTTATTATAAAAAATTATAATTTATCATGTCAAATAGATAATGATCATATAAAAAATTATACTTGTTTAGACCACGCAATAATGGTCATATAAAAAATTATACTTGTTTAGGCCACGTAATAATAGTCGTATAAAAAATTATACTCGTTTAGTCCAGGCAATAATGGTCATATAAAAAATTATACTTGTTTAGGCCACGCAATAATGGTTATATAAAAAATTATAATTTGTTTTGTCATTGCGAGCGATAGCGAAGCAATCACACTAAAATGGACAAGCATTACATGATTTGCGAAGTGTGATTGCTTCGTTCCTCGCAATGACTCTAGTGGATTTGGATTAATGGTTTATTGTGCAGAGCTACTTCAAAGCAAGACATAAAAAAATCCGCGCGAAGCGGATTTTATATTATAATGATTTCAGAAAATTAAACTTTCATAATTTCAGCTTCTTTCGCAGCCAAAAGTTCGTCTATTTTCTTAATAAAACTGTTTGTTAGGTTCTGAACTTCGTCTTCTGCTTTGCGACAAAAATCTTCCGAAGTTCCGTCTTTTTCCAGTTTTTTGATGTCGGTATTAGCGTCTTTACGAACATTTCTAACTCCAATTTTTGCGTCTTCGGCTTCAGATTTTGCTTGTTTAGCCAAATCACGTCTTCTTTCTTCTGTCAAAGGCGGAACGCTGATGATAATCAAATCACCATTGTTCATTGGGTTGAAACCTAAATTAGCAATCATAATTGCTTTTTCAATAGGAGTCAGCATATTTTTTTCGAAAGGTTGCAAAGTAATAGTTCTGGCATCAGGAGTGCTTATTTTTGCAATTTGAGAAAGAGGAGTTTGAGATCCATAGTAATCAACAAAAACACCACCCAACATAGCCGGAGATGCTTTTCCTGCACGGATATTCAAAAATTCTTTTTCTAAGTGAGCAATAGAACCTTCCATAGATTCTTTAGCGCTGTCTAAAATAAAATCGATTTCTTCAGTCATATTTTTTAGATTTTTAGATTTTTGGATTTTTCGACAGTTCGATTCTTAGCATCTGGTCTAAAAATCTAAAGATCGAATAATCTGGGAATCATTATATATTTACTTCTGTCCCTATGTTTTCGCCTTGGCAAATTTTCAAAAGGTTTCCGTTTTTATTCATATCAAAAACCAAGATAGGTAATTTGTTTTCCTGACTTAAGGTAAAAGCAGTTGTGTCCATTACATTCAATCCTTTTTTCAAAACATCATCATAAGAGATGTAGTCAAATTTGGTTGCAGTAGGATCTTTTTCCGGATCGGAAGTATAAATTCCGTCAACTCTTGTTCCTTTCAGAATCACGTCAGCATGAACTTCAATACCACGTAAAACTGCCGCCGTATCGGTTGTGAAATACGGATTTCCGGTTCCGGCACCAAAGATTACAATTCTTCCTTTTTCAAGGTGGCGAACTGCTCTTCTTTTGATGTAAGGTTCGGCAATTGCTTCGATTTTTAAAGCAGTTTGAAGGCGAGTAAGCATTCCTCTGTCTTCAAGAGCACCTTGCAAAGCCATTCCGTTTATAACAGTGGCAAGCATTCCCATATAGTCGCCCTGAACGCGATCCATACCACTGCTGGCTCCGGCAACACCTCTAAAGATATTTCCTCCGCCAATTACAATGGCGATTTCCACTCCAAGATCATGTATTTGTTTGATTTCTTCAGCATATTCGGCCAGCCTTACCGGATCAATTCCATATTGCTTATCTCCCATTAGCGCTTCGCCACTTAGTTTCAGAAGAATTCTTTTGTATTTCATTCCTGTGTTTGTTTATTATTAGGTGTCATGCTTTCGCAAACTCAAGTAATTTCCGACCTGAGTTGAGTTGTGCAAATATAGACATATTCTGTTTTTTTGGAAAAGAGTTTTGGTAAAATTAATATTCGTTTTAGAGTGCCGGTTTCCTTTGTATCAAAAGTATTATTATGTGATAAATGTCACTTTTGATGATTACAAAATTCTTACTTTTGTGGTACCTCTTTATAAAAACAAAAATTATGGAAAATACCGTAGCAAAAGCTTTAATAGAAAGTTATACTTATGTCGAATACAGAAAAAGAATTGAAGATTTGTTGAAAGAAGGAAAAGCTTCCGGAAACGAACAATCTGAAGATCTTCTTAAATACAGCCTTCTGAATGAAACAAGAATGAATCGTTTAGACAAGACGATTATTGTGACCGATGAAGTCAAGAAAGCTTTGGGCGAACTGAATAGGAAGTATATATGGTTGGTAATTGCTGAAGGTTGGTGTGGAGATGCCGCTCAGGTTTTGCCTATAGTAAATAAAATGTCTCAGGAAACCGATAATATAGAATTGAAAATTGTTTTCAGAGATGAAAATCCTGAGTTGATGAGCCACTTTCAGACTAATGGAAGAAATGCGATTCCTAAATTGATTATAATTGACAAAGCAACCGGCGGTGTTAAAGGAAATTGGGGAGATCGCCCAAAAGGTGCCAGAGAAACAATTGAAAAGTACAAAGCAATGCACGGTGTGGTAGATGAAGGAGGAAAAGCAGAATTGCAATTGTGGTATTTGCACGATAAAGGAGTTACAACTCAAAATGAATTGACCAATTTAATGTTGGATATAGAATAATACTATTTGATAAAATGAAAATGCCGCTATTTCAAAGAAGTAGCGGCATTTTTTATGTTGAAATTTAAGATTCAGATGTGGCTTTTACAGATTCCACAAAAACATCAATATCAGTAGCGTCGTTAACCGAATAATCTCCGATTTTTGTTCTTCGCAATGCTGTTAAATGTCCGCCAGAGTTTAAGGCTTTCCCGAAATCGAAAGCCAGAGAACGGATATAAGTTCCTTTGCTGCAAACCACTCTGAAATCTACCTCTGGTAAAGCAATTCGAGTAATCTCAAATTCGCTTA
>CAZWAF010000014.1:51224-51541 GCA_964631795.1 uncultured Flavobacterium sp. | reverse complement strand
GCTCTAGCCAACTGAGCTATACCGGCGTTCATTATTTCGAGTGCAAATATAAACGCGTTTTTAAATTCTCCAAAATAATTTTTAACTTTTTTTTGTAGTCTTTTTCACATCCAAACCACAAAACCAAACAACTAACTGAAAATCAGAAAACAAATACAAAATCAATCTTGCTTAAAGAAACCAAAATTCATAAAAACCATTCAAAAACCACAAACAAAACACCTTCCTAATTTTCAGAACCTGATTTACTTTTCAAAACTCAAAAACACTTTAAAAACAAAAAAACCATTCTCTTCAGAATGGTTTTAAAAATTTTG
>CAZWAF010000014.1:7988-51214 GCA_964631795.1 uncultured Flavobacterium sp. | reverse complement strand
GCTATACCGGCGTTCATTATTTCGAGTGCAAATTTAGTCTTGTTTTTTAAAAATCCAAAGAAAACCTACACTTTTTTTGAACTTTTTTCTACTACAAATCGTTGATTTTAGTAATCAACTGAGTAGCAACTTGTTCTAACTCTACATTGATTTGTTTGAAGTGAGCTTTTTTGTTTTCAACGTTTTTAGCGTTTACTTTAATGATCAAATCATCAAAAGCAGTGATAGCTTCCTCGATTAAAGCATTAGTTTCCGGTGTAGCATTACCTGTTGTAGTAATTTCATACAAATAAACTGCTTCAATAATATCTCCTAATACGAAATTGATGTCTTTCTTTAAATTTTTAATGTTTGCCATTTTATTCTAAATTTTTAAAATTCTGCGCAAAAGTACATATTATCTTTATAATACCGACTATAAAATATAAATTTCTAATACAGAAGCATTACCACAAAGCTTATAAACATTCATGGATGCAGGAATCAAAACAGTATCTCCCTTTTTGTATTTATAAACGGTATTTTCATGTTTAATTTCAAAAGTTCCCTCTACGCACATATAAACGGTAAAAGTCTCTTTATCTTTATTTACTTCCAAAACTCCTTCTACCGGAAGAAAATTGGTTGTAAAATAAGAACAATTCACTAGCTCATTGGGTTTATTAACTTCCTTACTATATGTTTTATGAGTTTGCAAAACATCATAATTCATAGCATCCAAAGCATAATCAACATGTAATTCTCTTGAATTTCCGTTAGCATCTACCCTATCCCAATCATAAACTCTATAAGTAATATCTGATGTTTGCTGAATTTCGGCCAAAACAATTCCGGCACCAATGGCATGAATTGTTCCTGTTTCCAGAAAATAAACATCTCCTTCTTTTACTTTTATCTCTTCTAATTTAGGCAGCAAGGTCTTTTCCTGAAGATTTTTTAAATATTCTTCTTTATTTGATTTTTCCTTGAATCCAAGAATTACTCTCGCCTGCTCATCGGCCTGCATAATGTACCACATTTCGGTTTTTCCGAATGAATCATGACGTTCTTTGGCCAATTCGTCATTTGGATGAACCTGAATTGACAAATCTTCTTTAGCATCTAAATACTTAAAAAGCAAAGGAAATATCTTTCCAAAACGATTATAAACGCGAGTACCCAAAATCTCTACAGGAAATTCCTGAATGATTTCGGTTAATTTTTTGCCATTCCATTGACCATTGGCAATTGTACTGACATCACCTTCAACAGTCGATAATTCCCAACTTTCTCCAATATTTTTGGATTCAATTGATTTATCAAGAATTGTTTTCAGTTTTTCTCCGCCCCAAATTCGTTCTTTAAAAATGGGTACAAATTGCAACGGATATGCTTTAAAACTCATTTATATTATTTTTTTAATCGCGTCAAGCGCTTTTGAAATATGTTTTGATCCGGAAATACTGTCAAAAACAAATATTACGATACCTTCTTTGTTTGTGACATAAGTGGTTCTTCCTGGTAGTAAACCTAAAAAATCTTTTGGAACACCAAAAAGTTTTCTGATTTCATTTTTAGAATCCGACAAAAGTAGGAAAGGTAATCGATATTGCATAGCAAATTCTTTGTGTGAAGTCACACTATCTTTACTTATTCCTACTACTTCTGCTCCCAAATCTTTAAAATCTTCATAAGAATCTCTAAAATCACAAGCTTCACGAGTACATCCCGGCGTATTGTCTTTAGGATAGAAATAATATACAACTGCTTTTTTACCTATAAAATAGGCACTATTGAATTCATTTCCGTTCAAATCTTTAGCATTAAAAAACGGAATCTTATCTCCTACTTTTATTGCCATTACAATCCTTTATAGGTTACGAAATTTCTTGGAGTTTCATAAAGAGTTACCTCAAGTTCATGTTTTAGATTGATTTTTTTGCGAAGTTTATTCCAAATCACAACTACAATATTTTCTGCCGTTGGATTCAAATCAAAAAATTCCGGCACATCCAAATTCAGGTTTTTATGATCAAAAGCATCTTCAATTTCTGCTTTCATCAAATCTCCCAAAATCTTTAAATCCATCACAAAACCGGTTTCAGGATCAATTTCTCCGGTTACCGAAACAATAAATTCATAATTATGTCCGTGGAAATTCGGATTATTACACTTTCCAAAAACAGCATCATTTTTCTCAAAAGACCAATCTTTTCGATACAATCGATGCGCTGCATTAAAATGAGATTTTCTTGAAACGGTTACTTTCATTGTAGTTGATGGTTGTAAGTTGTGAGTTATAGGTTTAATCGGTTTCGGTTTGAAGATGGTTTTTTGCTAATTACCACTCACTAATCACTGATTGTATGAGATTCAAGATGATGATAAAATTCATCAAAAATAATTTTGAACCAAACCGTATAAAGTTCCGGATGTACATTCATATCATTTTTCACTTCTTCAATTCCCATCCATTTCCAGTTTTCAACCTCATCGGGATTGATAACAGGATCCTCATTATATCTCCCTATCATCACGTGATCGAGTTCGTGTTCTGTAAGACCATTATCAAAAGGAGCTTTGTAAATAAAATGGAAAAGTTCTTTCAACTCGGTTCTAAAACCCATTTCTTCAAACAATCTGCGACTTCCCGCTTCAATATTTGACTCTCCCTCTCGTTGATGCGAGCAACAAGTATTAGTCCACAACAAAGGCGAATGGTATTTGTGATGCGCTCGCTGTTGCAACATGATTTGGTTTTTATTATTCAATACAAAAACCGAAAAAGCCCTGTGTAATAGCGCCTTTTCATGTGCTTCCATTTTTGGCATCAAACCAATAGGTTCGTCTTTTTCGTTTACCAATATTACTTGTTCTTCTGTCATAACTTTTTTAATCGCCCCCAAAAATACAAAAAAAGGAATGCCTAGAAGAATGATTTTGATTTTCCAAAACTTTACCCCAATCAACATTCAACATATTTTCTATATAATTCAATAAAAAATCAATCGCAACCTTTAACCCAAATTATGCGTTAGAGATTTAGTTCTGGTTTTTTGCCGCAGATTCGCTGATTTTTTTTGTGATGCTCATATGTGAAAATTCCACAGATTAATCGATTTTAAATCTATGTCTTCTAAAGCATTAATCATCGTAAGTTATTTGAAATCTGCGAAACGAAGTTCAACGCAGTCAATCAGCGGCTATTTTTTATGCCAATGCGCAATTTGGGATTAATTCTGCGAAGAAGCACAAAGAATACACAATCCCGAAAATTCGGGACGCAAAATAAAAAAGGATATTTGAGGTTAAGCCTAAAAGCTTCGTGAAACTCTGCGTTCCGAAGTGTCGGAACTTCGTGTTTCTCTGTGAAATATATTCTAATGCGGATTTTGGGTTTAATTTAGCAGGACTATTTATATTTGTTAGCCCAAAATAAAAATTACCGGAAAAAATTACACCTTTAATCTAAATTTAAAAAACAAAAACCTACAATGAAAAACCGAATACTATTAACCATTCTGATTTTCCCTATGCTATTTCTAAATGCTTGCGGACAATCTAAAACAAAAGAAAACAAAGCCGAGAAAACCATTACCATGAAAAATGCAATCAACAAACCCGAAAACCCTTATTATTCTAACACCGATACTGAAAAACTGAATCTTTCAGACGAAGAATGGAAAAAAGTTTTATCGTCCGATCTATATGCCGTAGCCCGACTTGCTGACACCGAAAGAGCTTTTACCGGAACTATGTGGAAAGATGAAACCAAAGGCACTTATTATTGTGCTGCCTGCGGTTTTAAACTTTTTGAATCCAATCAAAAGTTTGTGAGCAGTTGCGGTTGGCCAAGCTTTTTTGAACAAGACAATAAAAACAGCATCATTTTTAAACCTGACAATTCCTACGGAATGCAGCGTACCGAGGCACTTTGTGGCAGATGTAACAGCCATTTGGGACATCTTTTTGACGACGGACCCGAACCAACCGGAAAAAGATATTGCATGAACGCCATTTCACTGGACTTTGTTCCTTATAATATAACAAATGAAAACTCAAATCTTGAAACCATAGTACTGGGCGGAGGTTGCTATTGGTGCGTAGAAGCAATTTATGAGAAACTTGAAGGTGTAAAAACTGTCGTTTCGGGATTTGCCGGCGGAACTGTTGAAAATCCAACTTACCAACAAGTTTGTACCGGAACTACCGGAGCAGCTGAAGTAGTGGAAATCACTTATGACAAATCGGTGTTGAATCTGGACGAAATATTTGAAGTTTTCTTTACCGTTCACGATCCAACAACTCTCAACCGTCAGGGTGCCGACGTGGGAACTCAGTATCGTTCTGTAATTTTTTACAACAACGACCAACAAAAAAAAGCCGCCGAAAGCATCATAAACGAATTGAATAATCAAAAAGTGTATCCAAGTAAGATTGTTACTTCGCTTGAACCTTTGAAAAAGTTCTATAAAGCCGAAGACTATCACCAAAATTATTTCAACAATAACAAAGAGCAGTCTTATTGCAGATTGGTAATTCAGCCTAAAATTGAGAAGTTTGAGAAAGTTTTTAAGGATAGATTGAAGAAGTGAGAAGTGATAAACCAAAAATCCCTTTCAAGTTGTTTAACTTTAAAAGGGATTTTTGGTTTTTATCTGTTCTACAAAAAATATTTACTTTTCACTAGCGACTAATACTAATCACTATTTTCTCAAACTTTCCGCAATTTTCAAAGCACATTTTTCTCCGTCTATGGCTGCCGAAATAATTCCGCCGGCATAACCGGCACCTTCACCACAAGGATACAGTCCTTTTATATGAACATGTTCCAAGGTTTCATAATCTCGCGGAATTCTTACCGGAGACGAAGTTCTGCTTTCGGGAGCGTGCAAAATCGCCTCATTGGTCATATACCCTTTCATCGATTTTCCGAATTCAACAAAACCTTGTCTCATAATCTGAGTTAAGAATCCGGGAAACACTTGTCCCATTTCCACAGAAGTTGTTCCCGGAACATAAGATGTTTTAGGAATTGATGATGAAACTTTATTTTGTGTAAAATCGACCATTCGTTGTGCAGGAACTTTTTGAGTCTGACCGGCCAAATACCACGCTTTCTGTTCGATACTTTTTTGGAATTCCATTCCCGCCAAAGCACCGAATTTGGCAAAAGGCTTGAAATCTTCCAATTTCAATTCCACCACAATTCCTGAATTGGCAGTAGCCTGATCTCGTTTTGAAGGAGACCAACCGTTGGTAACCACTTCTCCCGGACTGGTAGCGCAAGGAGCAATAACTCCGCCGGGACACATACAAAACGAATACATGCCACGACCGTTGACCTGTTTCACTATAGAATAAGGAGCAGGAGGCAAAAACTCACCTCGATAATCACAACTGTACTGAATTTTATCAATCAATTCCTGAGGATGTTCGGCACGAACGCCAAGAGCAAAAGGCTTGGCTTCTATAAATATTTTCTTTTTGTCTAATAATTCAAAAATATCACGAGCCGAATGTCCGGTTGCCAGAATGATTTTATTAGCTAAAATCGTTTCTCCGTTTTGAGTGGTGATTCCCTGAACTTCATTATTCTTTACAATAATGTCGGTTACTCGGGTTTCAAACAAAACCTGTCCGCCGCATTCAATAATTTTTTCTCTAATATCCTGAATAATCTGAGGCAATTTGTTGGTTCCGATATGCGGATGTGCTTCTACCATAATATCAGGAGTTGCACCAAAACCAACTAACAATCTCAAAATTCTGTCTATGTCTCCTCGTTTTTTAGAACGCGTGTATAATTTTCCGTCAGAATACGTTCCGGCACCGCCTTCTCCAAAACAATAATTGGAATCTTCATCAACAATATGGTCGCGATTTATCGCCTTCAAATCACGACGACGACCTCGAACGTCTTTCCCTCGTTCAATTACAATGGGTTTCAAACCCAATTCAACCAATTGCAAAGCAGCAAAAAGTCCGGCAGGACCGGCTCCCACAACTATTACTTCCTGAGCGTTGGCTACGTTTTTATATTCGGGTAATGTGATACTTTCTTCGGTAAAATTTTCGCCCTGAAGAAAAATATTTAGTTTCAGATTTACTTTTATGGCTTTCTGACGTGCATCGATCGAACGTTTCAGAATCGTGATGTGTTGTATTTCTTTTGGAGCAACACGAATTGTTTTCCCAACATATTCCTTTAACAACTGCTCGTTGGCAGCCACTTCGGGCGATACTTGTGTAAGAAGTTCTTTTGGCATTTTTGTGCAATAAATTTCGGCAAAGATAGCCCATTCAAGAGAATTATAAACTACTGATTAAATCCAAAATCAGAATTGGAATTGTTTCACAGAGATTCACAAAGTAAAAAACTTCGCGTAACTCTGTGTATTCTTCGCGAATCTCTGTGGAATATTTCTCTAACGCTGTGAGTTCAACTTACTTTTCTCATCAAAAGCACGCAAAGCAAAAGATGCCAGCCAATGTTCTCCTTCGTAATTTCCGTCAACAACAAAGGGAAGTGATTGATCTAAATGCTGTTGGGCCAACGATTTTAAGTGTTTAAAATCCTGAGGATATTGATTGATGAGATAATAGAAATTCCACGCTCTGCTGAAATTCAAACCGTCAAGATGCACCAAATGGCCGTCGGTTCTGTCGGATACTTTGGCAACTTCCCAAGCGAAATTCTTATTAAAAATAGGTTTAGCAAAATGATGCAACCATTTCAAAAACGTTTCTTTAGGCATTACACGTTGCATAATAGCAATTTCTTCCATTCCCGGAGATAAAAAATCGGTTCCGCTTGGCTCCCACTTAAACGGATAATTTTCATCTTTTTGAAAAAGTCGAATTGCATTTTGTTGTATGCTGTTTTGAAAAGTTTTATTGTTTGAAAAAACAGCGTAATCCCAAGCAAGAGTAAGTCCAAATGCGGTATTATTATGTGTTCCGGCGCGAACAGGATATACTAATTTTGGCAAAAATTCGATATAACGTTCTGTAATCAAATCACTCAAAGGTTTGATATTTTGGGCCAATTCTTTAGCATAAGAATCCTTACTGGTTTCTAATTCAAGTTGCAATTTGAGCAACCAAGCCCAACCATAAGTTCTTTCGAAGATTTTCTCATGCTTTTTAGACAAATATTCTATTTCTTTCTGGATATTTTCTTTAGAAAGATTGACTTTCAATTTGGCTATAATTTCTTCTTTCTTGTCTAAATTGGGAAATTTATTCAATAAATAAACCAGACTCCAATGCCCGTGAACCGAAGAATGCCAATCAAAACATCCGTAAAAAGCAGGATGCAATGTTTTAGGATTTTGAATTTCGGTATCGTTAATTAATAATTGCTGTAATTTATTCGGATATTCCTGTTGGAGACATTTAACCGGCAATGTTGCCAAATGATTGGCTCTTTCTATTGTGAGTTCCTGTGCAAAAAAGTGAGTACTGACAAATAGTGAAAGTATTGTAATTCTTTTCATTTGCTGAAATTTATTATTTTAAGATTCTATGAAATCTGTTTTTTGTCAAATATAAAAATAAATACGAGAGACCAAACGGACTTTGTATCTTTGACAGCATCAAACTTTATCCTAAAAAAGATGTCCAGACAAATAAAAATGATTTGGGATTTCAGAGGACCTGCTTCGGCAAAAACCGCCGAACACCACGAAATTCACCTGAAAGAATACATTCAAATAGAAAAATTACCGCTAAACATAACAGGTTTTGAAATTTTCAACGAAATGTATGCCATTGCTTATATGGTTGTTACTGACGAAAATATGATTCAGGTTCGAGACGCTCTGAAACCGCATCGTGCGGAATTGTATGAGTAATTAAAGTTACCTTACAAAAAAATAACGGAGTTTAAAACTCCGTTATTTTTAATTCATTAGTAAAAACTAACATTAATTCATATCCAATTTATAATCCGTAAAAACATAAGTATCGTCTATTTTCCCCAATAATTCAATGCTTTTATATGAAACAACTTCCGGATGTTCTACTACATAATTATAAACATCTATATGCTTGCTACTTTCAGATTTTTCATAATACTTACCGTCACTAGTCCACCATTCTCCCTTTTCTGTAAAAGTTTCTATTTCGCAATTCTCCTTCGTAGTAAACATTATTACATATGTTCCATCTTTAAATTTTTGTAGAATCCAATGTTTTTCTACACCGTCTATCTGTTTATCTTTTTCAAATCCTTTCCATACACCAACCAATCTTGAATCATGTTGTTTTTTTTCAGGCAAAAAACCAAATGACATCAATATTGTTACTAAACACAATGAAATTAAGATTACAGATTTTTTCATATTATTCTTTTTTGGGGATATCTATAGTTTTAATATAATCATCTAAAAACAAAAACATAAACGAATCTACTTCCTTATCTAATTTAAATTCAGCTTCTTTTTGTTTTAAAAATATGTTTTCCTTTTTTAATTTTTCTTTTTGAGATGAATCTTCATTATCAAAGTATGATTTTTCGATATCTTTATTTATTTCAATCATCATCTTTTTAAACTCATCCGATTTTATCTTATACTCTCTGGTTGTTTTGAAATACTTATAATAATCAATTTTAAAATCCTGAAAACCTTTACCGGATAATTCCTTTGATTTTACATTTATTCCAGATTTAATTTCAAATAATTTATAATTTTCATAAAGTGAACTATATCCCATGTGAACATATTGCAACATTTCTCCATACGGACAAACCAACAAACCGGAATAATAATCACAAGGAAAATATTTCTTATCACCAAAAACGTCTTTATAAATAGATTTCAAAACATATTTATACTTCTCACCTTCGTTTACATCGTGATTTTCTTTATAAATATTTTCGACAACTAATCTATTATCAATAAGCTTAAAAAAAGCTACGTATCCTCTCCAATTACCGCTTGATCTCATAGTAATTAAATTCTCAGGAAAGGGATTTACCTTAAAATATTCTTCAAGTGGATTTGAATGGATTTTCAATGTATCCTTATTGATTATTAAATAATCTGGTACTTGAGCAGTCGCAAAAACTTTAACCGAAAACAACAATAAGATTATTCCGAAAATGAAAGTTTTAAATCTCATGTTAATTAGCTACTTCGCTGATAAATTTAATTCTCATCAGTCTCAATTCATCCAAATCATATTCTCCTTCAAATTCTTCTAAAGCTTTCTCAATTGAATCCGAGTCTGATTCCATGAAATACTCATGAATTTCTTCCTGCTGATCATCGTCTAGCATATCGTCAATCCAATATTTAATATTCAGTTTGGTACCCGAATAAACAATCTGTTCCATTTCTTTTATCAGGGCATCCATTGACATTCCTTTGGCCGAAGCAATATCATCAAGAGACAATTTTCTGTCTATATTCTGAATAATATAAAGTTTATTGGTAGAATTCACTCCGGTAGATTTCACTACCAAATCATCAGGACGAATAATATCATTGTCTTCTACATAACGCTCGATTAACTGTATAAATTCTTTCCCGTATTTTTTAGCTTTTCCTTCACCTACCCCGTGAATATTAATCAGCTCTTCATTTGAAATCGGATATTTCAAAGCCATATCTTCGAGAGAAGGATCCTGAAAAACCACAAACGGAGGAACTCCTAATTTTTTGGCTACTTTTTTACGCAAATCACGCAACATTTCCATTAAAACTTCATCGGCAGTTCCGCTGGATTTAGCCGCTGTAACTATAGCATCGTCTTCCGCTTCGTTGTATTCATGATCTTCCGACATCATAAAGGACACCGGTTTTTTAATAAAATCCAATCCTTTATCAGTAACTTTAACAATTCCGTAGGTCTCAATATCTTTAGACAACAATCCGTCAACCAAAGCCTGACGAATTAAAGCCATCCAATATTTTTCTTCAAAAGCTACCCCACAACCAAAGAATTTCTGGGTATCGGTTTTGTGTGCTTTGATAACCGCATTTATCTTACCTATTAAGGTAAAAATAACTTCTTTTGATTTATATAAATGTTTGGTATCACGAACCACTTCCAATAACATCTTAACCTGATCTTTGGCCTCGACTTTTACTTTTGGATTACGAACATTGTCATCCATATCGGCACCTTCTCCGGTTTCGCTGTCGAATTCTTCACCAAAATAATGCAGCAAGAATTTACGTCTTGAAATAGAAGTTTCGGCATAAGCCACCACTTCCTGCAACAAGGCAAAACCTATTTCCTGCTCGGCAACCGGTTTTCCCGACATGAATTTCTCTAATTTCTCTACATCTTTATAAGAGTAATAAGCCAGACAATGACCTTCTCCTCCATCACGGCCGGCACGACCGGTTTCCTGATAATAGCTTTCTAATGATTTTGGAATATCGTGATGAATTACAAAACGAACATCCGGTTTGTCAATTCCCATTCCGAAGGCAATCGTTGCAACTACTACCTCAACCTCTTCCATCAGGAACATATCCTGATGTTTGGCTCTGGTTTTTGCATCAAGTCCGGCATGATATGGCACTGCGCTGATTCCGTTTACCTGAAGAACCTGAGCAATTGCTTCTACTTTTTTACGGCTTAGACAGTAAATTATTCCAGATTTTCCTTTGTGCTGTTTAATAAAACGGATAATATCCGATTCTATATTTTTGGTTTTGGTGCGTACTTCATAATACAAATTAGGTCTGTTGAAAGACGCTTTAAAAGTATTCGCACCCGGCATATCCAGGTTTTTCAGAATATCTTCCTGAACCTTTGGAGTTGCCGTAGCTGTTAAACCAATAACCGGAATATCTCCTAATTGTTTAATGATATTACGCAGGTTTCTGTACTCAGGACGGAAATCGTGCCCCCATTCCGAAATACAGTGCGCTTCATCAATTGCTACAAAAGATAATTTTACTTGTTTTAAGAACTTTACATATTCTTCTTTGGTCAACGATTCGGGAGCTACGTAAAGCAATTTGGTTATCCCTGAAGTAATATCTTTTTTTACCTGAGTAATTTCAGTTTTGTTTAACGAAGAATTCAAAACATGAGCTACTCCGTTCTCTGACGAAAGACCTCTTATCGCATCAACCTGATTTTTCATCAGAGCTATCAAAGGAGAAACAACGATAGCTGTTCCCTCCTGCATCAAAGCCGGCAGTTGATAACATAAAGACTTTCCTCCTCCGGTAGGCATAATAACAAAAGTATTATGACCGCCCATAATACTTCTAATAACAGGCTCTTGCAATCCTTTGAACTGGTTGAACCCAAAATATTTTTTTAATTCTTTATGGATGTCGATTTCGTTTGAATTCATTATTTTTTAATGGTTTTTTTACATTAAATTTGCACCCATAAAGATACAATTTTCTTTATCACACGCAAATTTTATATAAATTCTGTTTTGACAACAAAAGAAAACATATTGGCTGTTGCCAAAAAAACGATTCAGGCCGAGAGCGAAGCTATTGCTAAATTGATTGATTTTCTGAACGATGACTTTGTAAAATCGACAGAAACCATCCTAAATTCTAAAGGAAGATTAATTGTTTCCGGCATAGGAAAAAGCGCCATAATTGCCCAAAAAATTGTAGCTACATTGAATTCTACAGGAACTCCGTCTATGTTTTTGCACGCTTCTGAAGCTATTCACGGAGATTTGGGAATGGTTCAGCCAAACGATGTGGTTATTTGCATTTCAAAAAGCGGAAACAGTCCTGAGATAAAAGTTTTGGCTCCGATTATCAAAAAATTCGGAAATACCCTGATTGCAATTACAGGAAACATGACTTCATTTTTGGCAAAAAGTTCCGACTTTGTTTTGAATACAACAGTCGAATCTGAAGCCTGTCCTTTAAATCTTGCTCCAACAAACAGTACTACCGCTCAACTTGTAATGGGAGATGCATTAGCTGTTTGTTTGATGGAATTGAGAAATTTCAAAAGCGAGAATTTTGCCAAATACCACCCGGGAGGTGCTTTGGGTAAAAAATTATTATTGAGAGTAAAAGACATGTTAGAACACAGTCTGAAACCAATGGTTTCTCCAGAAGCTTCTGTGAAAAAAGTCATTTTCGAAATCTCAGAAAAAAGACTGGGTGTAACTGCTGTTATAGAAAACGACAAAATAATAGGTATCATAACCGATGGCGACATCAGACGAATGCTTGAAAACAATGATACTTTTGTTCATCTGACAGCAAAAGATATTATGACCAAAAATCCGAAAATGGTTGAATCTGCCGATATGGTAGTAAATGCTTTCAATATTATGGAAGACAATTCTATCACTCAACTGGTTGTTGCTGACAACGGAGATTACAAAGGAATTTTACATTTACACGATATTTTAAAAGAAGGAATTATATAATGGCACAAAAAAGTATGAAAGAGATGTCTTTTTTAGATCATCTTGAAGTATTGCGATGGATGCTTATCAGAAGTACTATTGCTATTGTAATCATGGGAACGGTAACTTTTTTCGTCAGCGATTATATTTTTGACACAATTATTTTTGGCCCGACTAGTCCTAATTTTATAACCTATCAGGCTTTTTGTGATTTTTCACATTATTTGAATTTAGGCGAAACTATTTGCGTGGGCGATATGCCTTTCATTATTCAGAACACAGATATGGAAGGTCAGATCAACATGTTGGTCTGGACGTGTATTACAGCCGGTTTCATTCTTAGTTTTCCTTATATTTTATGGGAACTTTGGAAATTCATCAGTCCGGCACTATATGAAAAAGAAAAAAGAAATGCCAAACTTTTTATTTTCACTTCTTCCTTATTGTTTTTCTTAGGAGTATTATTTGGTTACTTTATAATAGTTCCGATGTCGGTAAATTTCTTTGCCACTTTCAAAATAAGCGATGTAATCAAAAACGAATTCAATCTGGATTCTTATATCGGATTAATAAAAACATCTGTTTTGGCCAGCGGACTCTTTTTTGAGTTACCAATCATTATCTATTTTCTAACCAAATTAGGACTCGTAAATCCTGAACTTTTAAGAAAATACCGCAAAATAGCCATCATTGTAGTACTTATAGTAGCCGCAATTGTAACACCACCGGATGTTGTGAGTCAGGTTACTATCGCTATTCCGATGTTGATTATTTTTGAAGCCAGTGTAATTATTTCAGCTATTGTTCATAAAAGACAACTGAAAGAACAAATTTCTTAACAACCAATCATACTTAAAATGAAATTAAGAGCCGACCATTTAATCAAAACATACAAAGGCAGAAGTGTTGTAAAAGGGATTTCTGTTGAGGTAAATCAGGGAGAAATTGTAGGACTTTTGGGGCCAAACGGTGCCGGAAAAACCACTTCTTTCTATATGATTGTAGGATTGGTAAAACCAAACTCAGGAAATATTTATCTCGATGATTTAAATATCACTGATTATCCTATGTACAAACGTGCCCAACACGGAATTGGTTATTTGGCTCAGGAAGCTTCGGTTTTCAGAAAACTGAGTATTGAAGATAATATTTTGAGTGTTTTGCAACTGACCAATTTATCGAAAGCGGAACAAGAAGCAAAAATGGAATCGCTGATTGATGAATTCAGTTTGCAGCACATAAGAACCAACCGAGGCGATTTGCTTTCGGGAGGAGAACGTCGTCGTACTGAAATTGCCCGTTGTTTGGCTACCGATCCAAAATTCATCTTGCTTGACGAACCTTTCGCTGGTGTAGACCCGGTAGCAGTTGAGGACATTCAAAGAATCGTGGCTCAGTTGAAAAACAAAAATATCGGAATATTGATTACCGACCACAACGTACAGGAAACACTTGCTATTACCGACAAAACTTACCTAATGTTTGAAGGAGGAATCCTAAAATCGGGAATTCCGGAAGAATTGGTTGAAGACGAAATGGTAAGAAAAGTTTATCTGGGACAAAACTTTGAATTGAGAAAGAAGAAGTTGGAGTTTTAATAGTGATTAGCCAATAGGCAATAGATATGGAAAATCCTTCAAAAGAAACTTTAGAACAATGGAGAAAAGACCCAAAGAATTGGAGATGGGGAGTTTTTTATTACAATAAAGAAGACAAACGTTTATTGCCTCCTAAGAAAAACCCTGATTATGGCTGGACAGTCAACTTTGCAAATCGAAAATCCGTCTTGTTTTTCTTTTCCTTTTTGATGTTCTTTATATTGATTTTCTATCTAATGGTAATATACGGCAAGTAACTCTTTACTTATAGAAAAACACCCATAACAAACCCCGTTTAAGTTAGCTTAAACAGGGTGTTTTTATATCAATTAATGTAAAAAACTAACGTTTTAAAGTAATCTTTTTTAAATCATATACATTCCCATTAAATACATTCAAATCGACATTCCCTTTAATTCCTTCTACTGAAGATTTTTCGGTAAACTGCCAAAATTTCCAGTTTCGATTCAATTTCTGTGGTTCAATATTATAATTGGCAATCCAAAAAGGATAATTCTTGTATTCTTTTTTCAGGAAATCGGCATAATATCTTTCGCTTGAATACACAATTGGTTTTACCTTGTAATGCGCTTCTACCTTTTGCAACCAACGTTTCAAACCTTTCTTCAAATCAGACATTGACTGATGTCTTGGTAATTTTTCAATATCCAAAACAGGCGGTAAATCTCCTTTTTTAAGCTTTACGGTTTTTATGAATAAATTGGCTTGCGCCAAAGAATTTTCATTCGGACGGTAATAATGATAAGCTCCGCGGATAAACTCTTTTTTCTTGAGTTCATTCCAGTTTTCCTTAAAACGGCGATCTACACGGTCGTTCCCAACAGTTGCCCGGACAAAAACAAAATCGATTGCATACTCGCCTTCAATCAATTCTACCTTATCCCAATCTATTTTTTCCTGATATTCCGAAACATCAATTCCCAAAACATGGTCTTCATATCTGTTAAGAATACGGCGATTTCTGTCTTCGGTAACTTTTGAATAATTCTTTTCTTTATCGGAAGTAAAACCTAAATAATGACTAATATTTCCTTTGAAAGAAAAAATTACAAACAGACAAAGTCCTAAGCCAACAAAATATTTTAAGGATGAAGCAAACGGATTTTGTTTCTTCTTTTTAGAAAACCTTCTTTTAGCCATTCTGCGAAACCTGGTTTTTCTTGAATTGATTTACCAAAACAGACAATAAAACATAAAAAGCAATTACCAAAGCAACTCCTAAATATTGGAAAACCAATAACAAAACGGCAGAAACAGCCAAAAACAAAATTTGAAGTGTATATTTTTTCAGGCTAAATTTCTTGATTTTAAGCGAAAACAAAGGAATTTCGGCATTTAAAATATAAGCGCTCAATAAAGAAATCACAATTAAAACATAAGGATTCAATAATATTTCCTGTACCAAAAGAGAATCGGATTGGCTTATAATTAAAGGCAAACTCAAAATAAAAAGACAATTGGCAGGAGTTGGAAGTCCAATAAAAGAATCGGTTTGACGAGTATCTATATTGAAATTGGCCAATCTATAACAAGAACCCAAAGTAATGATGAATCCCACGTAAGGAAGACACATCCATGAACCTGCTTCAGATGTTTCAGAAAGTAACTTAAACATTACAAAACCGGGAACCACTCCGCTGGTTACCATATCTGCCAAAGAATCCAACTGCAATCCAAGCGGACTTGAAACGTTGAGAAGTCGGGCAAAAAATCCATCAAAGAAATCCAGGAAAATTCCTAAAGACACAAAGAAAAAAGCCATTTCAAAATTATTGTCAATCGCAAAAATCAAGGCCACACAACCCGAAAGAAGATTCAAAAGAGTAATAATATTAGGGATATGTTTTTTAATTTCCATTGGTAAAGGCTTTTAATGTTTTTTGTAAAGATGCAAATTTAGTACTTTAAGTTTAAAGACAAGTACGTTTTTTATTAGAGATTTTTATTTGATATTTGTAAAAATTATTCACTTTGAGAAAGACCGCGCTTATTATCTTCCTTTTTATATATTCTATCAGTCAAAGTCAGACAGTTAGAAAATATTCAAATGAATTTATGAATATTGGGGTCGATGCTGCTGCTCTGGGAATGTCGAACGCTGTGGTGGGAAGTACTCAGGATGTAAATGCCGGTTACTGGAATCCGGCGGGATTACTTCGAATGAAAAGTAATCAGGCTTCTTTAATGCACGCTAACTATTTTGCCAATATTTCAAATTATGATTATGCGGCTTATGCTGATCTTATAGATGACCAAAGTGCCTGGGGAATTTCGATGATTCGTTTTGGAGTTGACAATATCATGAATACGACCGAATTGATTGACAGCAACGGAAACATCGATTACAACAGAATCAGTTTATTTTCGGCAGCCGATTATGGTTTTACTTTTTCTTATTCTAGAAAATCTCCTGTTAAAAGTTTGAACTACGGAGTTAATTCTAAAATCATTCGAAGAATAATTGGAGATTTTGCTTCTTCCTGGGGATTTGGTTTCGATGTAGGTTTGCAATATGATTACAAAAAATGGCTTTTCGGACTGATGATTCGGGATATTACCACCACTTACAATGTTTGGAATATAAACGAAAATCAATATTCTAAAATTGCCAATGCCATTCCGGGAGAAAATACCGAATTACCGCAAAGTACCGAAATTACACTTCCAAAAGCGCAACTTGGAGTTTCGAGAAAGTTTGATTTCAAAAACAAAACCAGCCTTTTGACTTGTGTAAACCTGAACACAAGATTTGAACAAACAAACGATATTATTTCTACCAATAATTTCAGTATTGATCCGGCTGCCGGATTTGAATTTTCTTATGACCAATTGGTTTTTTTAAGAACCGGAGTCGGGAATTTTCAGAATATACTTCAAATAGACAACACAAAAAAAGTCGGTTTTCAGCCTAATTTAGGTCTGGGATTCCGATACAAAGGAATACAAATAGATTATGCGCTGACTGATTTAGGAAATCAAAGTGCTGCTTTGTATTCGAATGTTTTTTCTTTAAAAATTGATTTAGACATATTCAGAAATTAATTTCAATCACAAACCCGTTGTATGCGTCATTTTATCACAAAAATTTTTCTGGTTCTTTTATTCTTTTTCAATTTCCAAAATACATTTTCACAGGAAATAAAATTATCCGACAAGGCTTTTATCAGTATTTTAACTTGCGATTCGGGAAACGAATTGTATTCTCTTTTTGGGCATACCGCCATAAGAGTTTGCGATGACACGAATAATATAGATGTAGTTTTCAACTACGGAACTTTTGATTTCAGAACTCCTAATTTTTACCTGAAATTCATAAAAGGAGATCTTCAATATTTTGTATCTACAAATAGTTATGGCGAATTTATTTCGGACTATCGTTACTTGCAAAGAGGTGTTTATGAGCAAAAACTCAATCTTTCTCCTGCACAAATTCAGAATATTTATGACACTCTTTTTCTAAGCTTATATTCAGACAGCCGATTTTACACCTACAAGTTCATTGACCGAAATTGTACCACTATGGTTGTGGACAAAGTTCAGGATCAACTAAAAACACCTCTTAGTTTACAGATAAAAGATTCAAATAAAACCAACAGAACTATTCTTTATGGTTATTTGGAAAATCATTTTTATGAAAATCTGGGAATCAATATCATTTTTGGTCATAAAACTGACAAAATATTCGACAAGATATTTTTGCCTTTGCAGTTTATGGAAAGTATTTCTAAATCGAAAAACGGAAATTTACCGCTCTCAAATACAACTGAAATTGTAAACCCAAAATCGGAAACGCCTGCTCCATTTTCTGTTTGGAACAACATTTACACTTACATTTCGATTCTGGCGGCAATTGTTTTAATCAACAGAAAATGGCTGACATTGGGCTATTTTATCTTTATGGGATTGTTTGGTATTTTCCTTATTTCTGTAGGATTTTACTCTTTTCATAGTGAAGTGGAAATGAATTACAATGCACTTCTTTTCAACCCTCTGTTACTGATTCTTGTTTATTTTATGATAAAAAACAATAAGAAATGGATATTAAAAACATCTTATATTAATTCGGTTTTATTGATTATTTATACTTTGTATCTTATCAATAAACCTAACTTTTTGATGTTTATTCCGATGATTTTAACAAACGGAATTCTTTTGGGAAAATTAATTTTGAATCTGAGAAAAAACAGAATTTAATGACCTCTGTAAAAAAGTACCGTGGTTAAGGTTTTCAGCATAATATCGATATCCATAAAAATATTGCGATATTTTATGTAATACAAATCATATTGCAATTTTACCAGACTGTCATCGAGTGTTGTTCCATAATTGTAGTTTACCTGTGCCCATCCGGTAAGTCCCGGTTTTATAATATGACGGGTTTCATAAAAAGGCATTTTCTCTGAAATTATTTGGGTAAAAACAGGTCTTTCCGGACGAGGACCTATAAAAGACATATCTCCTTTTAGAATATTAAAAAACTGAGGAAATTCGTCTATTCTGGTTTTTCTCATAAACTTTCCAAAAGGAGTTACCCTCAAATCGTTTACCATGGCAAAAACAGCACCTCCTTGTATTTCGGCATTATAAACCATGGTTCGGTACTTATAAATATTGAATATTTTACCGTTTTGACCAACTCTTTCCTGAGTGTAAAAAACAGGTCCTCTGTTTGCTATTAAATTCCCTAAAATCAATAATGGAAAAAACATAAATGCTATTGTAAGCCCTATTATTGACAAAACAATTTCAAATATTCGAATACTTATGAGATACAATCTGTTTTGATTGCTGCGGCTAAAAGGAAAATACAAATGAAAATCTCTTGACAAATACTGAACCGGAATTCGTTGGGTAAGCTCTTCATAAAGCTGATAATATTCTCTAATTACTACTCCGCTCTGCAAAAACTGAATCAGGTTTTCGTATAAATTTTTTGTAATAAATTCTGTTTTACCTGAAGCTACTACAATTTCGGAAATTGAATTGTTTGCCAAAAAATCAGACAATCTGTTTAATTTAATCTCTTTGATTACTGATTTTTCGCAATCAACAGATTCGCTTTCATTTAAATCAACAAAACCAACTATTCTGTAATGCGGATCTACATTTCCTAAACCTTCAACCAATTGATTCAGTTGAGATTTATCACACACTAAAATTGCACTTTTCAAAAATCTATGAGAAGCAAAAAACTTCACATAAATAATTCTCCAAAATAAAAGAGAAGCCAAAACAGTAAAATAAAAAACTAAAATCTGAAATCTGTTTGACGGTAAAGAAGGTGTTAAAACCGGAGTTAAAAGATAAAAGAATACTGTAGTTGACGAAGTGAGAATAACACTTCTTACGCCTTCTAACTGTTTACTGGCAATTAAAAGATTGTACATCTCGAATATTGAACCAAAAACAGTCAGATATAATGCCAAAACTATGCTCCAATAATAATTGGTACCGGAAAAAGAAAAATAGTTAAATTCAAAAACAGCACTTACAACAGAGAGAGAGAAAAGCACAAAAAATATATCAAAAACCCTCAGAAGTACTTTTCTTTCTGAAATTTCAAAATGTATCTTTTTATTCTTCTTCTTCATCATCACTTTTATAAATTTATCTGCCGCAATATAATAAAATATCAATTGAAAAAATCATCTATGCCAGCAATTCCAACCAAAGCAAACGAACAATATTCCAATCAAATTTTTCGGTTTCCTGTCGTGCGTTTTTTATTAAATCAAATGTATAGTTCGGATTTAAGATAATTTTTTTAATTGCATTCGACATTTCTTCGGCATCATCATCATTTACCAAAATTCCATGTTTATCATTCTGAATCAAAAAAGGTAAACCTCCCACATTGGTCGAAACAATAGGCAATCCCAGCGCCATTGCTTCAATAACACTCACGGGAGTATTATCAAAATGAGTGGTATTAATAAAAATAGTTTTTGATTTCGATAATTCAAGCCAATCTTGTTTCGTCAATTTTCCGGTAAAGGTTACTTCTACTCCCAGCGATTTTGCAAATTCCTTACATTCGGGAAGTATATTTTCCTTATCGGGACCAACCATAGTCAGCGTTGCATTTTGAAAATCTTTTTTCAAAAGTGACAAAACTTTAATTGCCATTTTTGGATTGTAAATTTTGGCAAATGATCGTACCCAAAGTAGTTTAGGTCCTTTAATTTCTCTGGAATAAAAAGGATAATTTTCTATGTGAATTGTATTGGGAATATAAATTGTATTTGAATATCCTTTTTTCAAAAAAGAAGTAAGCAAATATTGAGAAGGAGCTACATTTTTATAAGCATTCTTAAAAAGAATATTCGAAAAAAAAGAATTCGATTCCAACCTTTTTGGAAGATTGCCACCGTGTAAAATAGGAATATATTTCAGATTCAACAATCTGCAAAGTTGACTAATCAACAAAGAATAATAAAAATTAGAAGTACTGTAAGTATCAATTAAGACATAATCTGTTTTGAAACCAAAACGCAACGTTTTTATAATCATATCGAACATTCGCAGAAACTTATTCTTTTTATCGGAAGCATAAAAAACATCAAATCCTTCTCTTTCCAGCAACAAACCAAGAGTTTCCATTACTGTAATTGTAAAACCGTGTTTAGACAATTTATTTCCGATATAGAGAATTCTTTTCTTACTCATTGATTCTTACTTTTAACAGAGACAATGCGTAAACAAAGGCAGGAGCCGCAATTCTCATAGCCGCATGATTGATTGTTAGAAACCAAAAAGCTACAAAACAAAACAAATACAAATGTTCCTTATTATTAAAATACTTTATCATGGGAGTTATACCCAAAATCAAAAGAGCTAAAACTCCCAACATTCCATGTTCAGCAAGCATTCTGGTAACTTCACTGTGAGAAGCCACCTCTAATCCTAACTCTTCCATTCGCATTTCTTTGGATTTTGCCACTCCAATTCCGAAAAAAGGATTTTCTAAAAATGCATTAATTTCGGTATTGGCTATCATTTCTCTTCCGGACAATTGAGTTTCTTTTTTCCGGCCTATTGCATCTTCATTAGCATATCTTTTTCCTATCAATCCATTGGTTTGAAGTTGGGTAATTGCCCAAATCCCAAAGAACATAAAAAGAGATACTCCGGCAAGAAATCCTAATTTCAACTTTCCCGATCCTTTTGTATTTATGTACAAAACAAATAAGAGCAACAACAACATCAACAAAGCGGTCAACATTCCTCCTCTCGAAAATGTTATCAAACCTCTGTATCCGATGAATATTGCAAGAAGTAAATTGACCAGAACCAATAAATAATTTTTTGAAGCCAATAAAGTTCTGCTAAAAAAAACAAACATTCCCAAACCTAAAATGGTTGCTACCTGATTGGGCCCAAAACCTCCGGATGTTTCAAAATTTGATTGAGTTCCGGTAATAACAGCTCTCACATCGGGAACATAAAACAGTAGATAAACAGAACAACTTATTATTGGTAAACCCAATATCAATAAAAGATTATTAATTTCTTTGATTGAAATTTTTCGATCATAACAATATACAGAAGCAATTCCCAGACAAACAGGACCTGAAATATTAAAAATAATTCTCTTTCGAATATCAGTATCTAAATTCAATGTTTGAGTAGCAATAACAATCCCGGGCATTAAAAGCAATAAAAAGATCCAATACGAAATCGATTTTTTAGAAAACCCACTAAAAAACATCCCCGCAAACAAGAAAATAACAACTCCATATTTACCAAATTCATACAAAAAAGCTCCGTTGGTCATTCGTAAAAAAACTTCTGCACCCACAATATAAGCAGATGCATAAAGAGCTTCATTATTTCTGTTCTTAGTTGTTAGAATTTGATATAATCCAAAGACAATAATTGACAAAGCATATACTTTTGACAAAAATGGAAACATAAAAATCCCCAGTCCCAAAAGACAATGAAATAAAATCAGAAAAAGATAATTCTTTGTATTGTCCATGATTCAATATTATTTGAATTCAAGTTGTCTTCTTGCCTCACCAATGGCAAAAGCAACCGAATTGGCCAAATTAAAACTACGAACATAAGAAGAAATAGGAATTGTAAGCTGATTTGGAAACTGAGCCAAAACTTCAGAACTCAAACCAACGCTTTCTTTGCCAAAAACCAACCAGTCTCCATCCTGAAATTCTTGTTCATAATAAGTTTTCTCGGCATGGGAGGAAAAAAGAAAAACCCTGTTTTTATCCGGAATTTGCGCAATCCACTCTTCTACATTTTGATATTCTTTCCAATCCAAATTCACCCAATAATCCAATCCCGAACGTTTGAGATTTTTATCAGTAATCTGAAATCCAAAAGGATGAATCAAATGCAGTCTGTTGCCGGTTCCCACACACAAACGACCAATATTTCCGGTATTATTAGGTATTTCTGGTTCTACTAAAACTATGTTTAACATTCTGATTTTTTTATATTTTAAAGTTTTCAACTTCCAGAACTTCTCCGGCTTGTAAATTATTAAGATGAATATTTCCTATTCTCACACGAACCAATCGCAATGTAGGAAAACCAACTGCTGCGGTCATTTTTCGCACCTGACGAAATTTACCTTCATTAACCGTAATAGAAGCCCAACTCGTAGGTCCGTGACGTTCATCACGAATCTTTTTACCTCTTAATGGAAAATCCGGAATTGATTCTAGCAAAAAAGCTTCGCACGGAAGAGTGGTATATTTAGTTCCGTTTAAACCAATTTCAACTCCTTGCCTTATTTTATCAATGGCTTCTTGGGTAATCACTCCATCAACCTGAACATAATATTCTTTATCTACTTTTTTACTTCGAACAGCTTCACTTTCTTTACCATCAGTTGTCAATAAAAGTAAACCTTCAGAATCTTCATCCAAACGACCAATTGCCATAGTTCCTTGAGGAAAATCATGTAATTCTCCCAATAATTTCTTCTTTCTTTTCAATTCATAAATAAACTGACTTAAATATCCGTAAGGTTTATAAAGTAAAAAATGACGATGTGAAGACATATATTCAGATAGAAATTAATAACAGACTGCAAGATTAAGAAAAAAGAACCACAACTACTTTCGCAATTGTGGTCATTTTCAAATTATCTTATTTTCAAATCATCTTATTCTTTTCTCCATTTTTTGGTTTCTTCAAAAACGTGTTCCAGGATTCGGGCTTCTTTTTCGTCAAATTCTACATGACGGCGCGACATTACGATTCTGGCTGTTTCAAAAGCTTTTTTGGTAATATAAGTTGTAAATCCTGAAGCTCCTCCCCATGAAAAACTAGGAACAAAATTTCTTGGAAATCCACTTCCAAAAATATTAGTACTTACACCAACAACAGTTCCTGTATTAAACATGGTATTAATTCCGCATTTACTGTGATCTCCCATCATCAATCCGCAAAACTGCAAACCTGTTTTAGCAAAACCTTCGGTTTCATAGCTCCAGAGTTTTACTTCTTCATAATTATTTTTCAAATTCGAATTATTCGAATCAGCTCCAATATTACACCATTCACCTAAAACCGAATTTCCTAAAAACCCGTCATGTCCTTTGTTTGAATATCCGAACAAAACCGAATTATTTACCTCTCCTCCAATTCTACTGTGAGGCCCAACAGTTGTTGCTCCATAAACTTTGGTTGCCAATTTTACCTGAGCTTCTTCGCACAAGGCAAAAGGCCCGCGAATTACAGAACCTTCCATAATCTCAGAATTTTTACCAATATAAATAGGCCCTGTTGAAGCATTCAATGTTACAAATTCCAATTTAGCTCCTTCTTCTATAAAAACATTTTCCGGAGCAATTACGTTTACACTTTTCGGAATTGGTTGTGATTTTCTTCCTTCGGTAATCAATTCAAAATCTTCGCGTAAAGCGGTATCGTTTTTGGAAAAAATATCCCAGGTGTGAGCCACAAAAAGACAATCATCATTGTATTCTATAATTTCGTAAGTATCAAAATCAACTTCGGGCTGACTTTCCTGAGTATAAAATGCAATTACTTCTTCTCCTTTAAAAATAGCTTGGTTCGGTTCAAGATTGCTTACCATTTCAACCAAAATAGAATTCGGCAAATAAGACGCATTAATCATCACATTCTCTTCCATCTCCACCATTGGATATTTTTCAGATAAATATTCTTCGGTCAAAGTGGTAGTGGTTGATCCCAAATATTTCTCCCATTTTTCACGAATGGTTAAAATTCCGATGCGAATATCCGCAACCGGACGGGTGAATGTAAAAGGAAGCAAGGCGTTTCTTACCGTTCCGTCAAAAAGGATATAATTCATTTTGTTTCGTTTCAAAGTTAAAGGTCTCAAAGTTACAAAGGTTTTCTTAAAATTGGATTATTCGATTGTTTGATTATTCGAGCAATCGAATTCAAAAAAAAAGCCTCCCGAAAAGGAAGGCTTCAATTTATTTTGAAAACAGTTAAAATTATTTAACGTGTTTCGCGTATTTAGTTTTGAACTTGTCGATACGTCCTGCAGTATCAATAAGTTTAGATTTACCTGTGTAAAAAGGGTGAGAAGTTCTAGAGATCTCCATTTTCACAACTGGATATTCAACTCCTTCGTGAATAATTGTTTCTTTAGTATCAGCAGTAGATTTAGTGATAAAAACTTCTTCGTTAGACATGTCTTTAAACGCTACTAATCTGTAATTTTCTGGGTGGATTCCTTTTTTCATCTTGTAAATTTTATTTTTCTTTAGAATGATTACAACCTGTTTTGCAGCTTTTTCAACAAAAAAGGTATAAACACAATTGTAATTTTTTGTTTAACTCTATTATTTTGAGTTTGCAAATTTACATTTATTTTTAAATATACAAATCATTAAGTCTTATTTTTTTATCCTATAATATTTTTTAACGTGGGTAAATCGGGAATTGCTATATTTGTCGATTAATTTTAGTAACTCTTTCATGGAAAATAATAGTATTGCTCCCAAAAAAAATCCCCAATTCGGAATCATCTTTGGTTTATTAATGATTTTAAGTTTCGTTATCATTTATGTTTCTGGTGTCGATGTAATAGAAACTCCAATGATTGGAACTGTTTCCAGTATTCTAAGCTATTTTTTCTTTCCGGTTACTTTCATCTTTTTGAGTTGTCTTGATTTCAGAAAAAAGAACGGAGGTTATATTTCTTTCATCGAATCTTTAAAAACAGGCGTTTCAACTGTATTTATAGGTGCTCTAATCTTCGTAGTTTTTAATGCTATTTTCAATTTTTTATTTCCAGAATATTTAGAATTGATTTTAAGTCAAACCAAGCAAATTATGCTTAAACAAAAACCAAATATTACTCAAAAAGAACTTGAAATGGGTGTAGAAATGGCCAGAAAGTTCTCATCACCTTTATTTACAATCCCAATTACACTATTATCATTTTCCTTTATGGGATTACTTTATTCATGTATAATAGGATTGGTTGTAAAAAGAGACAACCCACAAAGTTTCTAATTCAATGAATTTATCTATAGTCATACCGCTTCTTAACGAAGAAGAATCTTTGCAGGAACTCCACAACTGGATTGTTTCGGTGATGAAAACCCATCAATACACTTATGAAATTCTTTTCATAGACGACGGAAGCACCGATAATTCATGGAATATCATCAATCGATTGTCTGCCGAAAATCCAAATGTAAAAGGAATCCGTTTCATGAAAAACTTTGGAAAATCACAGGCTTTGCATGCTGGTTTTGCCAAAGCTCACGGAAACGTTGTAATTACTATGGATGCCGATTTACAGGATAATCCGGAAGAAATTCCCGAATTGTACGACATGATTATCAATCAAAAATTCGATTTGGTTTCCGGATGGAAAAAGAAACGATATGATTCTGTAGTTTCAAAAAATCTGCCATCCAAATTATTCAATTGGGCCGCACGAAAAACTTCAGGCGTTCAGCTAAACGATTTCAACTGCGGATTGAAAGCTTACAGAAAAGAAGTAGTCAAAAACATTGAAGTCTCGGGCGAAATGCACCGATATATTCCGGTTTTAGCAAAAAATGCAGGCTTTTCAAAAATTGGCGAAAAAGTAGTTTTGCACCAAGCAAGAAAATACGGCGAAACCAAATTCGGAATGGAACGTTTTATTAATGGATTTTTGGATTTAATTACCATTTGGTTTCTTTCCAAATTCGGAAAAAGGCCAATGCACCTTTTCGGAGCATTGGGAGTAGTTATGTTTCTATTAGGATTTCTTTCTACCGGATTTATCATTGTCCATAAATTAATAAAACTTTACGCCGGACTTCCAACAATATTGGTTACAAGTAATCCTTTATTTTATATTGCATTAACTACAATGATTATTGGAACCCAATTATTTTTGGCAGGATTTCTTGGCGAAATTATATTAAGAACAAAAAACAACGAAGAGAGATATAAAGTTTCAAGTACGGTAAATCTGTAACAAATTTTGAGGTCACAAATTGTGACACCTTAATATTAAAACATGGAATTAGAAATCATTCAGCATAAAATATATGAAATCAGAGGTTATAAAGTAATGCTGGACTTTGACTTGGCAATACTTTATGGTACTGAAACTAAGATCTTGAAACAATCTGTAAAAAGAAATATCAATCGATTTCCTGAAGACTTTATGTTTGAAATTACCAAAGGCGAATATGATTCTTTAAGGTCACAATTTGTGACCTTAAAGACCGGAAGAGGTCAACATTCTAAATACATGCCTTTTGCTTTTACAGAACAAGGAATCGCAATGCTTTCGAGTGTACTTAAAAGCGAAAATGCCCTCAAAATAAATATTGCGATTATGAGAGCATTTGTAGCAATAAGACAATTTGCTATCAACTATTCGGAACTCCAAAAAAGAATTGATGAAATTGAAGTTCAAATGCCGGAAGTTTATAAAGTGCTTAATTATTTATTAGACAAAGACAAATTGAAAAATGATACCGATGAACGAAAACGAATCGGTTACAAAAAATAAAAAAAGAAATGCAACTAGAAGAAACTTTATTACAGCAAGCCAACGAATGGCTTACTCCAATATTCGATAACGAAACTCAGGAAGAAATCAAAAATATGATGACCAATTCGCCTAAAGAATTGGAAGACAGTTTCTACAAAAACCTTGAATTTGGTACTGGCGGAATGCGCGGTATCATGGGCGTGGGAACCAACCGTATCAACAAATACACTTTAGGGAAAAACACTCAGGGGCTTTCAAATTACATGCGTCAGGTTTTCCCGAATGAAGAATTGAAAATTGCCATCGCTTACGACTGCCGTCATAACAGTAAATCTTTGGCAAAAGTAGTTGCTGACGTATTTTCGGCTAATGGCATCAAAGTATATTTATTTTCAGATTTACGTCCAACGCCTGAATTGAGTTTTACCGTAAGACATTTAGAATGTCAGGCCGGAATTGTGCTTACCGCTTCACACAACCCGCCGGAATACAACGGTTACAAAGTGTACTGGCAAGACGGCGGACAATTGGTTCCGCCACAGGATTCAGAAATCATTAAGATCATTGAAGCTACAAAATATGAAGACATCCGTTTTGAAGCCAATGAGAATCTGATAGAATTTATAGATCAAGAAATTGACGAGACTTTTGTAAAATCGGCTGTTGAAAACGCAAGTTTCAATACTCCAGCTGAAGCCAAAGACAATCTGAAAATCGTTTTCACTTCATTGCACGGTACTTCAATTACAGCGGTTCCTCAAACTTTGGCGAAAGCCGGATACAAAGACGTACATATCGTAAAAGAGCAAGCTGAACCTAACGGTGATTTCCCTACTGTAAAATCTCCAAACCCGGAAGAGCCGGAAGCTTTGGCTATGGCAGTGGCTTTGGCTGACGAAATCAATGCTGACATCGTAATAGGAACTGACCCTGACTGCGATCGTTTGGGAATTGCCGTGAGAGACAACGATGGTAAAATGATTTTACTTAATGGTAACCAGACCATGGTTCTGATGATCCAATTTTTATTAGAACAATGGAGACAACAAGGAAAACTGAACGGAAACCAATTCATTGGTTCAACCATCGTTTCTACGCCTATGGTTATGGAAGTAGCCTCGGCTTATGGCGTAGACTGCAAAGTGGGCTTGACAGGTTTCAAATGGATTGCCAAAATGATTGTAGATTTCCCTGAATTGGAATTCATTGGCGGTGGGGAAGAAAGTTTCGGTTTCATGGTGGGACATGCAGTGCGCGATAAAGACGCAGTTGCTTCTACCCTATTGATCTGCGAAATTGCTGCTCAGGCCAAAGCCAAAGGAAGTTCGGTTTACAAAGAACTGCTTCAAACTTACGTTGATTACGGATTCTACAAAGAACATTTGGTTTCTTTGACCAAAAAAGGAATCGACGGTTTAAAAGAAATCAACCAAATGATGATTGATTTACGCACTAATCCTTTGACAGAAATCAATGGAGAAAGAGTGATTATGGTTGAAGATTACAAAACTTCTGTTGCTACTAATTTGTTTACAGGAGAAAAAGAAACCATCAATATGCCGAAATCGGACGTATTGATTTACTATACGGAAGACGGAACCAAAATCGCGGCAAGACCAAGCGGAACAGAACCAAAAATCAAATTTTACATCAGTGTAAACGCACATGTAGAATCGGTTAATGACGTTCCTGAAGCGGAAGCGTTCTTGGACAGCAAAATCAAAAACATCTTACAGGATTTAAATATCGTTTAATGAGCAACGAAATCAACATCAATGACACTCCGCAACTATTAAACTCTATTATCGGTTTAATAGATACAACACGTCATAATGTTGCAAAAACCGTAAATCAGGAACTGACATTATTATATTGGAACATAGGAAAAAACATCAATGATGATATTCTAAAAAATAATCGCGCTGATTACGGAAAGAAAATAATTCCACAATTGAGCAAAGAGCTGACCAAAAGATATGGGACGGGTTTTAGTAAAAGAAACCTTCAAGGTTTTATAAAGTTAAGCACCGTTTTTCAAGACATTACAATTTTGCAGACAGTGTCTGCAAAATTGAGTTGGTCACATTTATACAATATAATTTATATAGAAAACGACATAAAAAGAGAATTCTATATCCAAATGGCTATTCATGAAAAATGGAGTGTCAGAACTTTACAGGAACGAATGGACAGCATGCTCTTTGAAAGAACCGCCATCAGCAAAAAACCGGAAGAAACGATTCTGAATGAACTAAAAACATTGGAAACAGAAAAAAAGATAAGTCCTGACTTGGCTTTTCGCGATCCTTATTTTTTGGATTTTCTTGGATTACACGATAGTTATTCCGAAAAAGATTTAGAAAGTTCCATTCTGGCGCAGCTTCAATATTTTCTTACAGAAATGGGAAGCGAATTCGCTTTTTTAGCCCGTCAAAAAAGAATAACGATTGACAATGAAGATTTCTACATCGACTTGCTTTTTTACCACAGAGGCTTAGGAAGTTTAGTCGCAATAGACTTAAAGCTTGGAAAATTCAAAGCCGGTTACAAAGGTCAAATGGAACTTTATCTTCGTTGGCTGGAAGAAAACGAACAAAAAGAAAGAGAAAACAAACCTATTGGATTAATTCTTTGCAGCGAAAAATCGCCGGAACAAATCAAATATTTAATGCTTGATCAAAACGAGCAAATCAAGGTTGCAGCCTACTTAACACAATTACCCGATAAAAATTTATTGCTGGAAAAACTGGAAAAAGCCATTGCAATAGCAGAAAATAACATCCGAAAATAATGAACAATTTCAAAAAAATATTCCCCTTTATATTGCCTTATAAAAAATATGCTTATCTAAACATATTTTTCAATATCCTGTATGCTTTATTCAGTACTATTTCATTTATGGCACTGATTCCGATGATGCAGGTATTATTTGATCAGACAAAAAACAATACCGTAAAACCTGTTTACACCAATATTTTTGAAGTAAAACATTTTCTTGAAGATTATATGAGTTATTTTATAACTACAGCTACTCAGGAATTTGGAATTGGATATACCTTATCAATTATGGTATCAATCATCATTTCTGTATTCTTACTAAAAAACATCAGCGATTATTTAGCAATGTTTTTTATTACTTTTTTGAGAAATGGAGTTTTGAGAGACATGAGAAATGCGATGTACAAAAAAACCATCGATTTACCGCTTTCCTTTTTTTCTGAAAAGAGAAAAGGAGATACTATTTCGAGAATTGCAAGTGATGTAAATGAAGTTCAGGCTTCTTTTTTATCAATTTTAGAATTAATAGTAAAAGAACCTCTTACAATTATTTTCACCATCATTATGATGTTTACCATCAGCATAAAACTTACCATATTTGTTTTTATTTTCATTCCGGTTTCGGGTTATGTGATTTCAGTAATTGGAAAAAGTTTGAAAAAACAATCTACCAGAGCCCAACAGGAACAAGGTCATTTTTTGTCAACTATAGAGGAAACTTTAGGAGGATTAAAAGTGGTAAAAGGCTACAATTCTGAAAATTATTTTAATAATGTTTTTCAAAATTCAACCCATCGTTTTTTTAATTTATCAAACAGTATCGGAAACCGTCAAAACCTTGCTTCTCCTATGAGTGAATTTATGGGAATTACCGTAATTGCTATTTTACTTTGGTATGGAGGACACATGGTTTTGATTGAAAAAACCTTGAATGGCGCGGCTTTTATTGCTTATATGGGATTGGCTTACAACATTCTGACTCCTGCAAAATCGATTTCAAAAGCTTCTTACAACATCAAAAGAGGAAATGCCGCAGCAGAACGTGTTTTGGAAATTTTGGAACAAGAAAATACAATTACAAGTAAAGTTAATGCTGTTAAAAAAGATCATTTTGAAAACAATATTGAGATAAAAAATATCAATTTCAAATACGACAAAGAATCGGTTTTGAAAGATTTTTCATTAGAAATCAAAAAAGGACAAACCATAGCTCTTGTTGGTCAGTCTGGCAGCGGAAAAAGTACCATTGCCAATTTGATGACTCGTTTTTATGATGTAAATCACGGTGAAATCGCAATTGACAACACCAATATCAAAGACATCGATTTGAAATCACTTCGTGGTTTGATGGGCTTGGTAACTCAGGACAGCATTTTGTTCAATGATACTATCAAAGCTAATATTGCTCTTGGTAAACTTGATGCAACCGATGATGAGATTATCGAAGCTTTGAAAATTGCCAACGCTTATGAATTTGTCAAAGATTTACCAAATGGTATTTATACCAATATTGGCGACAGCGGAAACAAACTTTCGGGCGGACAAAAACAACGTTTATCTATTGCCCGTGCGGTTTTAAAAAATCCACCGATTATGATTTTGGACGAAGCAACTTCGGCTTTAGATACCGAAAGTGAAAAATTTGTTCAGGTTGCTTTGGAAAATATGATGCAAAACCGAACTTCAATTGTGATTGCTCACCGACTATCAACTATTCAAAAAGCAGATTTAATTGTAGTAATGAAAAAAGGAAGAATTGTAGAACAAGGAAAACACGAAGAATTGATTGCTTTGGATGGAACTTACAACAAATTGGTAAATATGCAGTCATTTGAATAAATCAATTTCATTTTCTTAAAAACAAAAAAGCAACTCGTTTCAATAATGAGTTGCTTTTTTGTTAGAAAATGTTCTGATCTAAATTTTAATTCCCGGAGGAAGTAAATCTTTGTAAACAGGATTTTTTTTGAAAAAAACAGCAATTTTTGGAAGAACCGGAACTACCTTATGCTTGTTTTCATAGGCAAATTCCATAATTTGTTTAAGAAATTCACTGATATAATCTTCATCAGCAAAATTGTCGGGCGTAATTTTCGTCAGAAATATTTTTTTCTCCTGAAGAGAATATTCAACAGCGATAATTTTTTGATCGAATTGTGTTTCAAATTGTCTCGAAAAAACATTATTTTTAATTTCCATGGAGTTGAATTTAAAACTAAATTAGGATTTAGAAAATGTGCAAGTGTTATTTATTGAAAAAAAACTTTTAACAAATTTCGGGATAAAATTTCACAAGAAGGTATTATTTCGCTAAAAATCATAAAAATGAGTAAAATAGCTGTTTATTTTATGCCCGGTTTGGCTGCCAATCCTAAAATATTTGAAAGGATTTCATTGCCTGAATCTACTTTTGAAATAATTTTTCTGGAATGGGAAATTCCTTTAATAGGAGAAACACTTTTGGATTATGCTGAAAGAATGTCAAAAAAAGTAACTCATGAAAACGCAGTTTTGGTAGGAGTCTCTTTTGGAGGAGTTATAGTTCAGGAAATGGCGAAATTTATCAAAGTCAAAAAAGTTATTATTATTTCGAGTGTTAAAAGTAATTTAGAATTACCTCCTTTTATGCGACTAGCAAAAAAAATGAAACTTTACAAAATTTTACCAACCGGTTTGGTACAGAATCTGGAACAAAAAGTTCAACGTTTTGTGGGAAACCAATTAAAAGAGAGATTACATTTGTATGAAAAATATCTTTCAGTCAGAAATAAACAATATTTAGATTGGTCTATTTATCAATTGCTTTTTTGGGAACAAACCAGTCCTATTGAAAATATAATTCATATTCAGGGAGATCAAGACAAGACTTTTCCTATAAAATATATACAAAATTGTATCGTTGTGAAAGGAGGAACTCATGTAATGATTTTGAACAGATATAAATGGTTTAATGACAATTTACCTAAACTTATTCTAAAATAAACCTTTAAAACCTAACAAATAATGAAATTTTATCCATTTAATAAAGAAGAAAAATGAAAAGAGGAAAAAGCATACTAATAGCAATTGGAATATTTTTAGTTTGCGGTATTTTGATACACGCAGTTTCAAACAATAACAAAAGTACTGTTACCAAACAAGGTTTATCGAGATATTACCCAACAAATGCAGATTTTGCCGGAGAAAATGTTCCGTTTCAAATTACCGATGTAAAGGAACGTTTTGACAGAGAATTCCTGGTAAATTTAAGCCTTAATGCCACTACTTTAATAATTATAAAGAGAGCCAATCGTGCATTTCCGGTAATTGAACCAATTCTAAAAAAATACAATATTCCTGATGATTTCAAATATTTGGCTGTAATTGAAAGCGGATTAATCAATGCTGTTTCTTCTGCCGGAGCTCGTGGAGTTTGGCAATTTATGCCTGATACAGCTAAAGAAAAAGGCATGGAAGTAACCGAATATGTTGACGAACGATATCATTTAGAAAAATCTACCGAAGCGGCTTGTAAATATTTTTTGAAAGCCAAAGAAAAATTTGGTTCATGGACTTTGACCGCAGCTTCTTACAATGCAGGAATATCTGGTGTTTCGAAACAAATTGAATTTCAAGGAGTCAATAATTACTATGATCTATTACTTAATGACGAAACTTCACGATATGTTTTCAGAATTCTAGCTTTGAAAGAAATCATGAAAAACCCAAAATTATATGGTTTTGAATATACAGATCAGGAGTTATACAAATTGCTTCCTACAAAAAAAATCACAGTTGACAGTACTATAAATGATCTAGCCATTTTTGCTAAAAATCAGGGAATCAATTACAAAATCCTGAAAATACACAACCCTTGGTTAAGAGACAGAAAATTAGTTAATCCTAATAAGAAAAAATATATTTTAGAAATTCCAACAAATGGATACTAATAAACCCAAAATGACAACGATTACAATTTTAACATTGATAACCATAGGCCTGGCAGCCGGAATGTTAAGCGGATTAATTGGTGTGGGTGGCGGAATTATTATTGTTCCAATGCTTTTACTTATCGGATTAACACAACAACAGGCACAAGGAACCAGTTTGGCAGTAATGCTTCCGCCAATTGCTTTTTTAGCTGTTTTTAACTATCACAAAGCCGGTTTTATAGACTGGAGATACGCCATTGTTATTTCTCTGTTTTTTATAGTAGGAAGTTATTTTGGAAGTAAAATAGCAATCAGTATTGATCAAAAAACATTGAAAAAAATATTTGGAGGCATATTATTGATTATTGCTTCAAAAATGCTTTTAGGAAAATAACCTCTTTGTAAATACATTAGAAACAAAAAAGTCGTCATGAAATTTCATGACGACTTTTTTGTTGAATATAAATTCTAAGCCAAAAGAAAATTAGATTTTCTTCATTTGGTCTTTCATCATTTTTATCTGATCTTTCAACATTCCTTGCTTGTCAAGTTTTTTAGCTTCGTTAAGCAAATTGGTCGCTTCCAGTTTTCTTCTGCGGGTCATTGCAATTCCTGCAAGATTCAATTTGGCAACAGCCAAATCTGTATCCATAGAAAGTCCAAACTCAATTGCTTTCTTAAAATGTTTTTCAGCTTGCATAATATTGGTTTGCGAAAGCATAATTCCGTGTAAATATTGAAAATACCCTTGTTGCTTCTTTACTAAAGCCGTTTCTGGATTTTTAATATAAGACAACCATTTTTTGGCTCCGTCAAAATCTTGTTTTCTCAATTTTAAAAAAGCCAATAAAATGAATTCATTTTTAAAGTAAAGAAAAATAAAAACAGTAGAAAACAGTAAAAGGAAAATTCCGTTACCAATTTCTCTTTCGGTAAATTGCCAAATACCCGTTATTATAATAAGTACGGCAAGAATAAGTTTGATATTTCTGTGAAACATAATTTTGTGTTTAAATGCGATGCAAATATAGCAAAAGGTTTTAAAAATATTTTTACAAAACCACTTGCCAGAAAAAAAAGACTTTGTATATTTGCACTCGGTTTTACAGTTACAGAAGATAAAATCGTAAAGAAGAAAATATATTAAGTTTTTAAAGATACTAAACAATGAGCAAAAGAACGTTTCAACCATCGAAAAGAAAAAGAAGAAATAAGCACGGATTTATGGACAGAATGGCTTCTGCAAATGGAAGAAAAGTGCTTGCTCGCCGTAGAGCTAAAGGAAGACACAAATTAACTGTATCTTCAGAGCCAAGACACAAAAAATAATGATTAGGATTTCTAATCCATATCAAGCCGTTACTTTTATTAGTAGCGGCTTTTTTTTAAACCTGTTTATAAGATTTGATAAATTTTCAGGAGCAGTTTCCCGCTATCCGCTGCAATCTTTTTAATTTTACGCTTCGACAAGCTCAGCGCAAAATTAAAAAGGATTTCCGCTTCTATCGGGGCTAGTTCGTTTGTCGTTCGACATTCAACATTTGACAAAAAACAACTAAACTACACATAACTACTACAATGCCAAAAGACAATTCAATTAAATCGGTTTTAATCATAGGTTCAGGTCCAATCGTAATCGGGCAGGCGTGCGAATTTGATTATGCCGGTTCGCAATCGGCGCGTTCCATCCGTGAAGAAGGAATCGAAGTCATCCTGATCAACTCGAATCCCGCAACGATCATGACCGATCCATCCATGGCCGATCATGTTTATTTATTACCGCTTACTACAAAATCAATTATCAAAATCCTTAAAGAACATCCGCAAATCGATGCTGTTCTTCCCACTATGGGCGGGCAAACCGCGCTCAACCTTTGCCTTGAAGCCGATGAAAAAGGAATCTGGCAGGATTTCGGGGTAAAATTAATAGGAGTCGATATCAACGCCATCAATATTACCGAAGATCGCGAACAATTCAAACAATTATTAGAAAAAATAAACGTTCCAACTGCGCCGGCAAAAACCGCAACTTCATTTTTGAAAGGAAAAGAAATAGCACAGGAATTTGGGTTTCCGCTTGTAATCCGCCCGTCGTTTACACTTGGCGGAACCGGAGCGGCTTTTGTCCATACTAAGGAAGAATTTGACGAAAAACTTACTTACGGACTGGAAATGTCGCCAATCCACGAAGTGCTCATTGATAAAGCATTAATCGGCTGGAAAGAATACGAGCTCGAATTATTGCGCGACAAAAACGATAACGTCGTAATCATCTGTTCAATCGAAAATATGGATCCAATGGGAATCCATACCGGAGATTCAATTACAGTTGCTCCGGCAATGACCTTATCCGATTCAACATTCCAGAAACTGCGTGATATGGCGATTTTGATGATGCGCTCCATCGGGAATTTTGCCGGTGGCTGTAACGTGCAATTCGCTGTTTCACCGGATGAAAAAGAAGACATTGTTGCCATTGAAATCAACCCGCGCGTTTCCAGATCTTCAGCGTTAGCCTCTAAAGCTACGGGTTATCCGATTGCAAAAATTGCTTCGAAACTGGCTTTAGGATATAATTTGGATGAACTTCAAAACCAGATTACAAAATCAACTTCCGCATTGTTTGAACCAACCTTGGATTACGTAATCGTAAAAATACCACGTTGGAATTTCGATAAATTCGAAGGCGCCGACAGGACTTTAGGACTTCAAATGAAATCCGTTGGCGAAGTTATGGGAATCGGGCGTTCATTCCAGGAAGCGCTGCACAAAGCAACACAATCACTCGAAATCAAACGAAACGGAATTGGCGCTGATGGAAAAGGTTATAAAAATTACGAACAAATCATTGATAAACTAACCCACGCGAGTTGGGATCGTGTATTTGTAATTTATGATGCGATACAAATGGGAATACCGTTGTCACGCATCCACGAAATCACAAAAATCGATATGTGGTTTTTGAAACAATATGAAGAATTAAATCTTCTTGAAAAAGAAATCTCACAATATAAAGTCGATTCGCTTCCCAAAGAATTACTGCTGGAAGCAAAGCAAAAAGGCTATGGCGACCGCCAAATCGCGCACATGATGGGTTGTTTGGAAAGCCAGATTTACAAACTTCGAGAAGAAATGAACATCAACCGTGTTTACAAACTGGTTGATACGTGTGCAGCCGAATTCAAAGCGCAAACACCTTATTATTACTCGACTTTCGAAGCTGAAATTGAAACTGCAGATGGAACAAAATATGTTTCAAACGAAAGCATCGTTTCCGATAAAAAGAAAGTGGTTGTTTTAGGTTCAGGGCCAAACCGGATAGGGCAAGGAATCGAGTTTGATTATTCTTGCGTTCACGGTGTTTTGGCAGCAAAAGAATGCGGTTATGAAACGATCATGATCAATTGTAATCCTGAAACGGTTTCAACTGACTTTGATACGGCTGATAAATTGTATTTTGAACCTGTTTTCTGGGAACATATTTATGATATCATCCGACATGAAAAACCTGAAGGCGTAATTGTTCAGCTTGGCGGGCAAACCGCTTTGAAATTAGCAGAAAAACTTTCCAAATACGGAATCAAAATCCTTGGAACTTCATTCGATGCACTTGATTTAGCTGAAGACCGCGGAAGATTCTCAGAACTTTTAACCGAGTTGAAAATTCCGTTCCCGAAATTCGGGGTTGCTGAAAATGCTGATCAGGCTTCGGCTTTAGCGGATGTTTTAGATTTCCCTTTACTCGTTCGCCCTTCGTACGTGTTAGGCGGACAAGGAATGAAAATCGTCATCAATAAACAAGAATTGGAAGAACATGTTATCGATTTGCTGAAAAATATTCCGGGTAATAAATTGCTTTTAGATCATTATCTTGACGGAGCGATTGAAGCTGAAGCCGATGCAATTTGCGATGGTGAAAACGTTTACATCATCGGGATTATGGAACATATTGAGCCATGCGGAATCCATTCGGGAGATTCGAATGCTACATTGCCACCGTTTAATTTGGGTGAATTTGTAATGCAGCAAATTAAAGACCATACGAAGAAAATCGCTTTAGCATTGCAAACTGTTGGACTGATAAATATTCAATTTGCGATAAAAGACGATACGGTTTATATTATTGAAGCTAATCCGAGAGCGTCGAGAACGGTTCCGTTTATTGCAAAAGCCTATGGCGAGCCTTATGTGAATTATGCAACTAAAGTTATGCTTGGCGAAAATAAAGTAACCGATTTTGATTTCAACCCGAAATTAAAAGGTTATGCGATCAAGCAGCCGGTTTTTTCATTTAGTAAATTCCAAAATGTAAACAAAGCACTTGGGCCGGAAATGAAATCAACCGGCGAAAGCATTCTTTTCATTGATGATTTGAAAGACGACCAATTTTATGAATTGTATTCGAGAAGGAAAATGTATTTGAGCAAATAAATTTCGACAAGGCTTTTATTGCATTGTTATTATAGTTTCTGTGGCGGTAACAGATTTGAGTATCATTTTCATGTTTTCATCCATAGTTGTGCTCATGTTTATGGCCATGTTAGATTTGCATGATGTTACATAATGATCGGAAATATTGAATTCCATTATGCCGTCTCCATTTCCGGTAGCGGACATAATTACATCGCCTTGAGCCAAATCGAATTTGAGGGTTTGTGCTATCGAAAAAATCGCTTTATCTCCAATTATTTCCTTAAGTATATAATTAGTCTGAATGTTTATGCCGATTGGTGCGGATCCCAGCATAGGCAGGGATAAAGGTATTTCGCGTGAAAATTTGTGGCCAATCTTCATAGGTTTTTCAGGAAAGCTAACGGCGTGTATTGCCGAATGTAAAGTTAGTTTAATGGCTTTTTCTATTTCGGGCGTTACTTTTTCGCCAAAAACTATTCCGAGTGACAAGTTATTCAGCTTATCATATTTCCCTTCAACCTTTATGTTCGAGAACGGGCTTTCCTCTGTTATTGTTTCAGTATCCATAATTACTTTATTAGTAACATTACCATAGTGGAACATAACAGGTAAATCACCGTTTTTTTGTCTCTTTCCGGTGATAATTTGCGAAGGCATATGGTTTGTGCCGCTATTTGTCATTGGCATTTGCACGCCACTTTTTCTGAGATTTCCGAGTATTTCTTCATTTCCTGAAAAGTCGGTTACGCTTGTAGCGGTAGTTGTGGTTTCGGCTTTGTATTTCTTTTCGGGTTTGTATTCATTTTTGAATTTATAATTTTTTTGTGCCGTGGCCGTATTTAGCGCAAATACCGCAATAAAAAGCAGAAGGTTTCGTGTCATGATTATTAAAACATAAAATCGTTGAAAATCAATAGGAATTGTATTTTATTTTCTGTTTGTAAAACTAATAAAAGTATTGAACTTTATTAATGAATGGTATTAGGAATAAAAAAGCCCCGGATAAAAGGGGCTCTTTTTGAAATTGTTTATGCCAAAACCTATTTTTTAAGGAATCGTTTCGAGAATAATTTTCCGTTGTCATTTTCCAAGAGAACAATATATGCCCCGGTAGGTAAAGATTGTACGTTAATTCTATTGTTTTTAATTTCCGGCCTTGCGATTTTCCTTCCTGAAAGGTCAAAAATCTCAGCAGATATAATATGTTCGTTTTGGGATTTGAAAGCAAATTCAATATAATCAGTCGTTGGATTTGGATACAAGGCAAAAGCTGAATTAGTTCGTTCTTCAATTCCAAGAGTTGAACTCTCTACAACGTGAATGATTTTATTGATATCAGGATTCATGATAGTATCAACGATTCCGGATGGCCATATAATTTTTATCATTTCTACCGCAGTGGCTGTTCCTAATCCAAAATGGACATTCAATGAGCTCATAAACTCAAAACCTTCACCACTTCTTACATCACGTATTTTCTTGCCAAAGGAACCTGTTATTTCAACTCTTGCGCCAATCCCGTGAATATTGCTTTCCATGCCTTTTAATGTAATCTTCATCCAGTTGTTTGAATTTGGGATTGCATAGTGAATAGTATTTCCATTCAGGATGTCAAGGAAACCGTCATTATTTAAGTCGCCAACTCCGCCAACATTCAGTCCCGGATAGGTTGTTGCTTCAAAGACCATATTGCCGCGATTGAACATAATTTTGTTTCCTCCGGCAAGAATATCAATCCATCCGTCATTGTCAAAATCATATGCAATATAATCGCGGTGTATCGAAGTATTCGTATCCCATCCCGATCCTGCTGAAATATCCGTGAAGCTCAAAGTAATATTGTTGGCTACGTCAAGATCGTTTCTGAGAAGTTTTGATTTTACACTCGGGCCGTTGGTGCCAATTAATATGTCCATATCGCCATCATTATCAAAATCTGCTATTGCTGAAGACCATGAGGCTATAGGTGTCATGTTTACCTTTGCTTGTGCTGAAATATCGGTAAATACGCCGTTTCCGTCGTTTCTGTGTATTTCGCATGGAGGCCCAGAACATTTGGAAATAAATAAATCCAAATCTCCATCATTATCCAAATCGCTCCATAATGAAGCATAATTACCTCCGCCCGGTGTCACACCCAAGTTGTATGCTCCCGCTGTTATTCCTGATTGATAATAGGTAAAATCACCTGTGCCTTGAGTATCATTGAGGTAATATACATTCGGATTTACATCATGGCATGAAAATGCATCAAGGTTTCCGTCATTATTGATGTCTACAAAATTTGTTCTTTGGCAGAAAATATAATGTGATGGAGTGTTATTAACATAGGAAGTGCCTCCGTTTGCCGATTTCCAAAAAGTAAGCCCACTTGTATTTCCCAAAACCAAGTCGGTAAACCCATCCCGGTTATAATCACCGGCTGCAAGGCTCCATCCCGGCATTCTGCTGGTTCCGCTAATCGGAAAATCCTGATAAGTAAGCGCTCCGGCATTACCCTGGTAATGTATTCTTAAGTTGTTTGGGCTTACACCTGCTATATCATCTTTTCCGTCCCCATTCATATCGACAACACAAATATTATACTGACTGTTTATTGAAGATATCGATTGGCTGTTATATTGTATTGGGATTACAATGGTTTGTTCCGTTAGTTCAAATACAAATCCTTCAGCACTCCAACGATTATCCCATACGATATAATAGATCATACCAGCAACAACATCGAAAGTCGTTTTGGACAGATTAGAAAGAGTATTCCCTGAGTTACATTCTATAATACCCGAATTATCGTCTGAAGTTACACAGGTCAATGTGGGCGAAGAACACGATCCCGTATAAACGCTAAAACGTGTGTCTTTACAAATGTTCTCAGCAAGGTCTGAAGAAACAGTCACCCGGTAGTTTTGCATAGGCTGGTATTTGTACCATTTTGCAAGAGTTGCTCCGGTTGAACATGAAGTTGAAATGTTTTGCCCGTTAATAGCATCAACCGTAGTAATTCCTGCGGTTATGGGAATCGCTGTAAGGCAAGGCGTTTGTATAGGTGCGGCTTCTGATAATTGGAAAATTAATCCTTCAGAATTATTCCAGCGATTATCCCAAACAATATAATATTTGGCACCCGCATAAACATCAAATGTCTTCTTTGACAGGTAAGAGTTTGTATTGTTTCCATTATTACAGTTGATTACTCCCGAATCATCATCTCCGGTATAACAAAAAAGGCCTGAGCAACCTCCGGTGTATACATTAAAGCTGGTGTCCTTGCAGATGTTTTCCATAAGGTCTGAAGTTATGGTCACACTGTAATTTTGATCTGGCACATAAACGAACCATTCCCCGTTTTGCGCATTGGTTGAATTACTGCAAGGAGTGCTCGGCGAGTCTCCATTTATAATACCTACTGTATGAGTTCCGGCAACAATTGGAACTGCTTCTATACAGGAATCTTGGGCATTCACAGATTGATATCCACAACAAAACAATGTTAGAGCCATTATCTTAAAAAACTTTTGGCGAAGCTGTTTGTTTTTGGTGTATTTGTGTTTCATGGTTAAGTTTTTATAGTTGGTGCTTATTCGCAACGTTCTAAAGAGTTTATCCAGTCCCGAATCAAGGCTAATCCTTCTTCATGAAGTATTGTGCGCCCGTGAAGCGGCATTCTGTATGTTTCATCATTGGTGTTTAGCCTGTAATAGAGCATTGAACGGTCAATGCGCTGCGGTGTTATTATTTGCCCTAGCTCTGAAGGAAGGCCTTGCATATCCTGTGTATCTACGCACACTCCCATATTTGCGAGGTTACCATTTGTTTCACTATATGCAAAACGCATAGGCCGGTAATCACAATGCCTGTCGGTTTGGTGGCAATGCGCACAGTTAATGTCAAAATATGCGCGTACCCGTTGTTCAAGAGGTTTAGAGGCATCGTTGTAATTAACAACTGTATTATCAGGGTTAGGCAGGGCAAAATTGCTTTCGAGATAATTGTCCTCGATCCACTTTGTCAATTGGTTTTTCGAACCAGTCGTATAGTTGTAATTAAAATTAAGATATTGCGGTTTGATTCCAATCGGGATATGGATAGAAGTTTCCTCTCCGTTTACAATAGTTTTAGCCTTATGGCAAACAATGCATTGTGCTTCTGATGGAATTCTGTAATTTACATTTTTTATTACTCCGTTCTGATCTTTAAAAGCAACATCCGTGAAGCTTCCGGCAACGTCAAATTCAGCTTCGGTTTGGTCTTCATTCCAGACATAATTGGCAAATATCCATCCGTCTGATTTACGAATCATAATTCGTGTTTCAACTATCCGGCTGCTTCCAATGGGTGAAACATTCTGCACATCATCATAATAAAATGTTTTAATCAGAGCTGCACCTACCGGCAATTCTAATACATTTCCATCACCATTATATGTCGCTTTAGTGTTTTTTGGAAGCCATACAAAGCGTTTTTTGTAAGCATAATCCGTAAAAAGAGAACTTGACGGCTCATATGGCAAAACGCCGTCTACAGGCTCCTGGTTTTTTAAATTTCCTTTAAAAAAGTAATATTCAGATAAATAGCGATAAGGTACTTTTGTTAAATCAACGCTTACGGGAGTTTCAGGATCGGGATCTATCACGACGTAGTCATCATCTTTATCTTTTGAACAAGATGTGATTCCGATGAATAAAAAAAGACAAATAAAGCTTATTAGGTAGTTCTGTTTCATTGAGTTTTAAAAATGCTGACCAAAAATAACAAATATTTAATAATATCTGTGGATTAATTGTTTTGTTGAACTCAAAAAAATGAATATAAAACAAATTTCTTCTTGAAACACCAATAAAATCGAATTAATCGGATTAAATCCTGATAATGTTAAATTTTTAATACGCCTTAACTTTGAATGAAACGAGTGTTATTCAGTAATTTATCATAACTCAGTTTCGGCTCTCTTTATAACACTTTCGGGAAGTGCTTTTTTTGCCTTTGCGCCCATTTTTTTTAGCTTTTCGACGCTGGTTATCAGGTTGCCTTTTCCTTCTATAAGCTTATTCATTGCGTTATCATATTCGGTTTTTGAATCCTTTATTTTGTTTCCAACCTTAATCAAGTCGTTAACGAAACCTTCAAATTTATCATATAATGCGCCGGCCTGGCGGGCAATTTCATAGGCATTTTCCTGTTGTTTCTGATTGGCCCACATGCTGTCG
>CAZWAF010000014.1:352-7978 GCA_964631795.1 uncultured Flavobacterium sp. | reverse complement strand
AAGTAGCTAAAAGCGTGGATGGCGTTACAATTACAATATTTTTTTCAAAAGCGCGGTTGTATAAAGTTGTATCTTCATTCAACGCCAGAGCAAATGCCGGCTCAATCGGTACGAAAAGTAATACAAAATCCGGACTTTCAATTTGATATAGATCATGATAGTTTTTTTCGCCAAGCTGTTCTACATGCCTTTTTATTGCATTTACATGTTCTTTAAGATAAACATTTCTTAAGCTTTCATCTTCTTCATTAATATAACGCTCATATGCGGTTAACGTTACTTTTGCGTCGACAATCATCTTTTTTCCATCGGGCAAATTAATGACAATATCAGGAAAAACACGGTTTCCGTCAATTGTTATATGGCTTTGCTGAACAAAATATTCGCGGTCTTTTTCAAGCCCCGACTTTTCCAACACGCGCTCCAAAACAAGCTCGCCCCAATTTCCCTGCATTTTTGTATCGCCTTTGAGTGCTTTGGTTAAGTTTAACGTTTCTTTGCTCATTTGTTCGTTCATTTCACGCAATCCCATTATTTGCTGGCGAAGCGCTGCATGATAATCGATACTTTCTTTATGCGTATCTTCTACTTTTTTTTCAAAAAGATGGATTTTATCGTGTAAAGGAGAAAGGATGTTTTTCATGTTCTCCCGATTCTGTTCGGTAAATTTCGTCGATTTTTCTTCGAGGATCTTGTTTGCGAGATTTTCAAATTCCAGGGTAAATTTCTCCTGTAGTTTTTCAACTTCCTGTTTCTGTTCGGCATTGCGCTCCCAGAGATTTTCAAAGTCGGTTTCTTTTTTTGAAAGCTGGATCGCAAGCGAGTCTTTTTCAGTACGGATTGCCTCCCGTTCCAGAGCTAAAATATGTAGCTGTTTTTCGGCTGCGGATTTTTCGGAAAGGAATTGCTCTTTCAAAGTATTGTACTGCGTGTTCAATGCTATGAGTTTTTCTTCGAGCCCTATTTTCTCGGTCTTTGCATGCATAGAAGACAGGAGTTTTCCTAAGAATATCCCGAGCGCAAGCCCGATAAGTAAGGCGGTTATTACGATAATTGCGGTGTTCATATAAATTTTTGTAAAAAGTAAATGTAAACAACATTTGAGAATTACGTAAATCTGAACTTAACTTTTTTAAACAAAAAGGCTTCATAAAAGAAGCCGCAATTTTTATTTGTATGTAATATTAATTCCTTCTGTAAAAGGTGTTTTTCATGAAAAAACTGTCAATCTTTTTTCTATGGTAAAGAAGTAACGGCAGGTTAATCAGAAATCCTATAATCGAAATGAGCATCAGAATTACAAGAAGGCTTATGTAAATCAGGTAGTTAAATTCGGTTGATAGCCTGAAATCTGTTGTAAGGAAATAACCAGCAATAAAAAATACCAAAATTGATAAGGTTAGGGATAAGATTTTCATAGTATTTTGATTTAGGGTGGATTGCTAATATAACTGAATATTCTGACTTTTATTGCCTACTGTTAAAAATAGAATAAAACAATATTTAAATATTTATTATACGCTCTGATGATTGTTTAATATATTTCCGTATTGCCTGTCAAAACTGCTGTTTTTTATTCTTTTTTTTGAGTAACTGTTGTACATCATAACACGCATTTTTCGCCTTTCCCTGATCAGGATTGGAAGATTTATCATCACGCCAACCACGCAAATCAGCATCAGTATAATTAACAACGACATGTATATCAAATAATTGAGCTCAGTTGTTGCCCGAAAATCGGTAATAAAAAAATAACCTGCTGCAACAAATACGGCTACCGACAAAATTAAAGAGAAGACTTTCATAATATTGGATTTAGGTTAATGTATAATGCTAAATTACCTTAATATAAATGTTAAAGCCTTCTATAATTTTAAGATAATATTATACAATTACATTTTATATATTTGAAAAATTTTAAAAATTTATATGATTAGATTTATATACCTATTTATTTTATTAGCCTTTGTAAATTCTGCTTTTTCACAAGCTACGCTCTCCGGAAAAATCATAGATGCCGAAACAAAAGAACCTCTTGCATTCGCCAATTTGTTATTCAATCACAAGCAAAATTTTACAGCAACCAGTGATATTGATGGGAAATTCAGCGTCGTTTCTTCAGAGAGAATCACTTCAATTACATGCAGTTATGTAGGTTATGACAAACTGGTTTTTAACGTGGGAAAAGACACAAACGGAATTGTCATTTCACTCAAATCTTCCAATGCATTAGACGAAGTAGTCATTACTCCCGAAGACAATCCGGCAATTGCTATTATCAGGAAAGTAATCGCAAACAAGGATAAAAACAATCCCGAGAATATTTCATCATTCAGGTACACTTCATATAATAAAATCGTTTACGATCTCCAAACAGAAGGCGATACTAAACGCAACAAACAAAACCTTGAAGCGAAAAAATCAATGAAAAGCCATCTTTTTATGATGGAATCAGTTTCGGAACGTAAATTCATCGCGCCCGATATTAGCGAAGAAGTTGTTACCGGAAGCCGTGTTTCAGGATTTAAAAACCCGAATTTCGCTTCATTGGCGACTGACTTACAGCCGTTTTCTTTCTATAAAGACAACATCAAATTGTTTGATATACAATACCTGAACCCAATTAGTAAAGGAAGTCTGAAAAAATACAATTTCAGGATTGAAGACACCATTTTCCATAACCGTGACACTGTTTATGTAATTTCTTTTAAACCAAAAAGAGATAAGAATTTTGAATCATTAAAAGGGACTTTATACATAAATACCAATAAATATGCGGTTCAGAATGTAATCGCTTCACCTTTTGAAAAAGCTAAAATCGATATCAAAATCCAACAGCAATATGCTTTTGTAAACAACAAATACTGGTTTCCCGAACAGCTCAATTATAAATTAAGTTTCAACGATTATATTGAAGCCGATGGGCGGAGCTACATAAAAGATGTAGAACTGGAAATTCCGCTTCGCCGAAAAGATTTTGCAATTGAATCAGTCCGCATCGATAAACTGGCCACAAAAAAAGACAGCCTTTTCTGGGACAATAACCGACCTGAAGAACTTTCACAGCTTGAAAACGAAACCTATAAAAAAATCGACAGCATTGGCCAGGCAGATAATTTTGACAGAATGCTTTCGATGGTGACCAAAGCAGTCCAGCTGAAAATTCCTATCGGCATATTCGACCTCGATATTTCCAAGACTTTCATTTATAATAGATACGAAGGCTGGCGTCCGGGAATCGGGCTTCTAACCAATGAAAAATTCTCCGATAATTGGCGCCTTGGCGGATTCTTAGGTTATGGACTCAAAGATTATGAATGGAAATATGGCGGCGAAATCCAATATACTTTTTCACATAAAAATGAATTTACTGTTGCTGGAAAATACCAAAATAACCTAGTCGAAGCGGGAAGTTACGGACTCAATTATTCGGGGCAGAATTCTTTCGCATTACGGAATTTAATTGCTTTCCAGATGGATAAAATTGAGCAGCAGGCATTTTCTGTCGGATTTCGTGCAATGCGCTATTTCAAATGGAATTTCACTTTGGGAAGAACTGAAACAACTCCGTTATACTTACTTAATGCAGGCAATCCCGCGTTAGATAATTCAAAATTTATCAATACTGACGCGCGTGTTGATTTGCGGTTTGCATTCCGCGAAAAGCTAATTGAATCGCTCAACCAGCGTGTAAGCGTTGGTTCCCAGTATCCGGTTTTTTATCTTTCGTATTCAAAAGGCCTGAAAGATGTTTTGGATGGAAACCTGGATTATAATAAAATTGAAGCACGGATTGAGCAAACTTTTTTTACCAAAAATTTAGGTTCGACCAGGTTTAGGCTTGAAGGTGGCTACATCGATAACCCGATTCCTTATGGATTGATGTTTACGGGTGAAGGAAGTTATGACAAAAAATATCCTTACATCATGCCGAATTATTTTCAAACGATGCTTCCGTATGAATTTTTATCCGACAGGTATTCTAATTTATTCCTTTCGCATAATTTCGGGACATTGCTGTTTCAGGCCGGAAAATTCAGGCCTTCGATCTCGGTTCACAATAACCTGGGCTGGGGCGATTTGTCTGATGCGGCTAAAACACGTTTCGCTGGTTTTAAAACAAAGAATAAAATTTTCAGCGAAGCAGGTTTGCAATTGGACGCGATTCATAAAATGAACTACCTTGATATTGGTTATCTTGGATTCGGTGCCGGAGTTTACTATCGTTATGGCGCATATCAGAATCCTGAATTTAATGATAATATCGCGTATAAATTATCGATGGTATTTTCCATAAAATAACAAATACGCCTTTTGTACGGTATTTAAAATTAAATTTCGATTCTTTTCCACCGGCCTCGCTTGAACAAAATGAAGCTGACAATCGTAATGCACGTTTCGGCAACCGGAATCGCGATGAAAACGCCTGTTGGCCCCATTTTAAAATATTTTGCGAGCAAATAAGCCAAAGGAATCTGAAAGAACCAAAACCCGAAAAGATTCACCCAGGTCGGCGTTTTCGTATCGCCGGCTCCGTTGAATGCATTGATCATTACCATTCCGATTCCGTAAAAAACATAACCAAGGGCGACAATTCGTACGGCTTCTTTTGCGATTTGCTGAACTTCAATGTCGTTTGAAAAAAAACCGACTAATACTTCCGCACCAAGCAACGAAATCAGCATCACAAATCCCATATAAATGATATTGTATTTGGCGGTTTTAAGTACGGCTTCCTCTGCGCGCTCGACTTGTTTCGCACCCAGATTTTGTCCAACCAATGTTGCTGCGGCATTACTCAGTCCCCATGCCGGAAGCAGGAAAAACATCATTAATCGCATCGCTGTTTGATAACCTGCCGAACCGGTGTCGCCACCTGTTGTTGCTACAAGTTGTGCAAGGAAAATCCAGGAGCATGAAGCAATTACAAACTGTAAAACTGCCGGGGATGCAATATTTACGATAGCTTTTATTTGCTCAGGATTTGGTTTCAGATAAGCCAATGTCATTTTTAAAATATGTCTGCCATTAAACAAATGGTACAATTGATAACACACGCCAATGCTGCGCCCGATTGTCGTTGCGATTGCTGCGCCAGTCAACCCAAAATCAAGTAAAATGATAAAAACAGGACAAAGAATAATGTTGCTGATATTGGCAATCCAAAGGCTTTTCATCGCAATGGCGGCATTTCCCGCGCCACGAAAAACCCCGTTAATAAGGAAAAGCAGCATAATTGAAATGCTTCCGCCCATCATAATCTGGATAAACGCAGTTCCGTGATCGGCAGCTTCGGCTGAAGCGCCCATTAATAACAAAATGTCTTTTCCGAAATAAACTCCGAAACAACTGATAATTACAGTTAACGAACATGCGATCAAAATAGCCTGCATCCCGGATTTTGCGGCAGCGACCGGATCTTTTTCTCCAATTCTCTTTGCAACAACAGCTGTCGCCGCCATACTAATTCCGATGGCAAGTGAATAAATAATTGTGAGGACCGATTCTGTTAACCCGACGGTTTGAATTGCAAAGCTACTGTGTTCCAAGTGTCCTACGAAATAAAGATCGACCAGCGCAAAAACCGATTCCATCATCATTTCCAACATCATTGGAATGGCTAAAAGTAAAACGGATAAACGAATGCTTCCCGTCGTAAAATCGATTTCTTTACCTTGTAAAGATTGTTTGATGACTGAAAATATAAGAGATAATTTACCTTTTCGAGGTGTATTTGTCATGATCGAAATAATATAAGAATGAAAATTCAGTAAAACACGAAACGGTTTCCAAATATATTTTCTTTTTTTCAATAAAAAGCCAACCCCGAAATTTTTGAGGACTGGCTCATAATTTTAAATAATTATTGGTATAAAAGTAACAATTCTTACTTTCATTATAAGCCTGAGACTATTCAAAATCATTTTCTACCTTTGCGCCATGCCAAAAGAACTTCTGATACAAGTATCGCCCGAAATTGCTGTGAATGATTCGTTATTGAAAGAACATATTTCAAAACTTATTCGCACGTCAGTTTCTGAAATCCAGCATATTTTAATTCTCAAACGGTCAATAGACGCACGCCAGAAAGCGATAAAAATCAATCTGAAAGTTAATATTTTCTTTGCCGGAGAACCATTTGCCGAGCAAAAAATCGAGCTTCCGGATTATAAAAATGTATCAAACGCAAAAGAAGTAATCGTAATCGGTGCCGGCCCGGCCGGACTTTTCGCAGCTCTACAGCTTATCGAACTTGGTTTAAAACCAATCGTCATAGAACGCGGGAAAGATGTTCGCGGAAGGCGCCGCGATTTAAAAGCAATCAATGTTGAACATGTTGTAAACGAAGATTCCAATTATTGTTTCGGTGAAGGCGGAGCAGGAACCTATTCTGACGGAAAATTATATACACGTTCCAAAAAGCGCGGCGATGTTACAAGAATTCTCGAATTGCTGGTTGCTTTTGGCGCATCAGCCGATATTCTGATTGAAGCGCATCCGCATATCGGAACCAATAAATTACCACAAATTATCCAAGACATTCGTGAGAAAATTATTGAAATGGGCGGACAGGTTTTGTTTGAAACCAGAGTTACGGATATTTTAGTGAAAGAAAATGAGGTTGCAGGAGTTGTTGTTCAAAATGGTGATGTAATTACTTCTAATAAGATTATCCTCGCAACCGGACATTCGGCACGTGATATTTTTGAATTGCTCGACCGCAAGAAAATCCTGATTGAAGCAAAACCATTTGCACTTGGCGTTCGTGCTGAACATCCGCAATCTTTAATCGACAGCATTCAATACAGTTGTGATTATCGTGGCGAGTTTCTTCCGCCGGCGCCCTATTCGATTGTAAAACAAGTCAACGGCCGTGGAATGTATTCGTTTTGCATGTGTCCGGGTGGCGTAATTGCGCCTTGTGCAACAAGTCCGGGAGAAGTAGTAACAAATGGCTGGTCGCCATCTAAACGTGATCAGGTAACGGCAAATTCAGGAATCGTAGTCGAATTGAAGCTAGAAGATTTCAAGCCGTTTGCGAAATTCGGAGCTTTGGCCGGAATGGAATTCCAGAAAAGCATCGAGCAAAAAGCATGGCATTTGGCAGGTGAGACACAAAAAGTTCCGGCACAACGAATGGCCGATTTTACACAGCAAAAAGTTTCTTCCGATATTCCGAAAACGTCATATGTTCCGGGAACGACATCGGTCGAATTAGGACAGGTTTTTCCAGGATTCCTTACGCAAATCTTAAGGGAAGGTTTTACGCAATTCGGTAAATCCATGCGCGGTTATCTTACCAACGAAGCAATTCTTCATGCGCCTGAATCCAGAACTTCATCCCCGGTAAGAATCCCGAGAAATCCCGAAACTCTGGAACATCCTCAAATAAAAGGTTTGTATCCTTGCGGAGAAGGAGCCGGGTTTGCGGGCGGAATTATTTCGGCTGCAATTGACGGTGAAAAATGTGCGCTGAAATGTGTTGAGTAAATTTTATTTTTCCTTTTGAACAGCAGTTAAACTTTACGTAAATCAAAGTATGAATTACCGAATCGGCTATGGTTTTTTCGTATTTTTGGAACTTATAAATCATTATGACTGAAGAAAAAGTAATTCTTGTTAATG
>CAZWAF010000014.1:0-342 GCA_964631795.1 uncultured Flavobacterium sp. | reverse complement strand
GAAAATGATGAGCAAATCGGGCTCATGGAAAAACTCGAAGCACATGAGAAAGCACTGCTTCACCGCGCGTTTTCAGTGTTTATCTTAAATGATAAAAATGAAATAATGTTGCAACAACGAGCGGCCGGAAAATATCATTCGCCATTGCTTTGGACGAATACCTGCTGTTCGCACCAACGCGAAGGTGAAACCAATATTGAAGCCGGAACAAGAAGGCTTTTTGATGAAATGGGAATCAAGACCGACCTCAAGGAACTTTTCCATTTTATTTATAAAGCGCCTTTTGATAACGGTTTGACCGAACATGAACTTGACCATGTGATGATTGGTTATTACAATGAA
>CAZWAF010000013.1:0-54063 GCA_964631795.1 uncultured Flavobacterium sp. | reverse complement strand
CCTATGCCGAAATGAACGTATCAACAGGCAGAAAGCTGAAACAGTTATTGGCAATTGTGGCAGAAAGCGTACCGTTTAAACCCAATATGAGTAAAATTGCCGAAATGCTCAATATCAGCCGAAACAACATTGCCGATTATCTTCTTTATATGGAGGAAGCCGGAATGGTGGCACAGTTAAGAGATGAAACCGGAGGAATCCGGGGTTTGGGAAAAGTAAATAAAGTGTATTTAGACAACACTAATTTAGTTTATAATTTAGCCAAAGAAAACCAAAATACAGGAAATGTAAGAGAAACTTTTTTTCTGAATCAGTTAAGAGTAAGTCATCAAATTTTCTCTTCGTCATTGGCTGATTTTAAAATTGATACGTTGGATTTTGAAGTCGGAGGGAAAAATAAAGGATTAAAGCAGATTAAAAATGCAGAAAAAGGATTTGTAGTCAAAGACGATATAGAAAAAGGTTTTCTGAATACTGTTCCTCTATGGCATTTTGGATTGATGTATTAAGAAGTGAGAGGTGTGAAAGGTTTTTCAAATTATTTCATCTTCAAATTGACAGCCGGGCTAAGGTATTCTTTATCGGTATAGTAGTCATAAGGCATAGTTAATCTTGAAAAGTTTTAACCCAAATTCAGCATTAGAACGAAAAGGGAGAAAATTAAAACACGAATTGCGCGAATTTTCATTATCAATTGGTGTGAATTAGTGCAATTCGTGTTTAAAGGTGGGGTTAATTATTTGGGAATGAGATTTCGAAAGATCTATTTGTGTTCTTTTATGATGTGTTTTCAGATTAACAAATTCGGATGGAATGATAAATACAACAGATTGAAAAAAATTTTATGCTTATAACCGTAAAAATTTTGGGTTGTTTTTGTGTTTTTGTGGGTATAACCATAAACAAATGATTTTAAGAACAACATACATAGAACAGTTAAGAAAATTCATTGACAAGCCCCAAATAAAAATTTTGACAGGAATCAGGCGTTCCGGGAAGTCAACAGTGCTACGTTTGTTGTCATCTGAGTTGGCTACCTATTTAGCCGGAAGATATGTGGAAATTCCGGTGTATACGCTGTCTTATGCGGAGTTTTTGGAATTCAGAAGGCATTATTTCAAGGAAGAAAATCCGGCCATTCAGTCGTTTGCCAACTACCTTCGTTTGGGAGGCTTTCCGGTTATTCATACAGCCGGTTACCCGGCGGATACGGCTTATAAAGTGGTTTTCGACATTTATTCTTCGGTTATATTACGGGGTACGGTACAGCGGTACAAAATTCGTGACGTAGAACTTTTGGAGCGTGTGATTAAATATGCCTTTGATAACATAGGAAATACCTTTTCGGGCAAAAATGTGGCCGATTACTTCAAAAGCCAACAACGTAAAATAGACATAAATACCGTTTACAATTATTTGAACGCATTGGAAGGGGCTTTTATTTTATATAGGGTACCCCGTTACGATGTGAAGGGAAAAGAAATTCTTAAGACCCAAGAGAAATTTTATGTGAGTGATGTCTCTATTATTTATGCTACTATGGGATTTCGCGACAGAATGATTTCTGGGATTTTGGAAAATATTGTTTTTTTGGAGTTAAAAAGAAGAGGCTATCAGGTGTATGTGGGGAAGTCGGATCAAAATGAAATAGATTTTGTGGCTGAAAAGCAGGGAGAAAAGATATATGTTCAGGTAGCCTATAAACTGGAGAGTGAACAAACCGTAGCGCGTGAGTTTTCGGTTTTATCGGCTATTAACGACCAATATCCCAAGTATGTCGTAACCATGGATGATTTTTGGAAAGATTCCATTAACGGCGTAAAACATTTTTATATCACCGATTTCTTAATGAACGAACACTGGTAGTTTTGGATGATAAGTGATAGCTTTGGAGAGTGATCTGAAGTCTAAAATCTGAATTATATTGGTGTTGAAAACGATTGGTATTACTGTCTAAATTGAAGAAATCCAGAAAATGGTTAAATTCATAAAAGCTAAAAATAATCGCTAACCACCGAACTGACCACTCAATACCAAATATGTACAAATTATTTTTTAAAAGACTTTTCGATTTTATATTTGCACTGCTTGGGCTTTTGGTCTTTAGTGGTGTTTTAATTGTAATCTACATCTTAGCCAGTTGGGACAGCCGTTCTAACGGGCTTTTTTTTCAACAGAGGATCGGTCAGTGCGGTCGGGCTTTTATCATTTATAAATTCAAAACACTTCATAGCCAAACAAGGCAAATCAGTGGTATAGGTCGTTTTTTACGGAATTCCAAACTAGATGAACTCCCGCAGTTATGGAATGTGCTTATTGGTGATATGAGTTTCGTGGGACCGCGTCCTGATATTCCGGGTTATTATGATAAATTGGAAGGAGAAAACCGAAAAATTCTGGAACTCAAACCAGGGATTACCAGTGAAGCTTCTATAAAATACAGAGATGAGGAAGCGCTTTTGGCCAAACAGAGAGAGCCTTTGCAATACAATGACGAAGTGATTTTTCCGGATAAAGTGAGAATGAATCTGGAGTACTATCATAGGAGAAGTTTTTGGGGAGATATAAAGATTATTTGGAGGACTTTTTTTATTAGTTTCAAAAAAAGTTAACACTATGTACTCTGGTGCATTGATCTTTTCAGGATTTAAAAATATTTCACTTCAAATTTGCGGTTATTTTATGTTTAATGACGCAGGTTTTTAGATTTAGTTCTCGATTAAGTTAAATTTTTGTAGAAAAATTGGTACGGTGTGAAGTTTTACAGAATTAATGTATTTTTTATCGAATTGAAATAAGAGACCAATGAGTTTTTATATATTTGCGGCATTGTTTTAAAATAGTATTTTGAAGCATAAGAATCTTAAAAAATAATATTTAAGTTTAAAGTATCGTGAGTAATTCAATAATATTTTTATCCTCACCACACATGGGTGGAACTGAGCAGGGTTATATCAAAGAGGCTTTTGATGGTAATTGGCTTGCTCCTTTGGGACCTAATGTAGATGGTTTTGAGGCCGATTTAGAAAAATATCTCAATGAGCCTGTTTATGTGGGAGCTTTGAGTTCGGGTACTTCTGCGATTCATATAGGACTTATATTATTAGGTGTTAAAACGGGAGATGAGGTTATTTGTCAAAGTATGACTTTTACTGCTTCTGCCAATCCGATTATTTACCAAGGAGCAACGCCTGTTTTTGTTGACAGTGAGCCGGAAACCTGGAATATGTCGCCTGTTGCTTTGGAAGAAGCTATTTTGGATCGAATGGCAAAGGGTAAAAAACCAAAAGCGATCATTGCCGTGCATTTGTATGGTGTGCCTTATAAAGTAGATGAGATTCATGCTATTGCTCAAAAATATGATATTCCGGTGCTGGAAGATAGTGCAGAAGCATTGGGTAGTAGTTATAAAGGACAAAAATGTGGCACTTTTGGAACTATAGGTGTTTTGTCTTTCAACGGAAATAAAATTATTACCACTTCAGGTGGTGGAGCTATAGTGGTAAAAAATAAGGAGTTAAAGGATAAGACTGTTTTCTTGGCTACTCAGGCCAGAGACGATGCTCCTCATTACCAACACAGTGAAATAGGGTACAATTACCGAATGAGTAATATTTGTGCCGGTATAGGTAGAGGGCAGATGGAAGTATTGGATAAACACGTAGCTTCGAGAAGAAAAATGCACCGTTTTTATGTTGATTTATTCCGGGATATAGACGGAGTTGAAGTGTTTACGGCGCCTAATGAGGATTATTTTGCCAATTATTGGTTGAGTAGTATTCAGGTAGATCCGACAAAAACAAAAGGAGGACTTAATAGTATGGCTATTTGTGAGTTGCTTCATAAGGCAGGTATATTGTGCCGACCTGTATGGAAGCCAATGCATTTACAGCCTGTTTTTGAAAAATATCCGTATTATGGAACAACGGTTGCTCAAGGTCTTTTTGAAAACGGACTTTGTTTGCCTTCAGGATCTAATCTGACGGATGAAGAGCGTGACAGAATAAGAGAGGTGTTTACGAAAATGTTGAAATTTTAAAGAACAATTAATTCTAAGCAACAGTTTAACGGATACTATAATTTTACCAACATAATAATGTTGGTTTTTTTTTAACGCTAATCGTAGTGAAGCCGAAGTACAGTTGAAATCATTGTTTGGTGTATGTTTCTGTTTTTTTTGCGTGTTTTAATTGGAATCGGTAATTGAAGATGTATATTTGCGGTTTTTATTACATTTTTGTAATAAGGATGTGTTTTATACCCCAAAATAAATTTATTATATGAAAAGTAATTTCTTGTTAAGGAAGTTAATGCCGTTATTTTTAATAACGATACTTTTTTCCTGTGCCTCTCCTAAAGATTTGGTCTATTATCAGAATATTGACGGCATGAATCAAAAAGAGAAGATGAATTCTTATGAAGTCACCATTCAACCCGATGATTTGTTAATGATAATTGTTTCGGCAGAAGATCCCGAAATTGCGGCTCCTTTTAATCTTACTTCGGTGGCTATTGCCAATTCAAGCAATCCGAATGCGTTAACTGGTGCACAGACCATGCAGTCTTATCTGGTAGATGCTCATGGATTTATTAATTTCCCTGTTTTGGGTAAATTAAAAGTGAGTGGTTTAAATCGTACTCAGGTGTTGGATATGTTAGATAGCAAAATTTCAGCTTATATTAAAAATCCTATCATTAATCTTAGAATTACCAATTTTAAGATTTCACTGCAAGGAGAGGTAGGTGTACCGGGTACTTATAGCGTGAATTCTGAACGAATCACTCTGATTGAAGCGCTGAGTATGGCTAAAGATATGACTATATACGGAAAAAGGGATAATGTCTTAATAATAAGAGAAGTTGATGGGGTAAAATCATATAACAGGGTTGATATCACTAAGGCTGATTTTATCAATTCTCCTTTTTACTATCTGGCTCAAAATGATGTAATTTATGTGGAGCCTAATAAAGCCAGAGTTAACGCTTCGGCTGTTGGTCCGAATACAGGTGTTCTAATATCGATTACTTCGTTATTGATTACTGTGGCGACATTAATAATATCTTCTTCAAAATAAAATTTCTTAATGGAAAATAATATAATAAACGAAAATTCAGAACAGGATTTTAATCTAAGAGAGGTATTGGATAAATACCTGGTTCACTGGAAATGGTTTGTACTTGGGGTTTTTATAGCTCTTATTTCAGCATTTATTTATTTGCGTTATGCTACTCCACAATATCAGGCAGTTACTACCATCTTGGTAAAAGACGAGAAAAAAGGAGGTATGCTTTCTGAACTTTCTGCTTTTTCCGATTTAGGTATGGGCGGTGGCATGAAGAATAATGTAGATAACGAAATTGAAATTTTGAAGTCGAGAACCTTAGTTGAAAGTGTGGTTAAAAAACTCAACTTAAACGTGGTTTTGATAAGTCCGGGAAATGTTAAAGAAGCGGAGATTTATAGTAAAAAACCACTTGAAGTTGTTATAGACAGCCCTGATTTTGAATTCTATAAATATTCTTTTGTTTTTGAATATACCGAATTGGAAGGCGATTCTTTTGAATTGAAAAATAAAAACGAGGATGCCGATGCAAAGGATATTCTGAAAGGAAGAACCCAATTTCGATATGGTGAAATCATAAAGTCGGAATATGGGAATTTAGTAATCAGAAAAACAAATTTTGCAGATAAACCCAATCGCGATAAGAAATACCACTTTATTATAAAAATTAGTCCTTTAGAAAGAGTAGTAGAGGGATTAAGAAGCAGGCTGAAGGTGGCTCCTATGAGCAAAACCAGTAGTGTGGTCGAATTAAGTCTGGTAGATTCTGTGATGGAAAAAGCTGAGGATTTTTTGGATACTCTGGTTCAAACGTATAATGAAAATGCAGTAATTGATAAAAACTTCATTTCGGAGAATACTTCCAAATTTATAGCCGGTCGACTGACTTTGATTACCGAAGAACTCGATGGGGTAGAACACGATGTTGAAAGTTTTAAACGTACTAATAAACTGACTGATTTGGAGTCGGAGTCTGCGCGTTTCATAGAAGGTGCCAGCGAATACAATAAAAAGGCGGTGGAAACAGAAATACAGCTTAATGTGGTCGCTTCTATGATCGATTTTTTGAAGACCAGTAAAAATTCTGATTTATTGCCTTCAAATCTTATTTCTCAGGGCAATGCTTCGGGACTGATTGATTCTTATAACCAATTGGTTTTAGAACGAAATAAAATTCTTAAATCGGCTACAGAAACCAATCCGGCGGTTGTTAAATTAGATCAGCAAATCAATTCTCTGAGAGCTACAGTTGTGGCAAGTTTGACCAGGTTTCAATCGACTTTGAATATTCAGAAAAGAGAATTGAGTAATAAAGAGGAGAACTTTAATGCTAAAATTGGAAAAATACCTACTCAGGAGCGTTTGTTTAGAGTAGTGGCCAGACAGCAGAAAGTAAAAGAAGAATTGTATCTCTATTTATTGCAGAAAAGAGAAGAAACAGCTATTTCCCTTTCGGCCACAGAGGCCAATGCCAGAGTTGTAGATGCTGCAAAGGCTTCTAAGATTCCGGTAGCTCCTAAAAAGAATATTATCTATTTAGCTGCATTATTGTTGGGCTTTTTGATTCCATTTGGAATTATTTATCTTCTGGATTTATTGGATACCAAAGTGAAGAGCCGTCTTGATCTGGAAGGAGTGATAAAAATGCCGTTTATAGGAGATGTGCCGAAATCGGATTCAGCAAATGAAATTATCAAAACAGAGAGTAGAACCAGTTCGGCCGAGGGCTTGCGAATTATACGCACAAATTTGGAGTTTATGTTGAATAAAGTTCCTGAAGGTGTTGCCAAGACTATTTTTATGACTTCTACTTTTCCTAAAGAGGGAAAAACCTTTGTGTCGGTAAATTTAGCAGCCACATTTGCTCTGTCAGGTAAAAAAGTATTATTGATCGGTATGGATATTCGTAATCCGAGATTGGACGATTATCTGGTTTTACCAGACCGGGGAGTAACCAATTATTTATCGTCTAAAGAGTTGGTTTTAGATGATTTGGTTGTGAAACAAGATGGTTTCGAAGATTTTCATGTGTTACCTGCGGGTGTAATTCCTCCTAATCCGGCAGAATTACTGATGAGTAAGAAAATAGAGAATCTTTTTGCTGCTTTTAAAAAACAATACGATTATATAATTGTAGATACGGCTCCTGTGAGTTTGGTTACCGATACGATGTTGATTGCAAAACATGCCGACTGTTTTGTGTATGTAGTGCGTGCCAATGTTTTAGAGAAAAGAATGTTGCATCTGCCTAATACGCTGCATGCAGAAGGTAAGTTACCAAATATGTGTATGCTGATAAATGATACTGTTGGTTCTACCAAGGGATATGGTTACGGCTATGGTTATGGATATGGCTATGGTGCAGATGTTGTAAAAGAACCGTGGTACAAAACCTTGTTTAAGAAATAATAGATTGGTTTTTTATATAGAAGAGGCTGTTCGAAAAGTAAGGACAGCCTCTTTTTTTGTATTAAAAAAGTAATATAACCCGTTGCGTGTAATTAGTTACCGAAGATAAATTCTCGTCAGTTCGAGTAAATTTTCAGAAAAAGCGAATAGCATTTTCTGAAAATTGTATCGAGAACAAGAGAATTTATCTTTCAAAATGGTTCTCGATACTCCCGGATATTCGGGATTGTCTCGTTTTACTGCACAAAAAACACTCAAATTGACGATTCGTATAATTACACCCAATGGGTTAATATAAAATGATACTATTTAAGTTTTGAATTTATTGTTTCAAATTATCTTAAACTTTACAATTCCGACGAAAGAGCAATCACATTCGTAGCTCATCTAATGTGATTTAGCTCTGCTGAACTTTGTTTCTCCCGTTGGTCGAAATTGACAAAAACGATTATGCTTTTTTACAGTGTTTTCAAAAATTAAATGATGTTACTTCGTTCGTTTCGTGTCTAAAAAAAATAACGCTTAATGTGGAATAAACCCAAATTGCGCATTGGCATAAAAAATAGCTGCTGATTGACTGCATCGAACTTCGTTTCTCAGATTTCAAATACACCTATGGTAATTAAATTCTTTAGAGAACACAGATTTAAAATCGATTAATCCAGGGAATTTTCACATATAAACATCATAAAAAAATCAGTGATCCCGATGCTTTGGGAGCGGGTAAAAAACCAGAACTAAATCTCTAACACATAATGTGAAATAAAAAAAAACTCCCGATTGACGGGAGTTTTTGCTTTTTAAAACGATTATCTAATTCTTTATTTTTTAAGAATTTTCAGGTTATGAATACCGTTTTCTGAAACTATTTTCACCAGATAAGTTCCATTAGAAAGGTTGGATAAATCGATGTTTGTATTATTACTATTTGCCGGTTTTGATAGTAATTCCTGACCTAAGATATTGTAAACTGTAATGTTATTGATGTTATTTCGGTAATTGATATTCAAAATATCTTTCACAGGATTTGGATAGAAATTCAAATCAGCTAAGTTGAATTCTTCATTTCCTAATAATGGTAAGGCAGTAGTATCATCCCAATGCAAATCATCTATATTAACATTGTGATATGCGCCCGAAACAACTCTGATTCCAATAAAAGTATCATTGCCAGTATAGTTTTTGAATTCATCAAAAACAGTTATCGGTGTTTTTATTTTTGCCGGAACATTGATTGTTTTCAAAACATTGAAAGCAGCTGAGTTAGTGTTTGAATTCAAAGTTCCAATTTCGAGAGTACATCCGTAAAAGGCATCACAGTAAAATGATAAATGGTTAATGCCGGATTTTAGGTTTGATAAATTTGGAGAAACCAAAATGAATTCACTTGAAACATCAGAATTATTGAAGTTAAACAATAAAGATTTTTCGAAAGTATTTATATCTGCTGCTCCCAAAACATTATTTCCTCGAATAATTTTGTTCCAACAATCAGGAAATACTGAGTTTGCAAGAGTATTAAAATTTTGGTGGAATTCTGCAACCGGACTGCAAGGAGTTGTGAATTTCACAGGATTTGTCCAGGCTCCTTTTTCATCTCCGCAAACAGTTCTAACCCAAATTTTGTAAGCCGTATTTTCGGTTAAATTTATTAATGTTCCCGAATTAGTATCGCTACTAACGATGTTTGAAGTGTTTGGATAATTTTCTGATGCCAAACTTTTTGCGATTTCGTATTTTGTATCTGTATCAGGTTTTGTCCAGGAAACAGAAACTGAATTTTCAGTTGTTTTATTAATTGCAACATTTGTTAAATCGGCACAATTTGGAATAAGATCCCAATTAAGATCGTCTATATTAACCTGAGTTTTTGTTGTTGCTTTCATGCGGATTCCAATAAAAGTATCAGTTCCGGTGTAATTATTAAAAGGAATTGATTGTTGAGAAAATGTTCCCGAAATAGCCACTTCTCCCAGTTTGTTGAAAATTGCATCTTTATTGTTGCTGCTCAAAGTTCCGTATTCTAAAGCTAAATCCGGATTTTCGGCTAGTTTAGATGTACTGAATCTCAAGCGGTATTTTCCTTCTGAAAGAGTCGATAAATTTGGAGAAACCAAAATGAGATCGTCTTCATTAGCTGAAGAATCGTTGAACATATTCACACTATTCGGATCGCTTCCTGCTTTAGGAGATGTAGGTGCTATTTTTACCTGTGCTTTGTTTGATAAGCTGGAACCTCTTAGAATTGACGACCAACAGATGGATGAAAGTGCTGAAGTTGTGTCGAAATCTTCATAAAACGTTGCAACCGGAGCACAAGCTGTTTTGAAAGTAACAGGTGTCATCCAACTGCCGGACAGATCGTGACAATCAGATTTTACCCAGGCATAATATACTGTGTTTTCTTTTAGGTTGTCTAATTTGATACTGTTTTCGGCTGTGGTTTTTTCTTCCAGAGCATTTGGATCTGAATCTAAATCTTCAGAATAAACAACTTTCCATCCTGTATGATCTGAATTTGCTTTCCAGGTTAAAGTAGCACTGTTTTCATTTAGTCTAGGGATTTTAATATCGGTAACATCCGAACAGAAAGGAATAGGTTCCCACACAATATTGTCTAAGAACATAGAAGTGAATGAAGGATAAGAACTGTTCATTTTAAAACCAATGTATGAGTTTGTTCCGGTGTATGAATCGAAATTAATTATAAATTCTTTGTATTCGTTGGTAACGGTAACTACACTGTGCAAAATGTAATTTGCCGTGTTTGTGTTGCCATCAAGCAGTACCAATTGAAGATTAGGATCGGTTGTAGGGCCGTTGTATTTTGCATAAAATTTTAATCTGTACCCCAAAGAAGCAATGTTTGATAATCGTGGACTTACCAAAATAATATCTTTGTTAGAGTCTGCCTTACTACTGCCAAGGATTATGTTATTAGGAGACGATTGTGAATTGAAGTGTTCTGTTTTTATAAAATCATTATTATTTAAATCGTTTCCTCTAACAATAGAAGACCAACAAGAAGGAAGGTTTGGTGGTGTTACTGCAGAATCAAATTTTTCTGAGAAGCTGGTTGTAGCTTCGCATTCTGTTTTTAAATAGATTGGTCCTATCCAGTTTCCGTATGCATTGTTGCAAACGGTTCTAACCCAGAATTTATAATTGGTATTAGCAATAAGTTTGTCTATAGTTATAGAAGGAGTAGGTGTGTCTTTTTGATCCAGATTGTTTGCAGAGGTTGTGCCGGTAGCAAGATCTACAGCTACTTGCCAACCAATACTGCCACTTTCACTACTCCAGGATATGTTTGCCGTTGTAGTGCTTTTTGAATCGATTACAATATTGGTTACATCAGAACAGCTTGGTGCAGGTTCCCAAATAATATCGTCCAGATAGACGTTGCTGGAGGGATAAGGGGTATTTAATCGGATACCAATGTAAGTATCGGAACCGAAATAGTTGTTAAAGTTGAGGATGTAATCTTTGGAATCAGTAGTTAATGTAAAGCTTTCTATAGGAGTAAACTGAGCTGTTGCCGTATTGTTGTTTAGTGTTCCTATTTGAAGGGCTCCTTTAATTAGGTCAAAAGAAAGGTATTTGGCTTTAAATTTCAATCGATAGGTTCCGGAATCGATATTGTCTAGTTTTGGCGAAACAAGAATCATATCGTCTATGTTTATTGTCGCCAGATTGTTGCCATCGTTTTTAAAATAAATAGAAGTAGGGCTTCCAAGTCTATATTGTGTTTCGTTTGTTCGTATTTCAGTTTTAATATAATTGCTGGCGTCTGATTTTGCAGCTCCTCTGATGATTTTTGACCAACAGGTAGGCAGGTTGGGAGGAGTGATAGTTTCGAAATTTTCAGATATAAGAGAAGTGGCAATACATTCTGTTCTGAAAGTCAGCATTTGCGACCAACTACTGGCGGTTGTTTCCGTACATTTATTCTTTGCCCAAACATAGTAGGTTGTGTCAGGAGACAAACCGTTAACGTTTACTACGGTCGAGGTAACGCTTCCTGTGGCAGTTGTGATGTTATTAGGTTGCAGGTTTGAGGTTGAAATATAGTAATCGGTACCGAAACCCGGGGTTGTAGCGCTGTTCCAATCAATAGTAGCACTGCTCGAAGTAATATCCATTGCTATGAGATCTTCCGGGATATCACATCTTTTAGAAATTCCTTCAAAAATAACTTTAGGAATGGCAGACCTAAGTAGTCTTAAATGTGATGATACAGTATTAGGATTAGCCGGGTCGATTGCACTTGTATTAGATGCAGCTAGAGACCTAGAGGTAGAAACAGGAGAGTTGTAGAAAAAGGTGTTGTCGTCTTTTCCTGACTTTGTTTCATTTACGGCAATTACTAAATTATCATTCCCATCGTAAGGAAAAGGTGTGGTTAATGTGATGGTTACCCAACTTTTATAAGATAACACCTCTATTCCTCCTGTATAAACTTTGGTTAGGGAACTTACAGGAATCCAATCTAAATTTGTGGAAAATGAGGTTTTTGATGTCTTTCCAATATAAACATCAATTTGAGTATTAGACAATGCAGAAATTCCTCCGTGAAATAACCAACTAATATCGGTGATGGAGCCTGTTGCGTTCACTTCGGAAGCCAAATATATGGTTTGGGCATAAGAGAAAAATTGCATTGGAGAAAATGGAGCATTTTGGTTGTAGTTTACATTTCCTTCTATTTCGGTATCTCCTATTGTCACCTGTGCAAATAAAGGCTGGATAGACGAGAGGAGCAGAATTAATAAAAAAGTGATTTTTTTCATGTTTATTCTGGGTTTGGTTTAATGATAATCGCAAATGTATATTAATTTGCCTAATATAAAAGTTAATGTTTGACTGTTTTTGTGTTAAAAGATCATATATTAATTGATTTTAAAGGAGTTAGGTTGTGATTTTAAAGGAGGTTGTAAATAATATTTGGTTTTATTACAAATTGTTTCTTTAATTAGCGATTTTTGAAACTTGAAAAGAATGAAAGATATTGTTGGGAATATATATCTGATTAAAATAATTTAAAAAATAAATATGCAAGATCATCAGGAAGATTTTAAAAGAGAATTAGGATTGCTCGATGGAACCATGCTTGTGGTGGGTTCTATGATTGGTTCGGGAATATTTATAGTGAGTTCCGACATGGTTCGTCAGGTAGGTTCGGCTTTTTGGTTGGTTTTTATCTGGCTTATTTCGGGTATTATAACTATGATAGCAGCGGTAAGTTATGGCGAACTGAGTGCTATGTTTCCTAAAGCCGGAGGACAATATGTTTATTTGAAAGAAGCCTATAATAAACTCTTTGCCTTTTTGTACGGATGGAGTTTTTTTGCTGTTATTCAAACCGGAACGATTGCTGCGGTTGGAGTGGGCTTTTCTAAATTTACCGCTTATATTATTCCGGCATTTAGCGAAGAGAATATCATATTGGAATGGGGAAGTTTTCAATTGCATGCAGCCCAAATTGTTTCTATAGTTACCATTGTCTTTTTGACTTACCTTAATAGTAAAGGAGTAAAAGACAGTAAAACGCTTCAGACGGTTTTGACGATTATAAAAATCCTGTCTCTTCTGGGATTATTGGTTTTTGGATTGGTATTGGCTGCTAAAGCCGAGATTTGGAATGCCAACTGGACAGATACATTTACTACCAGAACTTATCTGACGGAAACATCTTCATGGATTCCGACTTCGGGAATTACGCTCATTTCTGGGATTGCGGCGGCTATGGTAGGATCGTTGTTTTCGAGTGAGGCTTGGAATGGGGTGACCTTTATTGCCGGAGAAATTAAAAATCCGAAGCACAATGTAGGATTGAGCTTGTTTCTGGGAACATTGATTGTAAGTGTCATTTATGTTTTGATGAATTTAATGTACCTGGCTGTAATTCCGTTGGATGAAATTGCTACGGCTAAATCTGACAGAGTAGCAGTGGTAGCTTCGGAATATATTTTTGGGAATATAGGAACGTATATTATTGCGATTACGATTATGATTTCGACTTTTGCCTGTAACAACGGATTGATTATGGCCGGGGCAAGAGTATATTATACAATGGCCAAAGACGGCTTGTTTTTCAAAAAAGCAGCTAACCTGAATAAGAATAGTGTACCCGAATGGGCGTTGTGGGTTCAGTGTGTTTGGGCTTCGTTTTTGTGTCTTACCGGAAAATATGGCGATTTGCTTGATTTTGTAATCATCATCGTTTTGATTTTTTACATCCTGACAATTTACGGTATTTTTATACTTCGCAAGAAAATGCCCGATGCCGAAAGGCCTTACAAGGCTTTTGGTTATCCTTTTCTTCCTCTTTGTTATATTATTTCAGCTTCTGCGGTTTCATTAGCATTATTGGTGTTTAAAACCAGTACTTGTGGTTGGGGTGTGTTGATTATGCTTTTAGGAATTCCGGTGTATTATTTGACTAAGAAGAGTGAATAGTAATTAGTGATTAGTCAAAAGCCAAGAATTTGGTATGGAGTTTTGTGTGTTATTTTATAACTTATTGTGTGGTCAATTTTAACCTAAAATTTATATTGAAAGTTATTGCACAAAGACACTCAGAGAATGCACAGAGCAACACGAAGTTTCTTCTGTGAAATTTTGTAAAAAAGAGAGTACACTTCACTTTGTGAATCTCGGTGTTATTTTGCGAAACTCTGTGAAATAACCTCTATTGTGTAATTTGTGATTGATTTTAAATTGTGCCCGCATGATAGATTTCATGACGAGATATAAAATTCATAAAAAAATCCGTTTCAAATTAATGAAACGGATTTTTTCCTTTTATAAAAATTTCGATAGGTCGAAAAGCTATCTGCTAGTAGTAAGTATATCTTCTTACTTTAGCAATATATTTAGCCAAACGAATTACCTGATGGCTGTAACCATATTCGTTGTCATACCATATATATAATACGATGTTTTTTCCGTCTCCCGAAACGATAGTAGCGTTACTGTCGTAGATAGATGGAGCAGAAGTTCCAACGATATCAGAAGAAACCAATTCAGTATTCAAAGAATATTTGATTTGTTCTACCAAGTTTCCTTCTAAAGCGTATTGTCTCATGATTGAGTTCAACTCTTCAACCGAAGTTTGTTTTCCTACTTCTAAGTTCAAAACTACCAATGATCCGTTTGGAACAGGTACACGAATAGCATTTGAAGTCAATTTTCCTGCTAAACTAGGCAATGCTTTTGCAACAGCGCTACCGGCACCGGTTTCAGTGATAACCATGTTCAAAGCCGCAGCTCTACCACGACGGTGTTTTTTGTGCATGTTATCAACCAGATTTTGGTCGTTTGTATAAGCGTGGATAGTTTCTAAGTGACCTTTTACAACTCCTAAAGTATCTTCGATTGCTTTTAGAACCGGAGTAATAGCATTTGTTGTACAAGAAGCAGCAGAGAAAATATTTACTGTATCCGGATTGTGATCGTCTTGGTTTACTCCGTAAACGATGTTTGGAACACCTTTTCCAGGAGCAGTCAATAATACTTTTTCAACACCTTTTGAAACCAGGTGTCTGCTCAAAGCTTCTTCAGTTGTGAAAGCACCTGTATTATCAATCAATAAAGCGTCGTGAATTCCGTATTTAGTATAGTCAATTTCTTCAGGGCTGCTAGCCGTGATGATATGAACTGTTGTTCCGTTGATAATCAAAGCTTGGTTTTCAACGTCAGCAGTTACTGAACCTTGAAAATCACCGTGAATAGAATCATAACGTAATAAAGAAGCTCTTTTTTCTAAAGAAGCAGCATCGTTTTTGTCACGGGTAACAATTGCTCTTAAACGCAATTGGTTTCCTTTACCCATTTTTGACATCATTTCACGAGCTAATAAACGTCCGATACGACCAAAACCGTAAAGAACTACGTCTTTTGGGTGGATGTTTTCGAATTCTTTTGCGTGTTGCAATTTGTCGATTACAAATGAAGTCGCATCTTTAGCGTTTTCCAAGTGGAATTCGTAAGTCAATTTTCCGATGTCTAATCTTGCTGGTGGTAAATCCAAAGATAAAATAGCTTTTGCGATTTCAACAGAATCAAAAATAGAGATTGGTTTGTTTACGAATTCACCTGCGTAATCATGCAAGTTGATAATGTCGCTTACGTTTTTATCAATCAATTGGTTTCTGAAAAGAACCAACTCGATAGATTTGTCATACCATAAATCGCTAATGATTTTGATAAACTCTACAGCAGCTCTTCTTTTGTCCGCCTGAAAAGTAACTTCATTCTCGTACACTGTGTTGTCCATGAGGCTTAATTATAAATAGTTAGTGTTGTTGTTTTTAAACTGTTGCAAAAGTAAATATTTCAATTGTTTTTCATTTCTTTTTTTGAAAAAATATAACAAAAAAGTCGGCTTTTGTTGCCGACTTTCGTAAAAAGAATGTCTTTTGACTATAAGATCAAACGAATAATCTGTTTGTTTTTGGTCATTATCTCAAGTTGTACACTTTGGTTTTCGTTGAGGTCAGAAAGAAATTTTGAAACAGTTTCTACATTTTCGGCTCTCACATTGCCTACACTCAGGATAATTCCGTCTTTTAGATCTTGAGCGTACATTCTAAGTTGTTCATTTTCGATACTTTTTATTTTTACGCCATAATTGATTTTGTAAAACTTCTTATCTTCATCTGTAATGTTTACAAGTTCTAAACCTTTGTATTCTGTTTCTGCAATATTTATCTTAGTCAAAATTACTGTTGTGGTAAGAGGTTTATCATTTCTAATGTAAGTAACAACAACTTTGTCGTTAGGACGTTTAGTGTTGATATAGCCTGACAATTCAGCAAAACTGGAAATATTTTGGTTGTCGAGTTTTACTATAATGTCTCCTTTGGCTAGGCCTGCTTTTTCGGCTCCCGAACTTTTAGAAGTTTTTTTAATATAAAAACCTTCGGTAGTTTTTATACCCAGTTCTTTGGCAATATCACCGTTAAGTTCGGTTCCTTCCACTCCCAAAATACCTCTTTGTACATTTCCGAATTCCATTAAATCCTGAATAATTTTCTTAGTAATATTTGAGGGAACAGCAAACGAATAACCTACATAAGAACCCGTTTGAGAAGAAATCATAGTATTGATACCAATGAGTTCGCCATGAGTATTTACTAAAGCACCACCGCTGTTTCCGGGATTTACGGCAGCATCAGTTTGTATGAAAGACTGAAGACCGTTGCCTCCTAGATTTCTGGCTTTGGCCGAAACAATTCCGGCTGTAACGGTTGAGGTTAAATTGTATGGATTTCCGACAGCCAAAACCCATTCACCAACTTTTACCGCATCCGAATCGGCAAAAACGGTATATGGTAGTTTTTCATCCGGATTGATTTTAAGCAGAGCAATATCCATTTTTGTATCGACTCCAATCAATTTTGCTTTGTATTTTTTTTTGCTATTGAGTGTTATTTCAATTTCGGTGGCTTCCTTAATCACATGGTTGTTGGTTACAATATAACCATCTTCAGAAATGATAACTCCGGAACCGGTGCCAATTTGTTCCTGTTGTGCTCCGCCTCGATAGCCATAGAAAAATTCAAGTATAGGATCGGAAACCGTTCTTCGGCTTAGGTTTTTTACATGGACTACAGTGTGAACTGTTTTTTCGGCAGCTTCAGTAAAATCAACCGCCTGATTACCAAATGCTGTATTTTGTCCGTAATGTGTAGGTGCTTCGGTGATTATTGATTTTGATTTCGAAAAATCGGAATCAAAAAATAATTTGTAGGCTCCCAATGTGGTAGCTCCGCTTAATAAAGAAACTAAAAATAAATTACCAAATCGTTTCATAATAGCTGTTAGTTTGTTTAAAATGTTTAAAGGTAAAAATATTTGATTTTTATTTTTTTTGATTCCGGTTTAACGCTCTTTTAACAATTGTAAAATGATTGTTTTTTGAAATAATTCAAAGAGAAATAATTACAAAAAACGGCTTAAACAAATAAGTTAATATTTGTATTTTTGCGGACTTATAAAACAGGAAAATGAAAATTGAATTTTACAAATACCAAGGAACAGGAAATGATTTTGTGATGATTGACAACCGTACTTCTTTCTTTCCGAAAGAAGATACTCAATTGATTGCACATTTATGCGACCGACGTTTTGGAGTAGGAGCCGACGGTTTAATACTGCTTGAAAATGATACAGACACCGATTTCAGAATGGTTTATTATAATTCTGACGGAAATCAGAGTTCTATGTGCGGAAACGGCGGAAGATGTTTGGTTGCTTTTGCTAAACAGTTAGGTGTTATTGAGAATAAAACCACTTTTATTGCTACCGATGGTTTGCATCATGCAACGGTTTCTGAAAACGGAATTGTGGCTTTGCAGATGATTGATGTAGAAGATGTGAAAATTACTCCGGAATATGTTTTTCTGAATACAGGTTCTCCTCATCATGTTCAGTTTGCCGATGATTTGGAAACTATGAACATTAAAGAAAAAGGAGCAGCGATTCGTTATGGAGATTTATACGGAGCTACCGGAAGTAATGTGAATTTTGTGAAACAAATTTCGGAAGATACTTTTGCTGTAAGAACTTATGAAAGAGGAGTAGAAGACGAAACGCTTTCTTGCGGAACCGGTGCTACTGCTGTTGCAATTGCAATGAAATCATTGGGTAAAACCAATTCAAATAATGTAAAATTGAATGTTCAGGGAGGGGATCTTGAAGTTTCGTTTGAAGAAAATAAAGGTACGTTTACCAATGTTTTTCTGAAAGGACCTGCTGCTTTTGTATTTAAAGGAATTATTTAATGGTAACATTAAAAGGAGAAAATATCTTTTTGCGAGCTCTTGAACCAGAGGATCTCGATTTTGTGTATGAGGTTGAAAACGATGAAACGATCTGGAATGTAAGTAATACCAATACACCCTATAGTCGGTTTTTGATTCGTCAGTATCTCGAAAATGCGCATCAGGATATTTATGAAGCCAAGCAATTGCGACTCGCTATTTGCAATAATGACGATTTCACAGCTGTAGGATTAATTGATTTATTTGAATATGATCCGAGAAACAATCGTGCCGGAATCGGGATTTTGGTTCAAAACAGCTCTTTCAGAAATCAGGGAATTGGTACCGAAGCTTTGGGTTTAATGATTCAGTTTGCCTTTCGTCACTTGAATTTGAATCAGCTCTATGCTAATATAGATACAGAAAATGAAGCCAGTTTGAAGCTTTTTGCTAATTTTGGTTTCCAAAAAATAGGAATTAAAAAACAATGGAATCTGATTAACGGCCAATACAGAGATGAAGCCTTGTTTCAATTGTTTAATAATCAATCTCAAACAGTATAAAATGTATAATAAAATTAACAAAATCTGGATTGTTTTTTCTCTTGTGGTGGTTACAGCTGCTTCTGTTTACGGGTATATGTTGTACCGACAAATTTTTGGTCCTAATACTAAATTTACTCAAAAAGAAGTATTTGTACATGTACCAACTGATGCCAACTTTGAGCAGGTAGTTGATACAATGTCTAAATATGTAGAGGATATTGAGCGTTTCAAAATGGTGGCTGAGAAAAAATCATATATATATAATGTAAAACCAGGACGTTTTTTGATTAAGAACGGAATGAGTAGTAACAGTATTATCAATTCACTTCGTCAGAATGTACCGGTTGATTTGGCTTTTAATAATCAAGAGCGTTTAGAAGATTTTGCCGGAAGAATCAGTAAGCAAATTGAGGCTGATAGTCTTTCATTGTTGAATTCATTCAAAGATCCAAAATTTCTGGAAGAAAACGGTTTTAACGAAGAAAATGTGTTGAGTATGTTTATTCCGAATTCGTATGAATTCTTTTGGAATATAAAAGCCGATAAATTCAGAGACAGAATGGCGAAGGAATACCGCAATTTCTGGAATGAAAGTCGTTTAGAAAAAGCTAAAAAATTGAATTTAACTCCGCTTCAGGTTTCTGTATTGGCATCGATCGTTCATAAAGAAACCGTGAAAAAAGATGAAAGACCAAAAGTTGCCGGAGTTTACCTGAACAGATTGTCAAGAGGAATGAAGCTGGAAGCTGATCCAACGGTTATTTATTCGGTAAAATTAAAAGAGAATGATTTTAATAAGGTAATTAAACGAGTTTTGTATAAAGATTTGGAAACCAATTCTCCTTATAATACATATAGATTTGAAGGATTGCCTCCGGGGCCTATTGCAATGCCGGATATTACAGCAATTGATGCAGTGCTGAATCCGGAGAAACACAATTATATTTATTTTTGTGCAAGTGTAACCAATTTTGGTTACCATGAATTTGCCGAAAACACAGCTCAACACGAGGTAAATCGTCAGAAATATGTTGCCTGGGTAAATCAGCAAGGAATAAAAAGATAGAAAATAGATTTTGTCAAAATCATTAAAAACGGTTGTCATGTCCCGATTGAGGATAATGGCAACCGTTCTTTTTAATAGTGTTTTTATCAATAATGAGACAATAAGATTGTTAGATATGTAATTATTTAGGCTTTATTTTGAATAAAAATTATTTTCAGAAAATCTTAACATGCTGTTTTTGATGGTTTTATAAAAATTACTGTACATTTGCCCTGTAGAAATTTCCCGGGGTGACAGGAAAGGAAGAAAACCAACTTATGTTAAAAAAATGGATTTATTACTCAGGAGTGCTTGCAGGTGTCGTTTTTATAAGCTTCGGATTTGTTGAATTATCCGATAATAAGCAACAGTTATCACTTACCACAGAAAATAAAAAAACATTTTTTTTGTTTCCATCTTCAGAAATAAAAGATTACGAATTCTTCAGAAGTCCTCTCTCAGGAAAAACATTTACAGGTTTCAAAGAAGCTCTTGCTTTCAAGGAATCTCAAGGGCGTTACAAACTGATTAATACTCTTGGATACATGGGGAAATTTCAGTTCGGTAAAACTACTTTAAAAGCAATAGGAATTACCAATTATTTTACTTTTTTGAATAATCCGCAGTTACAGGAAGAAGCTTTTGTAAAATTACTGACAATTAATAAAGCCAAATTACAATCGGAAATAGAAATGTATGAAGGTAAAATCTTTAATGATGTAACGATAACCGAATCGGGGATTTTGGCAGCTGCTCATCTTGGTGGAGCTGAAACTGTTAGAAAATACCTGAAAAGCAACGGAAAAAGACAAATAAAAGATCAATATGGAACTTCAGTGGTTCATTATATGAAGAAATTTGGAGGTTATGACACTTCTTCTATTGTAATTGAAGATCAACGAAAAGTTTGCGTCAATTAAGGTAATTTGAAAATTTATAAAATAGTGTATTCTTAAGAAGATAACAATTTTAAAGAATTATGTCAACAAGAAAAACCCTCTTTGTTTTTTAAAACGAAGAGGGTTTTTGATTATAGTTTAAAGCATCTTATGTATAATGAAAATAGTAGGACGATTGTGTAAATCGACTTTTACTTTTTTCCATTCAGAAATCTTTTTAGTTTTTATGAATTCTGTTGGCAAAGTAATGTCGGTAGCAACGCAAAGATGTGTCGATGGGTTTAGAATCTGTAAAAGATCTTCCAACATTTTATTGTTTCTGTACGGAGTTTCAATAAAAGATTGCGATTGATTTTTGTCGAAAGATAATTTCTCTAAAGCTTTCAAGGCTGATTTTTTCTCCGATTTGTCAATTGGAAGATAACCGTTGAAAGCAAAACTTTGTCCGTTCATTCCTGAAGACATCAATGCTAAAAGTATGGAAGAAGGACCTACGAGAGGTACAACCTGAATTCCTTTTTCGTGAGCTAGTTTTACAATTACTGCTCCCGGATCGGCAATTCCGGGACAGCCGGCTTCCGATAAAATTCCTACGTTTTTACCTTCAAGGCAAGGCTGAATCATTTTTATGTGTTCCGAAATTTCAGTGTGTTTGTTCAAAGCGCTCAGGCGTAAAGTAGCCTGAACTTTTTCGGGTTGTATACTTTTGATGAATCGGCGAGCTGTTTTCTCATTTTCAACGATATAATCGTCTATCAATTCGATAGTTCTCTTAACTGTTTGAGGTAATACATCCATAGGATCTACTTCTCCCAAAGTAGTAGGAATCAGGTATATTTTTCCGATAGGATTCATTTTTGATTTTTAAGGTTGTTTGCAATGATTTCACAAGCTTTATCGAGCATTTGAAAAACATTGGCGAAGCCGTCTTCATGACCGTAATAAGGATCGGGAACATCTACATTTTCGCCCGGAAATAATTCATTAAGAATTAATTTTACTTTCTTTTTGTCTTCTTTGTTTTCGGCCAATTTGATTATATCCTTGTAATTGCTGTTGTCCATAGCATAGATATGATCAAATTTTTTGAAATCTTTGGCTGAAAATTGTCTTGCTCTTTGGTAAGAGATGTCAACTCCATTGGTTTTTGCAACAGCAACAGATCTGAAATCAGGTTGTTTGCCTACATGATAATTGGCTGTTCCTGCCGAATCTACCAAAAATAAATCAGCGGGTAATTTTGATGCTAAAATCCCTTCTGCCAAAGGCGAGCGACAAATATTGCCGAGGCAAACCATTAGAATCTTAACAGGCATTTACAAAGAAAGTTTCTTGTTGATGTCGTCCACAAATTTTTTGAATTGTTTATCTGTGGTAATTAGGTTGTCAACCGTTTTGCAAGCGTGCAATACAGTGGCATGATCGCGGTCTCCAATTTGAGAGCCTATATTTGCCAACGAAGCTTTGGTGAATTTTTTAGCAAAGAACATTGCTAATTGTCTGGCCTGAACTACGTGGCGTTTTCGTGTTTTTGACTGAAGAGTATCAATGTCTAATTTGAAATATTCGGATACTATTTTCTGAATGAAATCAATAGAAATTTCACGTTTTACATTTTTGACAAATTTTTCAACAATTTGTTTTGCCAAATCAATAGTAACTTCTTTTTTATTGAAAGAAGACTGAGCAATCAACGATATAATAGCTCCTTCAAGCTCACGAACGTTTGATTTGATGTTTTTGGCAACATATTCTATAATATCTTCGGGCATTTCGACACCATCTCTGTATAAAATGCTTTTTAAGATTGCGACTCTGGTTTCGTAATCAGGTTGAAGAATTTCGGCAGAAAGTCCCCATTTGAATCGGGATAATAATCGTTGTTCTATATCCTGCATGTCAACAGGAGCTTTGTCGGAAGTAAGAATTACTTGTTTATGGTTTTGATGCAGGTAATTGAAAATATGGAAAAAAACATCCTGAGTACCTTGTTTTCCTGAGAAAAACTGTACATCGTCAATAATTAACACATCGATCAACTGATAGAAATGAATAAAATCGTTTCTGTTGTTTTTTCTTACAGCATCCTGATATTGTTGAGTGAAAACTTCGGCAGAAATATATAAAACTGTTTTTTCCGGAAATTTATCTTTAATTTCAACACCAATAGCGTGAGCTAAATGCGTTTTTCCTAAACCAACACCTCCAAAAATTAAAAACGGATTGAAAGAAGTTCCTCCGGGTTTATTGGCAACAGCCATACCTGCCGAACGGCCTAATCTGTTTGAATCTCCTTCTAAAAAATTGTCAAAACTGTAATTAGAATTCAGTTGAGATTCAATTTTTAGATTTCTGATTCCCGGAATCACAAACGGATTTTTTAGTTCCGGATTCAGGTTTCTGAAAGGAGCATCAATTTCTTGTGTTTTTACAGGAGCTCTGTTAGTACTTGGCAATTGTTCTGTAAAAGGTTGTTTGTTCCCCTGAGTGTTCTCCATTCTGATTTTGTAACGCAGATTGGCATTTTCTCCGAGTTCTTTAGTCAGAGCCACTTTGAGTAGTCTCACATAATGTTCTTCAAGAAATTCGTAGAAGAATTTACTAGGAACAAGAATACACAAAGAGTTGTTTGCCAGTTCAACTGCTCTGATAGGTTCAAACCACGTTTTGTAGGCTTGATCCTCGATGTTGTCTTTTATAAATAAAAGACAGTTTTTCCATACAGATTGAGCAGTTTTGGTAATAAACATTTTTGTACGATATTAATAATTTAATTGTGGTTAAAATTCTAAATTCAGAAGACTAAATTACTTCTAAAACAGGAAGGCAAATATGTGAACAAAAATCTTTAAAAAAAAATATTAAGAGTTAGATTTTACAGAAAAAAAGTTGTAAGTTGACCAAAATTGAAAGACTAAAAATTGCATTTTATAATGAAAGAATATGAAATAATTGTACGCGTAAGATATTCAGAAACTGATCAAATGGGAGTTGTTTACCACGGAAATTATGCTCAGTATTTTGAGATGGGACGGGTTGAATGGCTTAGAAACATTGGGATTTCGTATAAATCGATGGAAGAAGAAGGAGTAATGCTGCCTGTAGTTTCTTTGAATATGCGATATAAAAAATCTGCTTTTTATGACGATTTACTCACTATTAAAACCATTTTTAAAAAACAAGAATCAATCAAGATAGAATTTGATTATGAAGTAAGAAACGAAAAGAATGAGTTATTAACAATTGCCAATACAATTTTGGTCTTTGTAGATAAAAAAACAGGTAAGCCAACATTGCCTCCGCAACATCTTAAAAACCTTTTGAATGAGATAGAAATTTAACGTTTACAGTTAGATTTCTATCTCATTTATTTCGATTCCAAAAAGGGAATTAAAAACTTTAAAAATTTGAGCTGCGTCTTTTTTTCGAATACTGATTTCAATGATGCAGTTCATTTCCATTTTTTGATTTACAATAGTTAGGCTTTTCTCTTTGATAATACGCATGACTTTGTTTAAGTCTTTGTAATCAAAAGAAATTGAAAAATAAGAGTCTATTGTCTTTTCTGCAATTGAAGCGCTCTCGAGTGTTAGTTGGGCTGCTGTTTTGTAGGCCGAAATAAGACCGCCTACACCTAGTTTTGTTCCGCCAAAATAGCGAACAATCACAACCAGTGTATTTGTGAGTTCAAAAGACTGTATTTGTCCGTAAATAGGCATACCGGCACTATTGCTGGGTTCTCCGTCATCGTTGGCTCTGAAAACGGTTTTTTCAGTACCTATCTGATATGCAAAACACCAATGGCGGGCGCTATGGTGTTTTTTTCTCAGAAGTTCAATATGATGTTTGGCTTCCTGTTCATTATTGACAGGAAAAGCATAACCAAAGAATTTGCTGTTTTTTTCTTTAAAAAGAATTTCTTCTGTTTCGTATTCAATGGTTTTGTAAGTATCTTTTATTTCCAAAATAAAAATTTTACTCCAAAAGGTCTTTTTTGTATAAATCTACTACGTCTTCTGAATCTAACTGAATGTTCCAGACATGAAGTCCTAAAGAGGCAGCGGCATCGGTATTTTCTTTAGTATCGTCTATAAATAATGTTCGTTTTGGAGATAATTCCAGATTATCGATCACTAATTTAAAGATTTTGATGTCTGGTTTTTTCAGACCTAATTCATGCGAAAAATAAATTTTATCAAAACATTGGTAAAAATCTCTGTAAAAAGACATTCCGGCACAATGTTGAAAACGGTCAATATGCATTGGGTCGGTATTGCTCAAGAGAATCAATCGGTATTTATTTGAAAGCATTTGAAGAAATTCCAATCTGTACAAAGGAATAGGAGTTGTTGGTATAATTGCATTCCATGCAACCCTAATTTCTTCTATAGACGCATCAGGTAAATATTTTTGAAAACTTTCTATAAACTGAAGTTCCGAAATTTTTCCGGTTTCAAAGAGTATGGTTTGTTCGTTTAATTCCGGTGTCCATTGAGTCAAACCTAATTTTGCAAATTCTTCTCTTGCTGCGTCTTTATTTATGTTAATGAGAACACCTCCTAAATCAAAAATAATTGTGTTAATCATAATTTCTCAATATTAAAAATTCGTTATCGAGTATTGCTTGTTTGAATTCGATTTCACCTTTTATTAAAGGAGAAGAAGTGCCATTTTTTAAAACGGTATTTCCTTTGAAAATCCTTGCTTCATCCCATAAATCAGCATCAATAAAAGATTGAAGTGTTTTTTTTCCTCCTTCAATAATTACCGATTGGATTTGCATTCGATATAAAACCTCAATAATTTCATGGATATTATTGCTGGCTGAATTCAATTTTTCAAACCGGATATTTTCATTCAAACCGGATGATTCAGATAATGAAAATACTATACTCCTCGCTTTGTTATCAAATATAAAACTTTCTTTCGAAATACGATTATTTTTGTCAATAACAATTCTGATAGGATTATTACCAAACCAATCTCGGGTGTCTAGTTTTGGATTGTCGTCAATAACTGTTTGTGTTCCTACTAAAACGGCTTGTTCTTCACTTCTCCATTTATGAACCAATTGTCTTGAATAAATGTTGCTGATCCATACCGGAGCTCTTTCTGTTTTATTTTCAGGACTTATAAAACAATCGAAACTTTCGGCCCATTTAAGTATAATATAAGGACGTTTCTTTTGGTGAAAAGTAAAAAAGCGTTTGTTTAATTTGGCACATTCTTTTTCTAAAACACCAACGGTAACATTGATTCCGGCTTCTTTTAATTTTTTAATTCCGTTTCCTGCTACTTTGGCAAAAGGATCAATAGTACCAATTACCACGTTTGGGATTTTGTTTTTTATAATCAAATCGGCACAAGGAGGTGTTTTTCCAAAATGGCTGCAAGGTTCTAAACTCACATAAATAGTGGCGTTTTTGAGCAAATCTTTGTTTTTGACCGAATTGATTGCATTCACTTCGGCATGTGGTTCGCCGGCTTTTTTGTGCCAACCTTCGCCTATTATTTTTTGGTTATAAACAATAACACTGCCTACCAACGGATTTGGATAGGTAGTGCCTAAGCCATTTTTAGCTAACTGAATACAGCGTTTGATATATTTTTCATGAGTTTTCACAGTGTAAAAGTACTATTTTATTGAAAATTTTATTTCAAAATAATAAATTCACAGCGTCTGTTTATAGAGTGTTCAGTTTCAGTGCAATTATTTCCACACTTGATAAGAGGAGAACTTTCGCCATATCCTTTTGAACGAAGTCTTTTGGCATTAATTCCATTTTTAATCAAATAGTCCATAGTTGCTTTGGCTCTTGCATTTGATAGTTTTAAGTTGAAATCGGGATTAGCTCTAGAATCGGTATGTGCGCCCAATTCGACTTCCATTTTTGGATATTTTCGAAGTAAATTGACTAAAATATTCAACGTTTTTGAAGCTTCTGCGGTAATATTGCTTTTGTTGAAATCAAAATAAATGTTTTCTAAAACAATGTAAACATATCCGTCGGGTTTGGTAATTACAATATCTTCGGCATCATCATAACTTTCAATTTCTAATTCTACCTGAATATCGGCTTTTCCATCCTGATTTGTTTTAAATTTTTTAGAAAAAGGAATATAAAAAGGTTTTTCGGCTTGTACGCGGTAATTTTTGTTGGGTTCGGTTTTAAAACTATATTTTCCTTTTTCTCCAACAACCATTGTGCTTAGTATTTTTCCGGGTTCGTCATAGAAAGTAACAGTGGCTCCTGCCAGAGCATTTTTAGAATTTATGTCTCTAACTTCTCCTTCCATAATCAGACGGCTTTTGTTTTCTTCCCGTTTGAACGAATAAATATTGTCTGCACCGTCTCGGTTTGAAGAAAGGAATCCTTTATTTTTTCCATTTAAAACAAGACCAAAATCATCCAGTCCGGAATTGACAACTGCCCCCAAATTGATAGGTTTTTCATATTTTCCGTCTGTAAACCGACTCATAAAGACATCTAATCCGCCAAGTCCCTGATGACCATCGGAAGCAAAATAGAGTGTATTGTCTTCGTCTATATACGGAAATTGTTCTCTTTCTTTTGTATTTATGGTTTCTCCTAAATTTACGGGAGCTGAGTAAGTTCCGTTTTCTAAAATATCTACATAATAAATATCGAATGAACCTAAACTTCCGGCTTGATCACTTGAAAAGAATAATTTTTTTCCGTCTTTTGACAACATCGGATGTTGAGTAGAATATAAATCATTTGAAAATGGCATTTGGCTGATGTTAATCCATTTTTGTCCGTCAAATTCGGCTTTGTAAATTTTTATGGTGGCTACTTTCGTATCTCCTATTTGAACTCTTTTTTCGTTATTGCGATTGAAATACATAATTTTTCCGTCTTGCGAAAAAGTAGCCGAACTTTCGTGTTTTTTAGTATTGATTTCTACCGGAAAAGCCTTTATGTCTTTCAATTCTCCTTTTGTTGTATCGAGTTTGGCTTCAAATAAATCTAAATAAGGTTTTTGATTCCATTGATAGGTTTTCTCTTTTTCTCCGGTACTGTTTGGCAAAGAAAAAACTACTTTGTCTCCCCAAATTGTCAGTCCAAAACTTCCGTTGTTATTTGTTTTTGATAGGCTTTTTACCTCATAATTATGTGGGGTTATTTTGTAAAGACCTGTTTTGAACTCCTGAGTATTAATTGTTTTTTTTAAATATTGACTCAAATATTGATCGGCTTCTTTATAATTACCGGTTCCCAGCAAAGCTTGTGCATATCTGAAATAATATTCCGGCCGAATACTGTCTTTTGTAGTAGAAAACAGTTTTTCATAGGCTGAAGAAGCTTGATACATTTGAGAATTAAAATAAAAACAATCACCCATATTCTGGAGATTATTTTGAGTTGGCTCCATTGTGAAATAAATGTTTGCCGCTTCCATGTAGGAATGGTTATTAAAGAGTTTGTCTGCTTTTGATATCTTTTTCTTTTGTCCCCAACTCAAAATGGAGAAAAGAATCAAAACAAGTAATATTAATTTTTTCATACCTTATGAATATATTGTTTTATCGGAGATGGGTGTTTGTTTCCAAATTTCGATAATGCTTAGTTTTCTTTTTTATTTCTGAATTATTGATCTTTTTGTTTAGCTGATTTGTCTGTCAAAATCAAAAGAAACGAGGTGATTTATCGTAACCGTTTTCGTTTTCACTTTGTAGTTTTGATTTCGAAATATTAAACAATAACATAACTTCGTGTGATCCTCTGTTGAAACTTCCCAGGTTATTCAAAGTATAATCATAAGCGTAACCAATTCTGAGATTTGGGGTGATAAGGAAGTTTGCCAAAGCACTTACCGATTCGTCCCAACGATAAGCAGTTCCTAATTCTAGTCGGTTAAACATTAATAAATTTGCAGTCAGGTCTAAAGAAAGCGGCGCACCTTTGACTGCTTTAGTCATAAATGCCGGTTTGAATTTGTAGTTTTCGCCTAAATTGAAAACATAACCTCCTGTGAAATACGCATGAATTTCTTCAACTCCGGTTTCTATTATTCCGTCCTGATTTTTCAATTGTTTAGATTTAAGCATATTTGGAGAAGATAATCCTAAATAATAGTTGGTTCCGTAAAAATAAGTTCCAACCCCGATATTTGGGAAAATTCTACTAATGTTGTTTGCAAAAGCCGGGTCGGGAGTAGCATCGGTAAATTTTAATCCGTCAAATTCGGTATTAAAAAAGGAAGCACCTGCTTTAAGACCAAAAGCCAGTTTGCTGGTTTCTCCTGTTTTTATCTTGTAGGCATAATCAATAAAAACATTACTTTCTTTGACTATATCCCCAATTTGGTCATGAACTACAGAAAGACCTATTTCCTGATTTCCGGTAAAAGGAGTATGGACAAAAAAGGTTCCCGTAGTTGGACCTCCAACAGAGCCAACCCATTGAGCCCTGTACAATCCACCAAGATTAATAAGGTTAGTATCGTCTGTTGAATAGGCAGGATTTATTACACTCATGTTATACATATACTGAGTGTATTGCGGATCTTGTTGTGCTTTTGCCAAGAGCGACAAAAGCATTGATATAGATACTAATAAATATTTTATTATAGACTTCATTATCTTTTATATAAAGAATTTTGAGAGAAAGTTTTAACGACTCAAATATAATCTTCCCTGAATCGGGTTTGTTTTACCGTTATTAAAATCGATTGTGAAAAAATAGACACCTGTTGGAGCTTCCGAATCGCCTATTGATTTTCCGGTATTATTGTTTCCGTCCCAATCAGGAGTAGAGTTGTTACCTTTATAAAGAACGTTTCCATAACGGTTAAAAATTTTCAGGCTGAAATTTGGATAATCAGAACGAAGATTTTGGATTACAAAAGTATCATTGATTCCGTCTCCGTTTGGAGAAAACCCATCGGGAGCTATGATTGGGTTAGGCTCGCATTCAACATATTCAGCAGTAACCGCAAGTCGATTTGGATTTTCACAATTATCACTACTGATTCCTGCCGCATAATAAGTAGTTCCGTTTATCAATACAGTTGATTCGCTCAAAAGAGTTCCGTCTGTAGAAGAATCATACCAATTGACTGATGAAACACCGGATATTTTAGAAGTTAAATCTTCTAAAGTAGCCGTTTTATTGTTGCAAAATTCGTTTCCATTTGAAGTTAATACCGGATTTGAATTTGCCAGGATTTCAAAATTCACAGGACTAATTTGTGACACGGAAGCCGGGCAAAAACCACCAACATAGGCAATATTTATTATTTTGACAGTTACTGTTCCCGAATTGGTCAATAGATTTCCATTTACAACAAAAGAAGTCGCTCCATCTGTAAAATCTAAATTGTTGGTGTTGGTAAGTGCTACTACACCTTCAAATTCATAGCCTAATGCATAAGTACTGTCAGACAATCCTGTTATTTGCGAAACAGTGATTATTTGATCTTTAAACGGGCATATTTGCGGAATGAGATCAATTGTTCCTCCTGAAATTATAATGTCATTGTCTTTTTTTACAGTAACAATAGCTTCATCTGAAAGTACAGAACAGGCATCTTGTCCGGTAACTTTGTAGGTGTAGATTCCTTCCGGTTCTGAAGAATTGATTGTCCCTGAATGAGCCATATTTAAAGTGTCGGTCCAGGTTCCTCCGGTCATAGGCGAATCTCCTAAATAATTGATTAAATCAGTTGGAGAGCTGCTCGGACACATAGTTAGATTTCCATCCATTCCGGCATAAGGGTCAGGATTAACAGTAACAATTGCCGTAGATGAAGCGCCTGCACAACCTATAATATTGTTTATTGTATAAACATAAGGCGAATCGGCAATATCTTGTCCCGGTGTAAATACTCCCGGGATGTATAATGGCGGATTCCAGATACCATAAGTTTGTGTAGTACCCAAATAATCATATAATGATACCGATATTCCCTGACAGGTTGATATGAGTGCATCGATTCCTGCATCGGGTTTAGGTTTTTTAGTTACAGTAAGTTCTGTAGAAACAGAATAATTGCAAGGAGAAATTCCGGTTACGGTATAAGTATATATCCCATCAGAATCTGTTGTGGGATCAAATTTTTCGTCATGTATGTTTCCGGCAAATGTCCAGGTTCCACCGGAATCAGGTGTCCCTAATAAAAAATCGAATAAAACGATGGGTGTGGTATTGGAAGAATCATCGCAAACAAAAATAGTATTAGCCAGACCGGAATCTGGTCCTTTTTCTACAGTAACAATAGCTGTAGCTGAGGCAGCTGCACAACCAATAACATTGTCTATTGTATAAATATAAGGAAAATCGGCAGTGTCTTGTCCGGGAGTAAATACTCCTGACACGTATAATGGTGGATTCCAGGTGCCATAAGTTTGTATTGTACCTAAATGTTCGTATAATGATACCGTTAGTCCTTGACAAGTCAACACAAATGCATCGGTTCCTGCATCGGGTTTAGGTTTTTTACTTATTGTAATTTCAGTAGAAACAGAATAGTTGCAAGGAAAAATTCCGGTTACGGTATAAGTATATATGCCTTCTGAATCTATAATCGGATTAAATACTCCGCTATGTGTATTTCCGTCATGTGTCCATGTTCCGCCTGAATCAGGTGTTCCTAATAGTGAATTGAATAAAACGATAGGTGTAGTATTGGAAGGATCATCGCATACAAAAAGAGTATTAGATATACCTGAATTTGGAGCCTTTTGTATATTTACAATTACATCGGTATGAGCATCGGTACAACCTTGAACAGAAACAGTATAAGTATAGGTATAAAGTCCGGGAGGATTCTCTGATGGAACCAATGTTCCTAAATACCCACCATTAAGTGCCGGATTCCATGTCCCTCCGGTATCTTTAGGAGGAATCAAAGAATCAAATAAATTTACCGGAGGTTCTGTTTCACAAAAAGAAGGATTTTCGCTGATTCCCGAATTAGGAGTATTGTTTACCGTAACGCTAATTGTTGCACTTGCTTGGGTACAAGGAGAAAGTCCTTGAACGGTATATGTATAAACAGTAGCCAAATCCAGAGCTGGATTAAAAGTTCCTCTGTCTCCGTTGTCGTTGGCCAATGCAGGAGTCCAGGTTCCTCCTAAGTCATGAATTCCTAAATAATCTGCTAAATCAACAGCTGCTCCGTTTTTACAAAGTACAACAGTATTATCATTACCGGCAATTGGTAACGGATTAACGATTATCAGCATTGATGTTCTACTGGCACATTGTCCCGGGAAAGGAATAAAAGTATAAGTTGTAGTTGTTGTGTTGTCTAAAGGAGGAAACCATGTTCCTGAAATTCCATTGATAGAAAGTATTGGTAATGGAGCTAAAGGATCTCCTGAGCAAATAGGAGGAACCTGCATAAATGAAGGTGTGATATAATCGACTACTATTGTTAATGATGTGGATTTGACACATTGTCCTGCTGATGGAGTAAAAATATAGGTAGTGGTAATTGTGTTATCCAGTGCAGGAGTCCATGTTCCGGTAATACCTTCTACAGATGTGGTAGGAAGTGGACTTAATGGTTCTCCGGAACAAATAGGTGCTACCGGAGCGAATGTAGGTATTGTCTTTGGATTGACAATAATGGTCATAGTAGTAGTATCGGCGCATTGGTTGGGAAACGGAGTAAATGTGTATGTTGTAGTTACAGTATTGTCTATTTCCGGGAGCCAACTTCCAACAATACCATTTGTAGATGTCGTTGGCAAATCGGCTAACACATCTCCTTCACAAATAGGAGCAACCTGATTAAAAGTAGGAGTAATTGGGGGTGTTAATGTAACCGTAATCCTAAAGCGATTGATACTTTCACAGGTAGAATTAAATGCGGCAGCATAATAACTGGATCCGTTTTCTAAGATAATCGAAGGGTCTAATTCTACGTTTGATGTTTCGTCTATATACCAGTTAGTATTTGCAGATGTAGTTGTCAGATCGGCAATTTGTGGAGGGTTTGAAGGATCGTTGCAAAAAGTTTGATTTGGATTCCCTGTAGGGTCATCCGGAATAGTGGTTAAACTAACCTGTACTTTTAATCTACTGCTCTCGCAATTGGTGTCTGGGTTTGTTTGAGATGCATAATAAAAAGAACCGTCAGTTAATACGGTGGTGTTTGGTAAGGCAGTTCCTCCGGTAGGATTACTGTACCATTTTATATCGTTTCCGCTAACGATTAAGCTACTTATGGTTGCGGTAGAATTTATAATATAACAAACTCTTTGTATAGGTTCTCCGGTAGGTTTTGTGTAAATAATTACTGAAACTTTTTCTCTGACAGGGCAGGTTCCCAGAACATTATCTGCCCAATAATCACCTGTTACAAGATTTTCATTAAAAGCCAAAGGGGTTCCTCCGCTAGGTGAGGTAAACCAGGAAATACCTCCTCCCGTATCGGTTGCAACTAAATTGGATACTTTTGGGAATTGAGTGTCGCAAAATGTTTGAGCAGGATTGGCTACTGTTGGACATTGTGCCTGTAAATTATCGTTGAATCCAATAAAAAGGACAATCCAATAAAGGAATTTGATAAAGGACAGATTTATGGAAACTGACTTTTTCATGTGTCATTTTAAATTTTAGTAGGTAATTTTACTTATACCGTTTTCATCAATTTTCATAATAAAGATTCCTTGATTTGAATAACTTCCGGAATTGTTTTTTTGATAATTAAATGTGGTAATAAGTTGTTCTGTGTCTGTTTGGGCCAATTCTTTGAACGATTTTGACTGAAATAGACGTAATAAAGTATCATAAGTTACATCAAAACCTTTGATTAAATTGGTGCTGGGAGTTTGTTTGTTTTGTTTTTTATATTCTGCTATAAAATTTTTCAGGACAGTATCATCAGGTTGGGAAGCAGGATAAATAGTATTCAGAACTTTTAAACGATTATAAGAAATTAGTTCTTCATTTGGCATTTTGCTGTTTTCAGGAAAAACCAAATGAATTTTTTTGGCATATATTTCTCCCATCAAAATAGTAGTACTATTAAGCAAAACTCCGTTTGAAAAAGTATTCATTATTACAAAATTGTTTTCGGCAGAAGACAATGATTTTTTTAAATCAGTAGCGTCTATTATTCCATTTTCGGTAGCTGTGATAAATTTCGCATTTGGAAAAAAGGAGCTAATCAGTGTTTTGAAATCTTTATTTTCCTGATCTTGAATTACTATAATCCTTCCGTTTTGTTTTTTCAGGTAGTCTAATATTTTTTTATTTTCAAAATTTAAAGGAAATGTTCCGTTAAAAATGTTTTCAGCCCCGCTATATTCATAATTTGTATCTGCGTTTATAATCGGAATTGTATTGTTGCTGATTTTTTTCAGGATGGCAATTTCTGTTTGTTTGCCTGAATTCAAAATAATTCCGGCAGCCTCCAATTTTATTTTTTCTTGAATATCGTGCTTTTCGAGTTCTTCGGTTTTAAAAAATTTTGTATTGACTTTTAAACCTTGATTTCTTGCCGATTCAACAGCTATAAATGCTCCTTTCAGAAATTCTATTTGATCTTTTGTTCTTTTATCAAAAGACTGGTTCTTGGCTGATTTTTCTAATTCAGTAACATCAAAAGGCAATACAAAACATATTGTTTTTTGAATATCTCTTAAGGCAGTCGAAGCCAAATTGTTTTTTGAAATTGGCTTCGTTGTTTTTGTTTCTGTCTGTTTTTCAATGTTTTTAGAATTTACATTAGAGGGCATTTTTATAGTAATTCCAATGATAACTCCTTTTTCAAGAACAGGATTTAGTTTTAAAAAATCAGCCTCGGTCATTCCTGCTTTTTTAGAAAGACCATACAATGTTTCGTTGGGACGAATTATGTAATCGTCAAAGGCAGATGAAGTTTTTTGAGTTTGTTTTGTAGTGGAGAATGCTGTTTCCTGATTTTCGGATAAAATAAATTTTGTTTTAGATGAAAACCGTATTTGCGAGCCAACTTTCAGACCTTCTATAATATGAGGATTTAATTCTTCTAAACGGTTTATTGAAATTCCGAACTTTTTTGCTAATCCAAATTTGGTATCTCCGGGTTTAACAATGTAAATTTCCTGAAAAAATGGTATTTTATTTAGGATTGTCAAAGTTTCAAAATCCGGCAAATATATTAATGCAGCCTGAGTTTTAATGTTTGAAATCAGAAGTAAGATTGTTAAAAGCAAGGGTATTCTTTTAGCCATAATAAAAAAGTATTTAATTGGACTGAAATTGTAATTATGCTTTTTGAAAAAGACTTGTTAAAAATGGGCAAAAGTAATATGATATGCAATTTAACAATATATTTGGAAATAATTAAGAACCTGCCCAATTCTTTTTTATAATAAATATGGAATTATTTAGTAAAAATTTTAGGTTTAGTGCAAAAATATAATGCAATGAAGGTTAGAGATTATAGAAAATTATTTAATAAGGAACTAAGCCCGGTTTTTGATGCTGAAGAAGCAGAAAGCTTTTTTTATCTGATTTTAGAAAATAAACATCAATTAAAACGAATAGATTTGGCTTTAAATCCGGATTTGGTTTTTTCAGATGAAGAAATTCATAATTGGAATATTATTTTGGAACAATTAAAACAACAAGTTCCGGTTCAATATATTTTAGGAGAAACCGCATTTTACGGATTAGATTTCGAAGTAAACAGTAATGTTTTGATTCCCCGCCCTGAAACCGAAGAATTGGTTCAGTGGATTATTGATGAAGATTCAAGAGTTCAAAGAACCAAAAAGATAAAAATTCTGGATATAGGAACCGGAAGTGGATGCATTGCGGTTTCGTTGGCTAAGAATATCCCGAATTCGGAGGTTTTTGCTATCGATATTTCAAAAAATGCTTTGGCAACAGCCCAAAAAAATGCTCAGAAAAATGGAGTTGAGGTTGTCTTTTTTGAAAAAAATATCTTAGAAACAGTCGATTTAGAACAAGAGTTTGATATAATAGTTTCCAATCCGCCTTATGTTCGTTTTTTAGAAAAAGAAGAAATCAGGAAAAATGTGTTGGATTATGAACCTCATTTGGCATTATTTGTCAACGATAATAATCCTTTGATTTTCTATAGAAAAATTGCTCAATTGGCTCAGAAAAATCTTTCTGAAAATGGGAAACTTTATTTTGAAATCAATCAATATTTAGGCAAGGAAATGGTAGATTTGCTCGAAAATATGAATTTCAAAAACGTTGAATTGCGCAAGGATATTTACGGAAATGAAAGAATGATTAAAGCTGATTTTGTTTAAAATGTAAGATTTGGAAATTCGCTAATTAGATATGATTAATAAAATTCAAAAATTTGCCGATAGTCCCTATTTTACAAATGCCGTAAAAGTAACGCTGGCAACAGTTATTCCTGTTTTGTTGTTTTCATTTCTCGGAAATTTTCAAATGGGATTTACTATTGCTTTTGGTGCATTTTTTACTTATTACAGTGATATTCCCAGTAGTTTAAGAGACAAGTTTAGAGGTGTTCTTTTTACAGCTCTGCTTATTTCGGGTGTAAATTTATTAGTGAATATTGTATATCCTTATTCGTGGATTTTTTATCCGTTTTTGACGGTATTAATCTTTTTCTTGTCGATGCTTTCTATATATGGAAAACGAGGAACAATGGTCTCTTTTTCGGCATTACTTTCGGTTTCTCTGGCATTTGCACATTTGCAAACAGGTTGGGCAATGGCAGAACACGCTTTGTTACTATTTGCGGGAGGTTTGTTTTATCTTTTGATTTCTTTGGCTTTTAATTATATCAATCCTCATCGGTATGTTGAATTACAGTTAGCAGAATGTATTCGGTTAACAGCTAAATATTTAAAACTAAGGGGAGATCTTTGGAATCCGGATGCAGACAAAAGTGCTATTATCGAAAAACAATTGCGTCTTCAGGTAGAAATAAATGAAATTCATCAAAATATCAGAGAAGTTCTGATAAGTAATTATTCGGGTACTTCCGGTCAAAACAGAAAACATCTTATCGTTTTTATTTCTTTATTAGAAATTCAGGAACTTGCATTATCTACCTCATTTGATCATAATAAATTACATCAGAAATTCGAAAAATATCCAAAAGTATTAAATGATTATCAGAATTTGGCTTATAATTTGGCTATAAGTGTAAAAAAGTTATCCAAAAGTGTAAAGAATAAAAAAAGATACAAACCAAAAAATATCCTTATCAAAGATTTGTATGCATTTGAACACTCGATAGAAGAATATAAAAATGTTTTTGGAAAAACAGATGATTCCGAAGGTGTTTTTATGTTAAAAACAATGCTGCATTATGCCGAGAAACAGATAGAGAAATTTAAAATTATCCAACGTGCATTTTCCTTAAATATTAGTACCAATGAATTTAAAGGTAGTGATAAAGATTTGGGAAAATTTCTAACTCCGCAAAATTATCGTTGGAATTCATTAATTGAAAATTTAAGTTTTTCCTCAACAATCTTCAGACATGCGTTGAGGTTATCGACAACTGTTTTAGTAGGTTTAATTATTGGAACAACATTTTCTATACATAATTCTTATTGGATTGTATTGACAGTAGTTGTTATAATGCGTCCGGGATATGGATTGACAAAGACAAGATCATTTGAAAGAATTTTTGGAACCATTATAGGCGGAGCAATTGCGTTTGGAATTCTTTATTTTGTACACGACATTACTATTTTAGGATTACTTATTATTTTGTGTATGCTTTTGGGATTCTCCTTTTCCCAAACAAATTATAAAATAAGCGCAACCTTTATAACAATGTATATCGTTTTTATTTACGGAATAGTAACGCCAAACATTGAAGAGGTTATTCAATACAGAATTATGGATACTTTGGTTGGAAGTATTCTGGCATTTCTCGCCAATCATTTTTTATGGCCATCATGGGAATTTTTAAAAACGCCTATTTATTTAAAAAATTCTATTGAAGCAAATCGAAATTACCTGAAAGAAATCTCCATTTTCTATAACAAAAAAGGAGAAGTATCTACATTATATAGGTTAGCAAGAAAAAATGCTTTTATTGAAGTTGGAAATCTGATGGCTTCTTTTCAAAGAATGACACAAGAACCCAAATCAAAGCAAAAACAACTTTCGCAAATTTATAAACTGGCGGAGTTCAATCATTCTTTGTTGTCGTCATCGGCTTCATTAGGAACCTATATTCAATCGCATAAAACTACTTCGGCTTCAAAGTCGTTTAATGTTGTTATGGATACTGCTATCAGAAATTTAGAAAATGCAATTAAAGTTTTAAAAGGAGAAACTATAGTTGAAACAGAAGATACAAAAAACGATGATTTGGCACTTCGATTCACAGAATTAAGAAATATACGCGCTACAGAATTAAACGAAGAAGGTTTTATAGACGAAGAAGCATTTCAATTAAAAATGCAGGAAGCCCAATTGGTTATTGAACAATTAATTTGGCTTATTAATTTATCGGAAAACATCTTCAAAACAACAAAAGTTCTTAAGGAATCTTAAATCTATAAGAAGTTTTTTTGAGTATATATTGTTGATGTTTAAATGAAATTTCATTGACGAGCAAAAATTTTGAATCTGAAAAAGAAATAAAAATATCCGCATAAAAAAAGGATTAGTTTTCGCTAATCTTTTTTTATGCGGATAAAAATATTAATATTTTCCGCTCAACAATTCGCCACCAATGGCAGATTTGGCTTCGATGCCTAATTCTTTCATCATTTCATAAGTAGTACAAACCGCAGCCGAAGTTACCGGAATGCCACATTCTGCCTGAATCAAATCAATCGCTTCCAAAGAAGGCATTTGAACGCAAGCCGAAGCAACAAGAACATCCACATCTGTCAAATCCAATTGTTTGTATATTTCCAATAAATTCAATGGGTTTTGAGCAGCCACTTCCAAATTGTCCGGAATTTCAAGCGCAATACTTTCTTTTACTTTTATTCCTTGGTGTTCGATATAATCAACAACCATATCGGTTAGCGGACGCATATATGGGGTAATAATTGAAATTTGTTTGGCTCCCAAAGTCTTCAATCCGTTGATCAAAGCACCGGCAGAAGTTACAATCGGGGTAGGGAAGTCGTTGGCGATAGTTTCCTGGTGCAAGTTCACTTGAGAAACGCAGTGGTAACCGCGCCCCATGCTCATAATAGCCACCAAACAAGCGTAACCCATTACGTCAACATGTGCGTCAGATAATTCCTGAGCACATTTTAAGCTCATGGCATCCATGGCTTCCAATTCTTCTTTGGTTACTTTTTTCATTCTCATTCTGCTTGAATGGAATGTAAAGCGCTCCGGTAAAATGGTTTCACGAGAGCGAAAAATCGCCGGTATTTCTGTTTCCATCGTTACGTTTGACGATGGAACTATTTGTCCTATTCTAAATTTTTTGTTCATTTTTATTTAATTTAATCGCAAAGAACACAAAGTTCTCGCAAAGTTCACTAAGTTTTTTCCTTTATTCTATTTTCAAATCTATGCTGAAAAACAAAACTGAAACAAATTAAAATTGGTAAAGCAAACCAAGCTGTAAATACCAATTCCATTCCATTTTGTCCCCCAGAACCATAACAAATTGTTTTTCCGTTTGTAAAAAATTGAGCTAAAGAACCTTGCAAAGAAATATATTCAATGAAATTAAATAGTGTCAATTTTGTTAGTGTAGGATTTTTAGTTTTTTCAATATTTTTCAGAAAAATAATTGGAGTAATAATTGAGATTACAGTTGTCAATATCCACACACATTTCCAATATATTTCACATTCAATATTTAGCTTATCAGTCAAAAGTTGAAATAAGAAAAATAAAATTGCGGTGAAACCAGGAATAAAAACTCCTATCAAACATGAAATAAAAGTTGGTTTTAAAAAGTTAAACTTCATTTAGCTTTTTTTTTAAATTAAGCAAACCTTTCCAATTCCCTTTCGGGGCTAGGGGCTTATATCTCCTTAACCGTATTCACAATCGTTCCGATTCCTTCCACAGTAGCTTCTACCACATCACCGTCGTGCATCCATTCTTGCGGGTTTCTACCGGCACCAACACCAGCAGGAGTTCCTGTAGCGATGATATCTCCCGGTTCAAGGGTGAAAACGGTACTCAAATCGTTTACCAAGTCATTAATGTTGAACAACATGAATTTGGTGTTTGAATTTTGTTTTTCAACACCGTTCAATTTCAATGATAAGTTCAAATTGTGCGGATTTTCAATTTCATCTTTGGTTACTAAATAAGGTCCCATTGGCGCAAAGGTATCCTGACCTTTGGAAACAATCCATTGTCCCTCGCGACGACAGTCTCTTGCAGAAATATCATTGATTACTGTATATCCAAAAACGTAATTCAAAGCGTCTTCTGTCGGAACATATTTCCCTTTTTTTCCGATTATTACAGCTAATTCACATTCCCAATCCAATTGTTGTGTTAATTTAGTGTTCAGCAAAATATCGGTGTTGGTTGCTGTAACCGTTGTTGGTGGTTTTGAAAAAATAATTGGTTTTGCCGGCAATTTCCCTGTTGTATCCAAAGTTCTTGCACTTTCCGCTACGTGTTCAGTATAGTTTAATCCTATTCCGATGATGTTTTTTCTTGGCTTCTCGATTGGAGCCAAAACAGTCACAGTATCCATTGGATAGGAAATCATCTCAAAATCAATTTCTCTTGTATTTTCAATCAGTTCGTTGATTTCGGAAATTACTTCAAATCCCATGTCGATTAATTCAAGCATGTCATCAGGAAGAGGGAAATTATGGATTCCTCCAAAATCTTCCATGTCAACCACTCGGTTGTTGTGAATAAATCCTAATCTTGGTTCTGTGTCTTGTGTTTTGTAAGTAAGTAGTTTCATATTGAGTATTTTGCCCCAAAGGCGAATTATTGTATTGTTTCGTTTTTGTTATTATCTGCAATATTCAAATTGTACCAATCTATTTTTCTTGAAAAGTACATAACAAGGCTCAAAATTATAAAAATTCCGATACTACCTATAAGTAAAGCGAAGTCTTGAAGTTGAATAATGACAAATATGAATGCATATAGGATTAATAATATCCCACTGATTAAGTAAGTAAGCGCGTTTGATTTTAAGATTGCTTTTACATAACCTGCAATTAAAAGCAGTGTTGCCAGCGAAGAAATGATAAAAGAAATATTAAATGCCAGATGTTCTGAAATAGATAGCAGTAAAGTATAGAAGACTATTAATGCAATTCCAACCAGTATATATTGTATAGGGTGAATAAACTTTTTGTTTAATATTTCAATGAAGAAGAATACTAAAAAGGTAAATCCAATGAACAATATAGCATATCGAATTGATCTGTAAGTTTTTTGGTAATTATCAACAGGAATCAGAAGATCGATACCAAAATTGGATTCGTCTATAGAATATTTACTGCCGATCCAAGATTGCGGAAAGTTTCGGTTAAGATGTAATACATTCCAATTAGCTGTAAAACCAGAATCAGAAACTGTTCTTGAATCAGGTAAAAAAGAGCCATTAAAACTTGGGTTTTTCCACGTTGAAGCAATGGTAACATCTGTTACTTTTCCAACAGGTGTAAAATAAAGCAGTTGACTTCCTTTTAAATCTAAACTAAATGAGAATTTATGTGCGATACTGTCCTGAGCAATGATATTTATAGGGGCATTGATTCCGCTTTTAATGATGTCATTTGAACTTACCCCCGGATTAAAAGAAAACTTTTTATCATTCCAATTTAAATTCACTTGTTTCTCAATTCCTCTCAAATCATTTATACCTACCGTTAATTGAGCTTTGTCAAATTGGATATTTTTAAAAGGAATATCAAAATTGGCTAAATCTAATTCCGTAAATTTTCCTGAAATATCGATTTTAGAATTGTAAACTACGATCTCATAAATTCCTCTGTTTCTTCGTTCAGGATTAATTTTACCAGAGATTTTTAATTCGGTGGGTAAAAAATGAATGTACTCTTTTATCTGTACAATCTTGTTTACAGAATCTTTTTTTGAAAATTCATTTACATATCTGAAATAAGGAATCGAAATAAAAGGACCTGAAATTGTCTGCTCATTTGCCCATTTGGAACTAACTTCACTGATTGCTGTTTTTTGAGTTGATTCTCTTTCAAAGATTAAGTTTTCAATCATTGAAGTTGGAATCAATAAAAGTAAACCAATAAAAAAGATGGTTCCAATTTTAAAATAGATATTCGTTTTAAGAGATTTCATAGGATTTTTGTGATTTAATTTAGAATTTGAAATCCATCATTATCCAAGAAATCTCTTTCTTGATACAATCCTAGGCCTTCAATTACCGGCAAGTCATTGAAAGAGAATAAGCAGGCATCTTCTGAATCTGAAAGGTTATGATGTTCGTGCCAAGCCCATGAAGGAACACAGAAAATATCCCTTTCTTTCCAGTCGAAACGCCTACCGTTGATGATGGAATAGCCGTGGCCTTTGGCACATTGGTACACAAATGAACCAGTATGCTTGTGCGCTTTTCCTTTGAAACCGGCAGGCAACAACTGAATGGAAGCTCCCATGGTTTGCATTACGTGACCTCCTGTTAATGGGTTAGAATATTTCATGAAAATCCCATCAATCGGGTTGATTTCGTTCACTTTTTGAGCTTCCAACAAAGCCGGGTAAACTTTACTCCAAGAATATTTAAACAAAGGAGAATACGCTTTGTCCCAAGTTGTATCAGGAACCAATCCTGCACCACCATAAGTAATCGGTGATTGATTTAACGGTGCTGTTAATGGTTGTTTTCCGTCGTAAACTGCATAATCATTAGCTTCTAAAGCATTTACTAAAGGAATGTCCAAACCATCCTGCCAAATACAGGTTTTCCCACCTTCTTCCACACCGTGCTCGTGCCAGGTGGAATTTGGAGTAATCACAAAATCGTTGACTTCCAACATGATTTTGTTTCCGTCAACAACAGTGTAACCTTTTTCGCCTTCCATGATAAAACGCAAAGCCGAAGCTCTGTGGCGGTGTGCCGAAGTGCTTTCGCCCGGACGCGTCACCTGAATTCCGGTGTACAGCCAACCCACGGCCGCACTCACGTCCTTGCGTTTGTCGTTGACCAAATACACGACACGTCTTCCGGCTTGTTCCGGTGTTACCAATTCGGATGATTTTAAAACCAAACTTCTCAAATCTTCATATTTCCAAAGCATAGGAACAGAAGAACTTTTTGGTTCCCATGGCTCTATATCGTTGGCAACTGTCCAAAGTGCACCTGCACCAAGACCTTCTAATTCTTTATAATAAGCTTCGAGTTCCGGAGTGGTTTGAACCCGTGCGCGACCTATTTGATCGTCTGAAAATTTGTCTTCCATATTTTTATTTTTTTTAACCAACTCCGACAGAGTTCAAAACTCTGTCGGAGTTTGGAGTCATTATTCCATTATAAAATTAGCAATTCCATTCAAATCTTGTTCGATACTGTGATAGCTTATAAATTCGTCTTTACTACCATAAATATCAAAAACTTCTTTTCTTTTTAGTTTTGTTGGCTTATCAGATACTATTGAATCGTAGGATGACCAAGGATACAAACTCATCTGTTTTACAAAACCGTGTTGAACCGGATTATTGTGGATATAATAAATTACATTCTGTAAATATTTGTCAGAAGTTATCAATTTACGCTCAAAAGGCTTCTCAAATAACCCGCCAGTTCTTTTGAATTTTTTATTTATTGCTTGAGTATAGGCATTGAATAGATAACCAAACTGATTTGAGGGTTCAATATTTTTTGGTTTTTCAATTGTGGAATATTTTAATTTTTCAAATTCAATTTCATTCTCCAAACGAATATAAACCAATAAATGAAAATGATTTTTCAATAAACACCAAGCAAAAGTGTCGGCAATTGGAGAAATGTATTTATCAAATAGCCTCAAAAAATGATAATAACTTTCGGTATCAAAAAACACATCAATACTATTATTACCACGATTATAAATGTGATAATAATTGCCTTTTTCAAGCGGTATTGGTTTGTAGTTTTTCATTTATTTTAAGCCTGATTCTTTCCAATTCAACTCCGACAGAGTTTAAAACTCTGTCGGAGTTGAAACTTAGTAGAAGATTATCCTTTATTAAACTCCTCGTGACTATCCACAAAAGTAATCTTTCTCGTAGGAGCCACATTTACCCTCAAATCAAAAATATCAAATCGGTTGTAATGCCCCAAAATATCGTGCATTTGTTTAGGCTGGATGCATTTTTCCAAATCGATATCCGCATATACAATTCCTTCCTCATCAATCAGCGGTTCGCCAATTACGGCACCATTTGGGCCAATAAATCCCGAAAAAGCGGAGTTTTTACGGGTTAGCAATTCGTCAATGTTAGGGACATCAGGACGAAGCGCGTCCATGATTTCTTTAGAAATTGTAGAACACGAAACAATAGTGAATAATTTTCCTTCAAATGAATGGGCAGCCGCACGGATTTTTATGGCTTCGGCCATATTGTAATCGGGTGGGGCAACCGGCAACGAAATGTAATTGGCAATGTGAATTAATTCGCCTTGCGATAAAAGCGTGAAACGCGCCAAAGTATTGGTGTTTTCGCCGCAAGCCAAAGTTCCGATAGGTCCAATCTCAGTATCGTAAACTTTCAAAGACGAACCGTCACCGGCAGTCCAGGTCAGTTTTTCTGCCCAAGTAGGAACCAGTTTACGGTGTTTTCCGATTAAAGTCCCGTTGTTGTCAATGATTAAATTCGTGTTATAGATTTCGCCATAACTGTTACCACGTTCATTGATTCCGATAACTACATGCATATTGAAATCTTTGGCGGCCTGATACAGCGGTTTCATGGCTTCATCGTCAACCGCTACCGAATTTTTATACAATTGCTCGTACCATTTGCTTCCCTGAACCGGAGTCATGATCCAGTTCCAATACGGATAACCCGCTACAAACACTTCCGGAAAAGCAATAAGTTGTGCACCATTGGTATTCGCTTCTTTGATAAACGAAATAGCTTTTTCAATCGTTTTTTCTACGTTTAAAAAAACGGGAGATGTTTGAACGGTTGCGGCTTTGAATTTTTTGAATTCCATAGTTTTAAATTTTAACCCTATCAGGGTTTCAAACCCTGATAGGGTTTGCTTATACTAAATATTTTAAAATCTTCGTTTTCATTTCCTCTGTGAAAGGAGCTGCTTTCATGGCATTTTTCTCTTCGCTGAAAGCCACATTTACCAAAGTCACTTCACCTTCCAAACAAGTATTTCCTTGCTCGTCTTCAAAACGGAAACCGCAAAGTAGGGAAGCCCCACCGATGTTTTTAACCCAAAGTTTTTTAGTCAAAATTTCGCCCAAGCGAGCCGCTTTTTTGAACTGTACTTTCAAATCTACGGTTGGAATTCCGTTGGTGGTGTGCATTTTTGAGAAAGGCCGGTCTAAAGCTTCTTCAAACCAGTCTTCAACCAAACAGTTGAGCATTTCCAAAAAGCGTGGGTAGAAAACAATCCCGGCATAATCAACATGCTGGAAACGGATTTTTTCTTTTGTTATAAAGGGTTGATTCATGATTTTTATTGTAATTGATATTGTTGATGGTACTAATGGCTAATATTTTTTATGATTTTAAAAGTTCTTCGAGAAACTGTACTATTTCTAATTCTGTCATCGGATTTTTTTCATTGCTATCGTTTAGACTTATCCCAATCAACTTTTTGTTTCTCATGAAATATAATATATTGGATATTATATCTTCACCATTGTTTGCCTCAACATTTTTTACAGTTAAACGCCAAATTATAAAATCATCAGATTCGTTATGCTTGATGTCCTTAACTTCTGCTTTTAATCCATTTTCAGAAGCCCAATAATCAGTTTCCCATTTATAAAATTTTTCTAAAAATTGTTTTTGGCTTAATGTGTCTTTATAGAACTCAAAAATAGAAGGTTTTCGAACAGAAATTAAAACATTCAATTTTTTCTTTTTATTATATAAATGATACTGTGCTGAATTTTTTAAAAAGTTTTTTACTTCCCATTTTCCAGGCAATTCAAAAAGCTCATCGTTAATTAAAAATGGAGTTTTTGATTGAGAAAAAGAAAGAGATGAAAAGAGAATTGCTAATAACAAAAAGATACTTTTAATTTTCATTTATTGCTCATTAAATTTTGATACTTGCTTATTTTGTTACCAATTGTAAGTCTATAATTTTAAAACTTAATTTTTTAACTTAAACCGCTGTATTTTCCCCGTCTCCGTTTTTGGCAAACACTCGGTAAAATTAATCACTCTCGGATATTTATAAGGTGCCGCTACTTCTTTGAACCAGTGCTGAATATGGTTTTTCATGGAATCGGTCGCTTTAGACTGGTCTTTTAAGACAATGTGTGCGCAAACCAGCATTCCTCGGTCTGAATCAGGCAAACCAACTACGGCACATTCCAAAATTTCCTCGTGAGTCAAAAGTACGCTTTCTACTTCAATGGCTGCAATATTATACCCTGAAGAAATAATCATATCATCGCCTCTCGCCACGAACCAAAAATAACCTTCTTCATCCTGACGGAAAATATCTCCGGTAATGTTCCAACCGTTTTCTACATATTCTTTTTGTTTGTCTTCTCTATTTAGGTATTTACAGCCGGTAATTCCGCGAACGGCCAATCTTCCCGGTTCGTTTCTCTCTGCTTCATTTCCGTTTTTGTCAATGATTTTGGCTTCATAACCTGTGATGGCAACACCGGTTGAACCGGGTTTCATGTTTTCTTCGTTGGAAGAAATAAAAATATGCAGCATTTCAGTTGAACCGATTCCGTCAATAATTTTCAGTCCGGTCGTATTGTACCAGTCTTCCCAAACTTTTAATGGCAAAGTTTCCCCGGCCGACACACATTTGCGCAAGCTCGAAACATCGAAATCATTTACTTTCGAAGTGATTACGCGCCAAGCGGTCGGAGCGGTGAAGCAAATGGATATTTTATAATCCTGAATGGCCTGAAGCAATAAATCAGGGCTTGGTTTTTCAATCAGGAATGTTGATGCTCCGAAATACATCGGAAATAAAACCAATCCTCCTAAACCAAAAGTAAATCCTAATGGCGGGCTTCCGGTAAAAATATCTTTGGAAGTCGGTTGTAATGAATATTGCGGAAATGCTTCACAAATATTCAATATGTCTTTGTGATAATGCGCTGTCATTTTGGGCAAACCGGTTGTTCCTGAAGTAAACCCGATTAAGGCAACACTATCTGATTTACTATGGTAGTTTGTAAAAGTTTTTGGTTTGGACTGCATCAGTTCTTCCAATTGAGAATTGCCGAAAAAGCATATTTTTTTCAGAAAAGCATATTTTACCAAATGCATTTCATCAGCCAAATCAATATCAGATAAAACATGAGAGATCTCGGCGCAGTCAATAATAGTTGTCAATTCTTTGGAACGAAGCAGCGGCATAGTGGCCACCGCGATTCCGCCGGCTTTCAGAACGGCGTACCAACAGGCCACCATCATCGGATTATTGGCAGAACGCAATAACACGCGGTTTCCTGATTTTAATCCCAAATCTTCGACTAAAACATGTGCAATCTGATTGGCTTTTTCGAATAAATCCTGATACGTCCACGTTTCTTCAAAAGTATGGATACACGGATTGTCGCCGCGACCTTCTTTGATGTGATTATCTAACAATTTTTCGACACAATTCAGCATTTCAGGATGTTGAAACTGCGATAAGTCTAAAAAATTATAGTCAGGTTGTAATTCCTGATTTGGCAGGTTATCGTGAGCAAAATTATCGTCGTAAAGTCTCATTTTATTTAATTACGAATTATTAATTACGAATTACGCAGCGTTTTTTGGATAGATCCAATTATTCTAAGTAACTCGTTAGTGTCATTTAATAAACTATCCGATTCTTCTATAGATAGGTAGTTTGTGTCTTTTAAAAGTCGAATCCAATAATGGGTTTCTCGGGCTTCTTTATATGATATTGAAAGTTTAGCAAAAAAATCCTTTTCGGATTGTCCACCAATAGCCTCTTCAATATTAGCTCCAATAGAAGTTCCGCAACGCAATAATTGTTTGCTAAGAACATATTCTCTTTTTTCTTCGGCTAGATATTTATATGCTTTAACAATACGAACGGCAAAAGCATAACTTTTAATTTGAACAATATTATCGCTCTTCATTCGTAATTGTTAATTCTAAATTCGTAATTTTTTTATTGCTTTTTGGTTTCAAAGCTATTTTCATTCCTTCCACCATTTTGCGTTCGCTTCCTTTCAAAGGATACAAATGCGACATACCGCCTTTGTATTGGTTCGGAATGTCTGTCGGTTCAAATTGCTCGTAGGCCTGAGCATTTCTCACAAAGTTTGGGTCCAACAAAAGCGGACGGCCCAAAGAAACAATATCGGCTCTTCCGTTAAGGATAATTGTGTTGATTTGGTCAATATCCTGAATGTATCCGGCAGTCATCGTCGGAATATGTACAGTGTTTCTAACCATGTCGGCAAAAGGCGTTTGCCACATTCTTCCTGTTTGCGGTTTTTGTCCTGCAACCGTATTTCCGGTAGAAACATTGATGATGTCGGCTCCGGCATTTTTGAAAGCGGTTGCGATAGTAAGGACATCTTCTTCTGATATTCCGTTTTCAAACCAGTCGGTAGCTGAAATTCTAACTGACATCGGTTTGTTTTGAGGAAAGGTAGCACGCATTTCGTTGAACACTCTCAATGGGAATTTCAAACGGTTTTCGATGCTTCCGCCAAATTCATCGGTTCTGATATTTGTCAGAGGAGACAGGAAAGAAGCCAAAAGGAATCCGTGGTGCGCCTGCAATTCGATCATATCGAATCCGGCTTCGTCGGCATTTTTGGCAGCCTGAACAAATTGAGAAACGATTGTGTTCATATCGGCCAAAGTCATTTCTCTTGGAGTTGCCGCTTTTTCAGAAAAAGGAATAGCCGAAGCGGAAATCAAGTCCCATTGCTTTTCCAAAGGCTGTCCGCCATCCCAAGGCTTGTGCATAGCGCCTTTTCGTCCGGAGTGGCCTAGCTGGATTCCGATTTTAGTCTGAGTATATTTATGAATGAAATCGGTGATCTTCTTCCATTCAACTAATTGTTCCTGAGTGTAAATACCGGCGCAACCTGGGGTGATTCTTCCTGTTTCGGAAATGGTTGTCATTTCGGCTGTCATCAATCCTAAACCTCCGATTGCACGTGAAGTATAGTGTGTAAAATGCCATTCATTAACCAAACCATTTTCGGCAGAATATTGGCCCATAGCCGACATCGCGATGCGGTTTTGGAATTCCAGTTCCCTTAATTTGAATTTGGTAAATGCAGCTGGCACTAAATTGCCATTGATATTGTTATTATCATTGAATTCTTTTAAAACTTTATCGGTAAACGATTTGTCGCGCAGGCGAAGGTTTTCGAAAGTCACCTTCTTTGCACGTGTCATACAGCCAAAAGCAAATTGATAAAAAGGATGCTGCATGTGGCGGTCCATATTTTCGAACCAATCCAACGAAACCAATGCGGCGTACTGAATCATTTCTACCGTATTTCTACGTGTTTTCTCATATTGTTGGAAAGCTGCCTGAACATCATTCTGGTTCGCTATCACTGCATCAGACAAACCGATTGCGGAGTCCATCGCCAATTTAGTTCCCGAACCGATAGAGTAGTGGGCTGTAGCCTTGGCATCTCCTAACAATACGATGTTGTTGTGGAACCATTTTTCATTGGTCACATGAGGAAACTGGCGCCAGTGTGATTTATTAGAAATCAGCGGATGACCGTCTAATTCTTCTTTGAAGATTTCGCTGATTTTGGCGATGGTATCTTCCTCATTGGTAACTTCAAAACCAAGGTTGTTCCAGGTTTGGTCGCTGCATTCGAAAATCCAGGTGCTCATTCCTTCTTCGTACTGATAAGTATGGGCGACGATGGTACCGTGAGGGGTAGAACGGAAGAAATACGTAAAAGCATCCAGTGGCTTTGTGGAACCCAACCAAACAAAACGGTTTTTCTTTAGAGCGATTTTGGTACCAAATTCCTTTTCGTGTTGCGTTCTGATAGCGCTTGCAATTCCGTCGGCCGCTAAAATGATATCGGTATCTTTGAACTGATCCAAATCATCCACATTTTGTTCGAAATGAAGATTTACGCCTTCTTCACGGCAACGTTGTTGTAGCAATTGTAATAATGTTTTACGGGAACAACCGCAAAATCCGTTTCCGGCTACACTCACTTCTTCACCATCACGCGCCACTACGATGTCATCCCAATAAGCGAATTTGCTTCGGATTAACTCGTATGACTGCATGTCACGCTTTAAGAATTCACCTAAAGTTTCATCGGAAAAAACAACTCCGAAACCAAAACTGTCGTCCGGTTTGTTGCGCTCGTACACGTCAATCTGAACGTGTGGCATCGCTTTTTTTGTTAGTATCGAAAAGTAAAGTCCGCCCGGACCACCGCCTATAACTGCTATTTTCATATTTTATTTCTTTTTACCCCTTTCAGGGGTTTAAACCCTGAAAAGGGTAAATTATTCTATAATTAAGTTGTTAATATCTGCTAAATTCTGTTTTTGATTGTGATAATAGATGAAATTATCTGAATCAGTAAAAATTTCCACTACCTCTTTTCTTTTCAAATGAGTTGGTTTCTCTGAAATGACCGTTTCATAAGAAGACCAGGGATAGTTATTTATGCTATCTGTAAATCCGTGATGAACAGGGTTGTTGTGAATGTAAAATATCAATTTCTGAAAGTACGATTTGTTGTCAACAAGCTTGCGTTCAAAAGGTTTTTCAAATAAACTCCCATGCCTATTGAATTTTTTATTGATGGCTTGGGTATAGGCATTAAATAAATGCGAAAATTGTTTGGACGCACTTATTTGTTTGGGTTCCTCTGTTGTTGAATATTCCAATTTACTGGCATCTATTTCGCTTTCTGTTTTTAAATACACCAGAAGATGAAAGTGATTTTTTAACAAACACCAAGCGTAGGTATCAGCAACCGGATTAATGTATTGGCTATATAATTTTAAAAAATGGTAGTAACTATTACTGTCATAAAACACATCAATGCCATTATTGCCACGATTGTAAATGTGGTAATAGTTGCCGGCAATTAATGGTTGTTTTATTTCTGTCATAATTTTCGTTGTTAACCCTTTCAGGGTTTTAAACCCTGAAAGGGTTAAACTATTTCTTCATATAATCAAAAGCGCCTTTTCTTAAATTGATTCCATATTCAAGATAGGCTTTCAAACAAGATAGGAAATTTGACCAGCCAAAAGAATTTCCGGAAAGCCAAATTATTCCTGCTTCGTCATTTTTCCTGCTTTTTTCTGTAATGGTAACCAAAGTAGAATTGTTTTCTTTTGGGGTTAGTGTTATTTCAACTATGAGTTCAATTTCTTCAACTTCCCAGAAATAAGAAATGTATTTGTCTTTCTCTATTTTTCCGACTTTGATTGGGAATTTATCGTCAAATTCAGGGAATTTCCACATCAATTCCTTGTCTTCTTCCATTATTCCCGTGCTTTCGGAAATAAAGTAATTCGACATTTTTTCGGGATTTACAATAGCTTCAAAAACTTCTGAAATAGGTTTTTGAATTTGCATGGAAACATTGATTTCTAATTTTTCAGGTTTCATAAATTCAGCCTCTTTTAATGGAGAATATTTCTCCCAGTTTAGAATAATTTGATCCCGCCAAACGTGCCACTGGTTTATAAGTTTCCAAATTGATTTTGAAATCGTCCAATAAAACGTTTTCGTCAACATGAAACATTACAACTCTGCCAATGATTACGCAAGCACCACCATTTTTGTGATCTTCGAGAAAATAATGGTGTACCATTTCGCATTCCATCGAAAAAGAACTTTCTTTTACTCTTGGTGGTTTTATTTTAACAGAAGGAATCGGCGTTAATCCGGCCAATTCAAATTCGCTTTCAGTTGGAGGAATTGCTTTCGAAGTCAGATTCATCTTTTCAACCAATTCTTCTGTTACCATATTGACCACGAATTGTTTATTGGCTAAGACATTGTTTAGTGTGTCTTTGTTGATGTCATTGGTTCTTACGGTCGAAAACATTACGTGAGGCGGATCTTCTCCCACAGCATTAAAAAAAGAAAAAGGAGCCAAATTAAGTACTCCTGTTTCACTTATACTTGAAATCCATCCTATAGGTCTGGGAATTACGGCTCCTGTCAAAAGTTTATAAGTAGCTTTTTGATCTATTTCTTCGGGATTGAACTGCATTTTTAATTTAATTTTTAGCAAATAAAACAAAAATATATTGCATTAACAATATTGTTTTAGGTCTAAAATAAATAATAGTCTTATGTTTTTTACCAAAAATTTTAAAAAGTGTTTATTTGTAATTGAATTCATAATAATAGAATATTATTTGAGGTCTTTTTCCTGAAAAATTTGATTGCTATTATTGATTAAAACAAAACCGGATAAAATTATAGTGTGATTTCAGAATTTTGTCTGAAAACTGATCCGACAATTTCTGATTTTGAACAAATGAGGAAACCGTAAGTCGATGTATAATCGAAAAACGTTCTACGGAATGGAAAAATAAAATAGTGAATCTCTAAAATTTCGACAAAAGAGAAATTTCATTTGTAGTTCATCTAATGTGATTTCTCCCGTTGGTCTATATTTTGCACAGATTTTGAGTTTAATTTTCTATGGTATCCAATGGTAAGGTAAATCTAAAGGTACTGCCTTTTCCGGGTTCACTTTCTACCCAGATTTTTCCCTGATGTTTGGTTATAAATTCGCTGCAAAGTAATAAGCCCAGTCCTGTTCCAACTTCGTTTTCGGTTCCGTTTTGAGTGACTCTTTCGTTGATTTTGAATAATTTTTCTTTTATGTGAAGAGGCATTCCAATACCGTTATCTATAATGGCGATTTCGGCTGTTTGAGATTGTTTTTTCATCTCGACTCTTATTTTGCCATGTTTGTCAGTAAACTTAATAGCATTGGTCAGCAGGTTGCGGATAATAGTATTAATCATATTAGGATCTGCCAATACTTCAATTGTTTCGGATGATTGGAACGAAAGAGCGATATTTTTGTTTAATGCCGTATTGTTATTGAGTTTAATATTCTCGTTTATCAATTCGTTCAAAGCAATTTTTTTGGGATTATATTCAATCAACCCTGTTTGTATGCGTGACCAGTCTAATAGATTTTCAAGCAATTTATAGCTGTTTTTGTTCGATTGATACAACATTCCTGCGATTTCCCTGATTTCTTCACGGCTGTATTCTTCAGTATTTTCAGCCAATATTTCTGAAAGTCCAACCGCAGATCCCAACGGACCTCTCAGGTCGTGGGCTATTATGGAAAAGAATTGGTCTTTGTCATTTAAAAGTTTCTGAATTTTGAGGGCTTGCTTCTCTTTTATAAGTAACAGGAATCCAACGGTGCTAATGAGAGAAAGCAGAAATAAAACAATGTGATAAAAATTGTCAAAACTATTATTGTCAAAAAAATCCTTCTGCGGATTCACAGAAATATTAATTGCTCTGGAAACCAGTAAGATTTCAAATCCGGCATAGCACAGCCCATAGAAAGTCCTGAAAAAATTATGCCCTTTTTCACTAAGGAAGCTGATAGTTGGCATTAAATAAATGGCAAATAAAGCAATAGATACGATTAAAATGCGGGTGTTAATTGTAGCATCGAACAATGTTGCTATATTAAAGACCACTGCCATAGCAATTGTTATTCCAATTTGTAAGCGATAAGGTTTCTGCAATTCTGGCTTAAGCATGGACAATATCGATATCGATTCATAGCAAGAGGCAGAAAAAACGAGCATATTAGCGATATTGATACTGATGAAATCAGGAATAATGTTTCTTAAAAGAATTAGAATCCATGCTATGGTTAGTAATAATTTGCTGTATCCAAACCAGTTTAAAATTTTCCGGTCATCGCTGCTGGTGTACGAAAAAGAATAACTGAAAATAAGAATACAGATAAACATATTACCCCAAAAATAGAGTTCAAATAAGGTTTTGGGATCTAACTGTAAGAATTGAAACACTGTAAGTTTTGATTTGTTAAAATAATATTAGCAAGGCAAATATAACAATTAAGCTGATAATTAGGAGGATATTAGTCAGGACAATAAAGATTTTGGTGTGAAAACAGAATAGTTTTCAATGAATAGTTTTTCTGATCTTTCGTAGATGGATTGATGTTTTTCTGTTCTTTTTTTGTAAAAAATTAAACCTCGAACTGACGATTCTGATAATTACATTCAATAGGTTTAGTTTATTGGTCTCAAAAATAGTTTAAAACTATGCACTTTTAGTGCATCAACTTTA
>CAZWAF010000012.1:0-55628 GCA_964631795.1 uncultured Flavobacterium sp. | reverse complement strand
CCCCCGACCCCCTCGGTGTAAACGAGGTGCTCTGAACCAGCTGAGCTAATCGCCCTTTTATCTGTTCTGATGTTTTTGTTTCATCATTACGGGTGCAAATATAGGGATGTTTTTTTATTCTGCAAGTATTTTTTATAAAATTTCTGCAACAACAAATGTACTTCCACCTATGTAAATCAAATCATTTTGGTTGGAATTTAATTGGGCTTCTTTGTAAGCATCTGAAACAGAATTGAATATATTCCCTTTTAAGTCGAAAATATTTGCTTTTTCTTTTAATAAATTTTCGTCCAATCCTCGAAAAATATTTGGTTTGCAGAAATAATATTTTGCATTTTTAGGGAATAAGGGCAAAATTTCTTCTAAATCTTTATCGTTTACTACTCCTAAAACAATATGTAATCGGTCGAATTTTTCGTTTTGAAGCTGATTCATTACAATCGCCAGTCCGTGTTTGTTGTGAGCTGTATCGCAAATTACTTTAGGATTTTCACCTAATTGTTGCCATCTTCCCTGAAGTCCGGTATTTTTAACAACATTGAGCAGCCCTTTTTGAATGTTTTCTTTAGATATTTTAAAAAAGTTCTGTTTTTGGATGATTTTAATTGTCTGTAAAACTGTTTTTTTATTGTGTTTTTGATAATCTCCAATCAAATCAGAAGGATATGTTTCCAAAATTAAATCGGAAGCAAAATATATTTCAGAATTACATTCATTGGCTTTTGCTAAAAAAACAGGTTGAGTTTCTGATGTGTATTCACCAATTATTACAGGAATTCCGGGTTTTATTATTCCGGCTTTCTCGGCAGCGACTTTTGCCAATGTGTCTCCTAAAAATTGTGTGTGATCCAGACCAATATTTGTAATTACAGAAACCAAAGGATTGATAATGTTGGTAGCGTCCAGTCGGCCACCCATTCCGACTTCTATAATGGCAATATCCACTTTTTCGTTTCTGAAATAATCAAATGCCAATCCGACACTCATTTCAAAAAAGCTTAGCTGATTGTCCTCGAAGAAGCTTTTGTTTTTTTCGATAAAATCACAAACAAAGGATTCTGAAATTTCCTGGCCGTTGATTTTTATTCTCTCTCTGAAATCTTTCAGGTGAGGAGAGGTGTAAAGCCCTACTTTATATCCTGCTTCCTGAAATATGGATGCCAGCATGTGAGATGTAGAGCCTTTACCGTTGGTTCCGGCTACGTGAATGCATTTTAAATCGTTTTCAGGATGATTTAAGTGTTCTGACAGTAAATGGGCGTTTGTTAAATCTTCTTTGTATGCCGATGCTCCCTGTAGTTGGTACATAGGTAATTGATTGAACATCCATTCGGTGGTTTCTTGATAGGTCATACTAAAAGTATTTTGTTATATAATCAGTCCTTAGTGATTAGTGAAGAGTGATTGGCCTTTCGGCTATCCGACTCTTAGCTATTCACTAAGGACTATTTACTAATCACTGAAGAAAAAAAGTGCTATTCGGTTAATCTGAAATTATAAATTATTTTTCCAACCTGTTTTTCAGGTGCGGAAGAATTTGCATCGAATTTGGTATTCATTGCAGCCAGTTTTGCCTGATCCAGCAAGCAACGAGCTGTATTTGTGGTTCCTTTTACTCCTGCAATAGCCGAAGTTACTATTCCGGAACTGTTTACCGATATTTCTACCGCTACGGTTCCTTCTTCGTTACAGGTGTATTTTGGTTGCGGTCTGGTGACTGCTTTTCGACCGCTTAGTTGGTAATTTCCAACTCCGCTGCCTTTTCCATCTCCGTAACCGTTGCCATAACCACTTCCGGTACCGAGTCCTTGACCGGATCCGTTTCCGCCGCCACTACCTGTTCCGCTACCGCCACCTCCGTTGTAACCCGAAGCTTTAGGGTCTCCGTAAATTTTTCCTTTGTTTCCGGAAACATTATCGTCTCCGTCTCCTCCTTTTGAAGAACCGTTCAGAAGATTGGAAAGTGCATCAGAAGTTGATTTTGAAGGTTTTTTAGGAACTTCAACCGGTTTTGTAACTTCGTTTTTAGTTTCTTCTTTTTTGATTTTTTTAGTTGAAGCAACTACCGGAACATCGTCATCGTTGGCATTGGTAACTAATTCTTCCTGACGGATTTGTTCGTGAATTCTTGATTTTGGAGCCGATTGAACTATTTCTATAGATTCGAAGTTCTTGCCGGAACCAAGTTCGCTGTTTCCAAAGTTTACGGCAATTTCGCCACCGCCACCGCCACCTTCAAGGTTTGGAATCATATTTTTTCCGTTGAAAGTGAAATAAAAGAGTAATGAAAATAAGACTGCAAAAAGGGCAGAGGTTATAGCTAATGATTCTTTTTTATGTGAAATTTCCATAATCGCAGGTTTTACAAAAATATATATACCACTTGTTTAAAACGCGGTTAGGCAAAACTAATTGTTTTTCTTTTGTATAAAAAATAAACGCTGACAGTATTTTGTAAACTATCAGCGTTTTAAGTTGTTTTTAACTAAAAATTATACCAATTGTTTCAAAGCAATTTCGAATGCAGTAGCACTGATATTTGTTTTAGAAGAATTTAAAGCATGAGCTTTGACGATAGCATTTTTGATGATTTCAGAAGTATCTGCAAAGATAGCTTCGTCTGTCATTTGAACTTTTTTCTCCATGAAGTAAGCAAATACTCTTGCCATACCACAGTTAGAAATAAAGTCAGGAATCAAACTTACTTTTTGATCAACGTGTTCCATAATTGATCCAAAGAAAATTTCTTTGTCGGCAAAAGGAACATTGGCTCCACAAGAAATAACTTCTAATCCGGCAGCAATCATTCTGTCAACCTGAGATTGAGTTACCAATCTTGAAGCAGCACATGGAGTGAAAATTTCAGCGCCAATAGACCAGATTTTTTCGTTGATTTCCTCAAAAGGAATCATATTATCAGCAACTAGTTTGTTTCCGTCCTTATTAAGGAATAAAGTTTTGATTTCTTCAAAAGAAAAACCTTCTTCCTTAATCAAACCACCGTCTCTGTCAATGATTCCAACAACTTTGGCTCCCATATCTGCCAGATAAAAAGCAGCAGCAGAACCTACGTTTCCAAATCCTTGAACAATTGCTTTTTTTCCTTTTACATTACCACCGTAAATATCATAGAAATGACGAACTGCCTGAGCAACGCCATATCCGGTAATCATGTCGGCAATAGTGTATTTTCTGTTTACATCTGGAGAGAAAGTAGGATTTTCAATCACTTTTACAACGCCTTGACGCAATTGGCCAATTCTGTTGATTTTATCGGCTTCTGTTGGTTTGAAGTGTCCGTTGAAAACGCCTTCCTGCGGATGCCAAACTCCAACTTCTTCTGTCATTGGGATTACTTCGTGAATTTCGTCCACGTTCAAATCTCCACCTGTACCGTAGTAGCTTTTCAATAAAGGAGCAACTGCTTTGTACCAACGTTGCAAAACTCCTTTTTTGCGGGGATCGTTAGGATCAAAATTGATTCCCGATTTAGCTCCACCAATAGCAGGTCCTGAAACAGAGAATTTAACTTCCATAGTTTTTGCCAAAGACAAAACCTCGTTCATGTCTAAACCTTTTCTCATACGTGTTCCACCACCGGCAGCACCACCGCGAAGAGAGTTAATTACTGTCCATCCTTCAGCTTCTGTTTCGGCATCTTTCCAGTGAAACACCACTTCCGGTTCTTTATTTTCAAATTTGTTAAGTAAATCTTTCATTTTGTTGCGTTATATATAAAGTGCTGCAAATATAAAAAAATGGTTTAAGTGAGTTTTGTATTTCTGAATTATTTCGGCAGATAAATATTTCCCGAACTATGATTCTCTCTAGCTCCTGTTACACTGGCTAAAACATTGATTTCGTTTCTCAATTTCAATACGCCTAATAAAGCAAAAATGAGTGCTTCTTTGAATTCTAATAATTTCTTTTGCGGAATTTCAATTGTCATTTCCGGTAGATAGTGACTAATTTTTTCAATTAAAAAAACATTGTAAGCACCACCACCGGTTACTAATAAATTACCGTTTTTATCTGGCAAAGCCAACGCAATTTGTTGGGCTATATGTTCGCTAAAAGTTCGCATTTTGTCTTCAACAGAAATCGGGTAGCTTTCGATTATCGGAAAAATAACTTCTTTGACAAATTCAAAGCCCAGTGATTTCGGATATTTTTTATGGTAAAAATCCAAAGCATTCAATTTATTCAATAAAGAATCATTCACTCTTCCTCCAGACGAAATTTGGCCTTTATCATCATATTCAAATCCTAATTGGTTTGCATAAAAATTCAAAACCGTATTAACGGGCGAAATATCAAAAGCAATTCTTTTACCATTTTCTTCAAAAGATACATTGGAGAAACCGCCCAAATTCAGACAATATTTATAATCGTGAAATAGTATTCGGTCGCCAATTGGTACCAACGGAGCACCTTGTCCGCCTAGTTCAACATCTTGTACCCGAAAATCACAAACTACAGTTTGATGAATTAAATCGGCAATTTGAGGAAGATTTCCTATTTGTAAAGTAAATCCGTTTTGTGGCTGATGCAAAATGGTATGTCCGTGAGAACAAACGGCATCGATATCGGTAATTTTATATTTTTCAATAAAATTATTGATAATAGTTGCCAGCAGATGGGTGTAATTGTGATTTAAAAGAGTTAATTCTTCTGTAGAAAAATCAACTGCCGATTTTAATTTAGAAATCCAATTATTGCTGTAAGCAACAGTTTCGCATTCAAGAATTTCAAAAGTCCATTTGTTGTTTAAATGGTTGAATTTTATGTGTGCCAAATCGACTCCGTCTAGTGAAGTTCCTGACATGACCCCAATTATGTTGTAGTTTTCTTTATTCATCGGCTAAAAATAAAGAATGATATTGAAATAATCGTAATTTAAAGGTATATTTGCCAACTTTTAAAATGTAAATCAAAACCTTATTATAAAGTAAATTATGGACTTTAAACTTACAGAAGAGCAGTTAATGATTCAACAAGCTGCTAAAGATTTTGCTCAAGCGGAATTATTACCAGGAGTGATAGAAAGAGACGAGCATTCTAAATTCCCTGCTGAACAAGTAAAAATGATGGGTGAATTGGGATTTTTAGGGATGATGGTAGATCCTAAATATGGCGGTGCAGGATTGGACAGTGTTTCTTATGTATTGGCTATGGAAGAAATTGCTAAAGTTGATGCTTCTGCTGCGGTTGTAATGTCTGTAAATAACTCTTTGGTTTGTGCCGGAATTGAAAAATTCTGTACAGAAGAACAAAAAATGAAATATTTGGTTCCTCTTGCAAAAGGTGAAGTAATTGGTGCTTTTTGTTTGTCTGAGCCGGAAGCAGGTTCTGATGCGACTTCGCAAAAAACTACTGCAATCGATATGGGAGACCATTATTTGTTGAACGGGACTAAAAACTGGATAACAAACGGGAACACAGCTTCTACTTATATTGTAATTGCTCAAACTGACGTTGAAAAAGGTCATAAAGGAATCAATGCTTTTATTATTGAAAGAGGATGGGCTGGTTTTGAAGTAGGACTAAAAGAAAAGAAAATGGGAATCAGAGGGTCTGATACTCACTCTTTGATGTTTACAGATGTGAAAGTTCCTAAAGAAAACCGTATTGGTGCTGAAGGATTCGGATTTAATTTTGCAATGGCAGTATTGAACGGAGGAAGAATTGGTATTGCTTCTCAAGCATTGGGGATTGCTCAGGGAGCTTATGAATTGGCTTTGAAATATGCTCATGAGCGTAAAGCTTTTGGAAAAGAAATTTTCAAACATCAGGCTATTGCATTCAAATTGGCTGATATGGCAACTCAAATTACAGCAGCAAGAATGTTGTGTATGAAAGCTGCTTCAGAAAAAGATGCAGGTCAGGACATTTCTCAATCAGGTGCTATGGCCAAATTGTTTGCTTCTCAAACAGCTATGGACACAACAATTGAAGCTGTTCAAATTCACGGCGGAAATGGTTATGTTGCAGAGTACCATGTAGAGCGTATGATGCGTGATGCAAAAATCACTCAGATTTATGAAGGAACTTCTGAAATTCAAAAAATCGTAATTTCAAGAAGTTTGGTTTCTTAATCTGACTTTATATAAATTAAAAAGTCCAATTTTGATATTTTCGAAATTGGACTTTTTTTTTATGCTCAAACATTTCGAATTATCTCTATTAAAAAGCAGAATATTGAATGGTTTTGTATTATAAAAAGATTATTTTTTGTTTTTTTCGATTATCCATCTCGACATATATTTAGTACTATTTAATGTGTGATGTCGAAGGATTTCTCCTATGAAATTATTCTGGCGATGAGATTCTAAATTGTTTTTTAAAAATTTTAATCGATTAATAAATTCAGAATTAAACAAAGTTTTTAAATATCTTGTGTTGAGTATTTTGATTCCGTTTTTTTGAGATGCAAGCCATGTGTTTTTGTTTTTGTACAACAGAATTGTTTTTTCTACTATTTCGTTTTCGTTTTCACAAATAAAGCCATTCCAATCTAAATCGCCAAACATCGATTCGGCTCCAATATTTGTAGTAATACAAGGGGTTCCGCATTGCATGGCTTCAATAAATTTTCCTTTTATTCCTGCGCCAAAACGCAACGGAGCCAAAATTACTTTTGCATTACTCATAACCTGTAATGCATTTTCGGCTCTTCCTAAAATATAAAAGCCTTGTTTAGGATTGTGCAGTTGTGTTACTTTTTGAGAAGGATAAGCTCCGTAAATATTCAAATTGGTTTCGGGTAATTCTTTTTTTATTTTTGGCCAAATGGATTGATGTAAATACTGAACGGCATCCCAATTGGGTTTATGAAGGAAATTGCCAATGAAAATAAAATCTTTTCGTTCTTCAAATGTAGGCCAATTTGAGATTTCGTTTTTGCTCAAAAATTCTAAAAGAAACGGTAGGTAATAAAGTAGAGAAGAATCTACTTTGAAAACAGTTTGCAATAAATTCATTTCAACTTCGGAAATAATCAATGAAAGATCACATCTCAAAATACTGGCAATTTCTCTTTTGGTAATTTCCTGAAACAAATCAGAGTTTTGAAAAGGACGATTCTTTTTCAAAGCATTTTCCCGTGCATTTCTTAAACAATGTAAATCTTCGGTGTCCAGAATTCGCAAAGCTTCGGGGCAATTTTCGGCTATTCTCCAACCAAATTGTTCTTCAATCATAAACCTATCAAAGATTACTATTGAAGGATTTAAGTTTTTTACAAATTCGTCGAAATTATCATCATTTATAGCAATTGTTTCGGTTTGGATTCCAATGGTTTTTAAATCAAATTGAAAATCACTTTCTTTTGCCGGACTGGCAAAAGTTATTGCCCAATCTTGTTCCTGAAATAGTTTAATCAATTGCATCATTCTGCTTCCGGCAGCAGATGAATTGGGTTCGGGCCAAACAAATCCCAGAATTAAAACCTTTTGAATTGTACTCATAATCAATAATTGTCTGATGCAAAATAAACCTATTTTAGATTGAAATTGGGAGTTTGTTTCGGAATAAATAATTTAAAAACCATATTTTTACAGCCTAAAAGAATGAGATTATGTTAGGACTAAAATTGACAACTGACCCAAGATGGGTAAATATAGTAGAATCGAATATTGAGGAGATTTTGACAGATCATGCCTGGTGCGAACAAAAAGCAGCTTCAAATGCTATTACTTTAGTGACTTATAATTCGGAATTAGAAGATTTGGTTACTGAATTATTGGCAATTGCAAGAGAGGAAATCGAGCATTTTCAATTGGTGCACGAATTGATAAAAAGTCGTGGTTTGACTTTGGGCAAAGAAAGGAAAGATCATTATGTAAATGAATTGTATAAATTCATGAAAAAGGGAGGAAGCAGAATGGATGCTTTGGTTGACAGATTGTTGTTTTCGGCTATGATTGAAGCCAGAAGTTGCGAACGTTTCAAGGTTTTGTCAAAAAATATTGCTGATCCTGAATTGGCAAAATTCTATCATGATCTGATGGTAAGTGAAGCCGGACATTATACTACTTTCTTGGGTTTTGCCCGTAAATATGGAGGGAATGTAGATGTTGATAAACGTTGGAAAGAATGGATTGAATATGAAACTTCAATTATCGTCAATTACGGAAAATCAGAAACTATTCACGGATAGTTTATCTTATAAAATAGAAAAACCGCAAGATTTTAATTGAGTCTTGCGGTTTTTTTTGTTGAATAAGTTTTAGATTAAATCTAAAGTTCTTTCCAGCTTCATTCCTCTGGAGCCTTTAATAAGAATCATATTATTTTGAAAAGGATGAGTTTTTATGTGCTTTTCAAAATCTTCAAAATCGGAATAAAAGTGAAAGTTTTCTTTTTCGGTTTTATTATGATAAAAATCGTGACCTAAAAAGAAACAATTGATGTCATTTTGATTTAAAAGTAAATCAACGATGTTTTTGTGTTCTTCAAGACTTTCGTTTCCTAATTCAAACATATCGCCCAAAACTACTACTTTGTTGTTTTTGTCTAATTGAACAAAGTTTTCGATAGCCACTTTCATACTGCTCGGATTGGCATTGTAGGCATCCAAAATGATTTCGTTCGAATTTTTACTGACCAATTGTGAACGATTGTTTTCAGGAATGTAACTTTCAATTGCTTCTTTTATTTGGGAATTGTTAGCACCAAAATGTTTTCCGATAGTAATAGCTGCGTTGATGTTATTGGCATTGTAAAGACCAATCAAATGCGATTTTATATGAGTGTCTTCGAAACTGATTTCAACAAATGGATTCGCTTTGATTTCTGAGATATTGACATCTGCTTCGGTTTTATTGATTCCGAAACTTATTGATTTTATATTTGCTGATTTTTCTTTTTGAATCGAATCTTCAAGATTAATGAAAGCAGTTTTGTTATTGGCCAAAAGATATTGATACATTTCGCTTTTTCCTTTGATCACACCTTCAACTCCGCCAAAACCTTCTAAATGTGCTTTTCCGAAATTGGTTATATATCCAAAATCGGGTTTTGCAATATCGCATAGAAATTCAATTTCTTTTTGATGATTGGCACCCATTTCTACAATTCCTATTTCGGTTGTTTTGTCGAACGAAAGTAAAGTAAGAGGAACTCCAATATGATTGTTTAGATTTCCAACGGTTGCTTTAGTTTTGAATTTTTTGCTCAGAACTACGTTTATAAGCTCTTTGGTAGTTGTCTTTCCGTTGCTTCCTGTAAGTGAAATAATAGGAAGGTTTAAGTAAGTGCGATGGAATTTGGCTAATTCTTGTAAAGTTTGTAAGCTGTCATTGACCAAAATTGTTTTCTCGCTTATATAATAATCCAGATTGTCAATAATTACATAGGCAGCACCTTTTTCTAATGCTTCTTTTGCAAAAGTATTAGCGTCAAAGTTTTCTCCTTTTATGGCAACAAATAAATCATTCTGATTGATTTTACGTGTGTCAATTGTAATGGAATTGCATTCTAAAAAAAGGCGGTGTATATCTTCAATTTTCATTTCGTAAAGGCTTTAAAATATAAAAGCCCTAATCAAAGGGCTTTTATATTATTTACAATAAGTGAATTAGTTTTTTGCTCTTTTCTTTTTGTCAGCTTTATTACCAACTCTAGACATTGCGCATCTGAATCCGATGTAATCAGTTGCCATATCTTGTGGGAAGTATCTTCTTTGAGCCGGATCTAACCAGAAAGCTCTGTCTCTCCAAGAACCTCCTTTGTAAACTCTTGATTCGTTGTTAATCAAAGTTGTTCTTTTGTTAGATTTGTCATAAGTTCTAACCATGTTATCTAAAGAGTCTGTAGAGATATTATGGATAGGAGAGTTGTACATTCTTTTTTCGTTTTTATTACTGCTAGAAGCTTTGTAATCTTTAGAAGAAAGTTTGTCTCCGTCTCTGTAATCTCTGTTGTCACTTTGAGAGAAATTGTGTCTCAAGTAAGTTTCTTTATCATCAACAGGAACCTGAGCGATTTGTCCAGGGAAATTTCTGGCGATAATTTTACCGTTACTTAAAGTGTCGTACTTAATATCATCGGTAGTTACCAGTTCAATTTTTCCTTCGTCATCAAGTTTGTTTTTCATAAAGGTATTACCTCTGTAATAGTTGAAGTCACTTGCTTCATCATCAATTATTGGTCTGTAAACGTCAGCAACCCATTCAGCAACATTTCCAGCCATATCATACAAACCAAAATCATTTGCAGGGTAAGATTTTACAGCATTTGTAATATCAGCACCGTCATCAGACCATCCTGCAATTCCACCGTAATCTCCTTTTCCTTGTTTAAAGTTGGCTAATTGATCACCTTTAACTTTTCTTTTTCCGTTACGAGTGTAGCTTCCGCTCCAAGGATATTTCTTTTGACCTTTGTAAGTATTGTATTCTCTGTTTCCAACATCAGCAGCAGCAGCATATTCCCATTCTGCTTCGGTAGGAAGTCTGTATTCAGGATTAATCAAACCTGAAGATCTTTGAGCATAAATGTTAGTAGGTTCTTTTGTGCCTGTTTTAGTTTTGATAGGTTTTGCTTTACCGTTTTTACCTTTCAAAACAATTTTGTCATCACCACCATAAGTTAGAGTAGGCGCATTCAAATAGGTTTCGGTGCTGAAAGTTTTTTCTGCACTTACTTCACTGATTTTAGCGTCTTTTTTCAAATAACCTTCTTTTTCAAGAATGTTTTCGTTTACACGATCCGTTCTCCATTTAGCAAATTCAGTTGCCTGAACCCAGTTCACACCAACTACAGGATAGTTTGCATAAGCAGGATGTCTCAGGTAGTTATTTGTCATGGTTTCGTTATAGCCAAGTCTGTTTCTCCAAACAAGAGTATCAAGCAAAGCACCTTCATAGATGTTTTGGTAATTTTCTTCTGTTGGAGGGAATACCGTTTTTACCCAATAAAGGTATTCTGAATACATTGCATTGGTTACCTCAGTTTCGTCCATGTAAAAAGACTGAACGTGTTGTTGAGTGGCTGCATTGTTCCAATCTTTCATCACATCGTCTTGTATTTTACCCATGGTAAATGTACCTCCTTCAACTAATACCATACCAGGACCTGCGGTTTGGTTTTTGTATTTTGTGTTGATCTGGAATCCGCCTTTTTTGTCATTAAGATTCCATCCGGTAGCTGAAGATTTGTTCTTAGATCCGCCTGCATTTTTGCTACAACTTGCAAAAGTGAACACCAATGTTAGTGATAACATCAGTTTTAATGCAATAATTTTGTTTACTTTCATACTTTAAGTAGGTAATAAATTTCGAGCCGCAATATAATAATTAACTATAAGATTGCAACATTTTTTATAAAAATTATTTAATCATTAAAAGGTTTTGTTCCTTTAGCATTGAAACGTGAAATAAATTCAATTATTATATGCCGGTAGAGTATTAATTATTTTAATTTTACGTTTTTCTATTATTGATGATACTATTCTGATGAAAAAAGTTATACTATTTCTATTTGTTTTACATTCGGTTTTTGCATTTTCACAATTAAAAGGTGACTTTTCAATTAATTGGACTGATAAAACAGCGTTTTCTTCTGATGAATTCAAATTTAATGTTCCTCAGTTTCAAAAGCAAAATTTTTATTTTGATGATTCAAATAAGACACTGTCTTTTGTTGCAACGATTCCTGCTTCGAACTCATTGGATACTCAGTCTTTAAAAATCACGAATCTGGTTTTTGAAGATATACCGGTTAATCAGCTTGGTGAACTTGATTTGAAAATTATTTCTTCTGATTTAAAACCGTTTTTGGTAAACAATAAATCCAGAAATACTATTTCGGCAACTCTGTCTTTATTTCCTATAATTAAGGATGGTCAAGGTTTTAAAAGATTGAAATCTTTCTCCTATTATATTAATGAGCAAAAATCTCCAATATCTCTTGAAAGAAAACGGGCAGGTAATATTCAGAATTCTGTTTTATCAACCGGGAATTGGTATCGTTTTTATGTCGAAAAATCGGGAGTTTATAAGATTTCTAAATCTTTCCTTCAACAATTGGGTTTGAATCTTTCTAATATTGATCCAAGAAATATTAAAATTTATGGAAATGGCGGAAGAATGTTACCATTATTGAATTCTGTTGATTATCCGATTGACTTGGCCGAAAATGCGATTCAGTTTATAGGCGAAGAAGACGGAGTTTTTAACGATCAAGATTATATATTGTTTTATGCTGAGGGTTTAGATAATTGGAGTGAAGAAAATCTAAGCCATAATAATTTGTATGCTTCAAAATCTTATTATTATGTCACTGCCGATGGAGGAAATGGTAAAAGGATTCCTCTTGCTTCTCCGGCTACGGGTGGGAATTCTACGGTAATTGAAATTTTTGACGATTATCAGTTTTATGAGTTGGATTTGAATAATATTGTTCGTTTGGGCAGAAAATGGTTTGGGAAATCTTTTGAGTTAGACGATAATCAAAGTTTTAGTTTTTCGATTCCAAATGTTGTTTCTGCGACACCAATTAGTTTGAGTGTTACCGGTGCCGCAGTTTCATTTACGTCAACCCGTCTTGAGGTTAGGGCTAATTCAAATTTGGTCGGGAATATTAATTTTCCGCCATTGTCGGTCAATTCTTCAACCGAAGGTGTTGAAGGATTTTTGAATACCACCATTAATGCTTCGGAATCTGTGAAAATAGATTTGAAATATATAAACAATGGGGTGCCAAGTTCTAATTGTTACTTGGATTATATTACACTTAAATCGCAGCGATTTTTAAGAGGATACGGAAAACAATTTAGATTTCAGTACAATAATGCTTCTTCTATGTTGGGAACCGGACTATTTCAAATTACCAATGCTACAATGATAAATCAGGTATGGGATATTACCGATATATATAATGTATCGAAATATGAAAATAACGGGCAGTCTGTTTTTTCTTTTTCGGCAAATCTGGGAGAAGTCAGAAAATATATAGCACTAGATTCCGGAGATTATTATACTCCTCTACAAGATGGTCAAACAAAGGTTGTGAATCAGAATCTGAAAGGAACTATTTTTAAAAATGCTCAGGGCGAATTTCAGGATATTGATTACTTGATTATAACTCCTTCTTTTTTGAATGCTCCGGCCGAGCGTTTGGCAAACTTTCATCGCAATTATTCAAAGCTGAATGTAAAGGTGGTTAATCTTGAAAATATATATCAGGAATTTTCTTCCGGAAAACAAGATATTGGAGCTATCCGAAATTTCATGAGATATGTTTATGAAAATGCTTCGGCGGTTGATAAAAGAGTAAAATATTTGAATTTGTTTGGAGATGCGTCTTATGATTTCAAAAACAGAATTCCAAATAACACCAATATTGTTCCTATTTATCATACACTTTCAAGTTTTTCATTATTGTCGTCTTATATTTCAGATGATTTTTTTGTGCTTTTAGACGAGAATGAAGGAAATATGAGTGCGGTAACTGCAAAAGGATTGGATGTGGCAGTAGGAAGAATGCTTGTGAAGGATGTAAATCAGGCAAACGAAATGGTGAATAAAGTGATTGAATATCACAATGAGCAATCTTATGGAAGATGGAGAAACAATGTGGTACTTATTTCTGATGATGTTGATGTGAATGGAGAACAAACATTAGAATTTGGATTGGATGCTCTGGGAGAACAAATATATTTAGAGAAGCCTTTTGTGAATTTGAAGAAAATACACTCCGATTCTTATGTACAGGAAACTTCTGCCGGAGGAAACCGCTATCCGAAAGTAAAAGAAGATTTTATAAATGCTTTCGATCAGGGAGCTTTAATATTTGACTATTTCGGACATGGAGGAGAAGATGGTTTAGCTGCCGAACGTATTTTTGATAAATTGGATGCACAAAAATTAAGTAATCGATACAAATATCCGTTGTTTGTTACTATTACTTGTGAGTTTACCCGATTTGATAATCCTTATCGTTCTACTTGCGGCGAGTTTATGTATTGGAATCCAAAAGGAGGAGCTATTTCCATGGTTACTACCACGCGCCAAATTGGGATAACAGTTGGTCAGGATATAAACGAAGCATTTGCCAAAAATATTTTTGGATTCGGACAAGCCGAAACTTATTCAATGGCCGAAGCTTTGAGGATTTCAAAATCAGAATATAGTTATAATCCTTTAATGGTGTTTTATATTGGAGATCCGGCTATTGAATTGGCAATTCCAAAACCGAAAATTGTTTTGACTAAAATTAACGGAATTTCAACTACGCAAACAACAGATGCTTTGCAAGCTTTGAGTACAGTTAAGTTGTCGGGAGAAATCAGGGATGATTCAGGAAATACAGTTTTGACCGATTATAATGGAGATTTGGCAGTTCATGTTTTTGATAAACCAATAGACAGAACAACATTAGGAAATGACGGGGTTGCTGATGGTAGTGGGAAATTGATAACGATGGATTTTAAAACTTTGGGAGAAACTGTTTTTAGAGGAAATGCTTCGGTTTCAAAAGGAACTTTTGAATTTGATTTTGTGGTGCCGAAAGATATTAAGATTCCGTTAGGTAATGGAAGAGTAAGTTTTTATGCTAAAAAATCGGGTCAGCTTCAAGATCAAACAGGATATGATAATTCTATTCAGGTAGGAGGAGTGAATCCCAATCCGGCAACAGATGTAATTAGTCCGATTGTAAAAATATATATGAATGACGAAAATTTTGTTTCGGGAGGAATCACAAACAAATCACCTATTTTATTAGTTTATCTTGAAGATGAAAGCGGAATAAATACGGCAAGCGGAATTGGTCACGATATTTCGGTTGTTTTAGACGGAAATAATAATGAACCTTTCTTGTTGAATGACTATTATGAAACCGAAGCAGATAATTTCAGAAAAGGGAAATTGCGTTTTCAGTTTAAAGATTTGTCACCGGGAATGCATACTCTGACTTTTAAGGCGTGGGATGTGTATAATAATCCGGTAATTTCAGAAATAGAATTTATGGTTGTAGGTGATGAAGAATTAACTCTTAAAAATGTTTTGAATTATCCGAATCCTTTCGTGAATTATACCCAGTTTTGGTTTACACATAATAAACCTTTTGAACCGCTGGAAGTTCAGGTTCAGGTAATGACTGTGACAGGAAAAGTAGTCTGGACAAAAAATCAGGTTGTAACAACCGAAGGGTTTTTGTCAAAAGATATAACCTGGGATGGGAAAGATGATTTTGGTGACAGATTAGGAAAAGGAGTTTATATTTATAAATTGACTGTTAAATCGACATTCTCAAATAAAAAAGCCGAAAAAATCGAAAAACTTGTTATCCTATAGGAAAATACTATATTTGTCGATTCAACGTTAGAAGAGAATGAAAAGAATAGTATTATTTTTAATAGTTTTAACAGGTATTCAAATAGTGCGTGCACAAGATACGCCAACAAGAGTTATAGTTACCGGTGTACCGTTTTTATTGGTGGCTGCCGATGCAAGATCTGCCGCTATGGGAGATCAGGGAGTTGCAACAAGTGCCGATGCTTTTTCACAACAGTACAATCCTGCAAAATTTGCTTTTGCAACAGATGAACAAGGAGTTTCTGTTAGTTATACTCCATACCTTACCAGTTTGGTAAATGATATGTCACTGGGGCAACTTACTTATTATAACAGGATAAATGAGCGAAGTGCATTTGCCGGAACCCTTAGGTATTTTGGGTTGGGAAATATAGAATTACGCCAAACAGGTGATCCTGATGAAGTTCCCAGGACTGTCAATCCTAATGAATTAGCTTTTGATGGTTCGTATTCGTTGAAATTGAGTGATCGTTTTTCGATGGCAGTTGGCGGAAGATATATAAGTTCAAATCTTAAAATTCCGGATGTAAATGGAGATGCTTCGCCTGCAAGAACCTTTGCTTTTGATATTGCGGGTTTTTATCAGTCGGAAGAAATAGCCTATACTGATTTTAACGGAAGATGGAGAGCAGGAGTTAATTTTCAGAATATGGGGCCAAAAATAAGTTATGATAACAGTAAGTTAGATTCAAACTTTCTTCCTGCAAATATGCGGTTAGGTGGAGGTTTTGATTTTATATTTGACCAATACAATAAGATAGCGGTAAATTTAGAATTTACTAAATTAATGGTTCCAACTCCTCAGGATAATGATTTGAATAAGGATGGTGAAGTTACGAATGAAGAAGTAACCGAAAACAGAAGTAATTACGATAGTATAAGTTGGACTGAAGGTATTTTTAAATCTTTTTCGGATGCGCCGGGTGGTTTTAGTGAAGAGTTGAAAGAAATTACTTATTCGTTGGGAACAGAATATGTGTATCAGGATTCATTTGCAATGAGATTAGGATATTTTCACGAAAGTCCGATGAAAGGAGCCAGAGAGTTTTTCTCTTTAGGAGCAGGATTTAAATACAATGTAGTGAAAGTAGATTTTTCTTATTTGTTTTCTACTTCAAATGTTAAAAATCCATTGGAAAATACACTTCGATTCTCGCTTACATTTAATTTCGGAGAGAAATACAGCGAGTATTAATAATGTGAAAAACATTTTTAAATAAATAAAATCCAAATTTCGTCAAAAACGGAATTTGGATTTTTACTTATACGGTTATGAGAGAAATTAAGTTTGAAACCAAATTGACTGTTTTTGATTCGGTTCAGGAATTGGCTGTTGATGTGCAATTGTTGATCAAAGAGGCGGTTGCTGTTAGGAAAAAGGCATACGCTCCATATTCAAAATTTAGAGTAGGAGTAGCTTTGCTTTTAGATAATGATAAAGTTGTTTTGGGTTCTAATCAGGAAAATGCGGCTTATCCGTCGGGTTTGTGTGCCGAGAGAGTAGCGATTTTTCAGGCATCGGCAATTTATCCCGATTCGAAAATAAAAAAAATGGTGCTTACAGCTGCTTCCGATGTGGGTTTGACTGATGATCCAATTCCTCCTTGCGGAGCTTGCCGGCAAGTGATTGCTGAATATGAATTCCGTCAGGATTCGCCTATAGAAATTTATTTTATGGGTGAGACAGGTTTGGTTTATAAATCAGATTCTTTGAAAAACATATTGCCTTTGGTTTTTGATAAAAACTTTTTGGCAAAACAATAAAAATTACAGTATAAATTTTATTGCTAAATAGTAATGTCTTATTTTTGCTCCCGTTCCGATGTTTCGGGATAGGAGCGCAAATTTGTGCGTGAGATCTATTTTAAATCGTAATTAATATAGCTGGCACATTTATAATTAGCAAAAGAAAAATTCAGATGAAAGAAATTACAAAAGAAGTTTATTTAAAGTGGTATGAAGATATGTTGCTTTGGAGGAAGTTTGAAGACAAACTGGCAGCATTATATATTCAACAAAAAGTAAGAGGTTTTCTTCACTTATATAACGGACAAGAAGCTGTTTTGGCTGGAGCTTTGCACGCTATGGACTTGTCTAAAGACAAAATGATTACGGCTTATAGAAATCACGTTCAGCCAATAGGTATGGGTGTTGATCCTAGAAGAGTAATGGCCGAATTATTAGGAAAAGTTACCGGTACTTCAAAAGGTATGGGAGGTTCTATGCATATTTTTTCTAAAGAACACGGTTTTTACGGTGGTCACGGAATTGTAGGAGCTCAGATTCCTGTAGGAGCGGGAATCGCTTTTGCTGATAAATATTTTAATACAGGAGGAGTTACAATGACCTATTTTGGTGATGGTGCTGCTCGTCAGGGATCTTTACACGAAGCGTTCAACATGGCTATGTTGTGGAAACTTCCGGTAGTGTTTATCGTTGAAAACAACGGTTATGCAATGGGAACTTCTGTAGAAAGAACTGCAAATCATACAGATGTTTGGAAACTAGGTTTAGGATACGAAATGCCTTGCGGACCAGTTGACGGAATGAATCCTGTGAAAGTGGCTGAAGCTATGCACGAAGCTATTGAAAGAGCACGTCGCGGTGACGGACCAACTTTCTTGGAAATGAAAACATACCGTTACAGAGGACACTCTATGTCGGATGCTCAATTATACCGTACAAAAGAAGAGGTTGATGAGTACAGAAAAATCGATCCGATTATCCAGGTTTTGGATGTGATCAAAGAGAAAGGTTATGCTACTGAGCAAGAAATCGAAGCAATTGACGAAAGAGTGAAAAACTTGGTTGAAGAATGTGCTCAGTTTGCTGAGGATTCTCCATACCCGGACTTGCAACAACTTTATGATGTTGTTTACGAAGAAAAGAACTATCCTTTTTTACCTCATAAACTATAATTAATTATGGCTATAAAGATTACAATGCCTCGATTGAGCGACACTATGACGGAAGGAACTGTTGCTACTTGGCTGAAAAAAGTAGGTGATAAAGTAAGTGAAGGAGATATTCTTGCTGAAATAGAAACAGATAAAGCAACTATGGAATTTGAATCTTTCAATTCCGGAACGCTTTTACATATTGGAATTCCTGCGGGAGAAACTGCTCCGGTAGATTCTCTTTTGGCAATCATAGGAAATGAAGGAGAAGATATTTCTGCTCTTTTGTCTGGAAATGCTACTCCTGCTGTTGAGAAAGTTGTTGCTCCGGCAGTTACCGAACAATCAGCAACTAACAACCAACAACCAACAATTTTGCCTAAAGGGGTGGTTGTGGTAACAATGCCTCGTTTGAGTGATACTATGACAGAAGGAACTGTTGCTACCTGGTTGAAAAAGGTAGGTGATGCAGTTGCAGAAGGTGATATTTTGGCAGAAATCGAAACTGATAAAGCTACAATGGAATTCGAGTCTTTCAACGCAGGTACTTTGTTGTATGTTGGAATTCAGGAAGGACAAACAGCACCTGTTGACAGTGTTTTGGCTATCATTGGGCCTGCGGGAACTGATGTTTCAGGAATTGCTGAAAATTATAAAAAAGGAGGAAGTGTTGAAACTACACCGGTTGCTGCTTCAAATGTTGCTGACACACAGGTTCCGGCTTTACCGGCAGCTACAGAAGTTGTTACCGAAACTGCTGGTGGAAACAGAATTTTCATTTCGCCTTTGGCAAGAAAAATTGCTGCAGAAAAAGGAATTAATATTTCTCAAATCAAAGGTTCAGGAGAGAACGGACGTATCGTGAAAAGCGATGTTGAGAACTTTAAAGCTATTAGCCAAGAGCCAATAGCTACTAATCAACCAAGCGCACAAGCTGCTGCTCCTGCTGCAAAACCATTTGTTCCTGCAGGAGAAGTGTTTACAGAAGAAATCAAGAATTCACAAATGCGTAAAGTTATCGCTAAGCGTTTGTCTGAATCTATATTTACAGCTCCTCATTTCAACCTTACGGTAGAAATTGCAATGGATGAAGCTATGAAATCAAGAGTTGCAATCAATGCACTTCCTGATACTAAAGTTTCTTTCAACGACATGGTTATCAAAGCGGCTGCTATGGCATTGAAAAAACATCCAAAAGTAAATTCTACTTGGAGAGAAGATGCTATCATCATCAATCATCACGTGAATATTGGTGTGGCTGTAGCTGTTGAAGACGGTTTGGTGGTTCCTGTATTGCGTTTTACTGACCAAATGAGCATGTCTCAAATTGGCGGAAACGTAAAAGACTTAGCCGGTAGAGCTAAAAATAAAAAATTACAACCTGCCGAAATGGAAGGAAGTACTTTTACAGTTTCTAACTTGGGTATGTTCGGTATCACTGAATTTACTTCAATCATCAACCAACCAAACTCTGCTATCCTATCAGTAGGAGCAATCGTTGAAAAACCGGTTGTTAGAGACGGTCAAATCGTGGTAGGAAATACTATGAAAGTGACTATGGCATGCGATCACAGAACTGTTGATGGTGCTACAGGAGCTCAATTCTTACAAACTTTGAAGTTATTCCTTGAGAATCCGGTTACTATGTTAGCTTAATTCTTAATTTGTATTAATAAAATCCCATCAGGAGTCATCTTGATGGGATTTTTTTTATTTAGAAAAAAATGTTTTTTCGTGTTGAGTCCGGCGTTCCGTTTGAAACCAAGTTGATGAACATGAAGCTATCCGCGCTGTATTTGGATTGATCCTGATCCTAATCCTGATATAGTGAACCCCAACGCAGATTCCCGAGTTATTTTGTATAAACGAAAAAAAGCCCTTTTCAGAGCTTTTTTGTAATGATGATGGTTATAAATTTGGGATTGTTTTAAAAATTGAATGAAATTCTGTTCTTATCTGACTAGATTAATCACACCTTGAACATCTTCCCAAGTACCTCCGTTAATCACGTTCTGAAAACTATTTTGTTCCAAAATGCTTTTGGCCTGAGCACTTCTGTTGCCGCTTCTGCAAAATACTACGATGCTTTTCTTTCCTTTGAATTTTTGCAATTGGCTGGACACTTTATCCAACGGAATATTTACTGCTCCTTTTGCGCTGCCTGCAGAAAATTCTTCAGGAGTACGTACATCTACTAAAAAGGCTCCATATTTAATGGCCTCAATTAATTGGCTGTTGTTCTCTTGTGCGAACATATTTTTAAAAATTCCAAACATGGCTATAATTGTTATTGTTATAAAAATTAGTTTAATACTTTGCTTTGACATATAAAATCGGTTTTTGGTACATTAGTCTGCGAGATAGCGCCGAAACCACCTTCTACTTCTGTAAAGTTTCTGTAACCTCTGGCCTGTAGGATACTAGAGGCAATCATACTGCGGTATCCTCCGGCACAGTGAATGTAGAAATGTTCCTTAGGGTCGATGTTGTTGATCCAGTCGTTTAAGTAAGCCAAAGGCTTGCTGTAAGCTTCTTCAATGTGTTCGGCAGCATATTCGCTTTCTTTACGAACGTCGATAACTTTGCTTTCCCCTATTTTTACTTCAGATGCAAATTGCTCTGCTGTAATACGGTTTACTGTATCAATTTCATTACCGGCCGCTTTCCATGCTTCAAATCCGCCTTGCAAGTGACCCAAGATATTGTCGAAACCTACACGGCTCAATCTTGTTACGGCTTCTTCCTCATTTCCGTTGTCGGTTACCAACAAAATTGGTTGTTTTACATCTACAATCATGGCGCCCACCCATGGCGCAAAATCACCGCTCAAACCGATGTTTATCGACTGTGGGATATATCCTTTTGCAAATAAACCATTGTTTCTGGTATCCAAAATCAGAGCTCCCGATGCTTCGGCTGCCGCTTCAAAGTCAGATGCGGAAATAGCTTTCATCCCGTGATTCAATACTTCGTCAAAGCTTTCGTAACCTTGCTTGTTCATGGCCACGTTCATTCCGAAATAAGCCGGAGGAGGCAACAAACCGTCGGTAACTGCTGCAATGAAAGCTTCTTTGTTAGGCTGATTTAATGCGTAGTTCATTTTCTTTTGGTTGCCCAAAGTATCAACTGTCTGTTTCATCATGTTTTTCCCGCAAGCCGAACCTGCTCCGTGTGCCGGATAAACTGTGATGTCATCGGCCAAAGGCAAAATCTTGGTGTATAAACTGTCGTATAACAAACCTGCCAATTGCTCTTGTGTCATATGAGCTGCTTTTTGCGCCAAATCAGGGCGTCCTACATCTCCCAAGAAAAGAGTATCTCCACTGAACAAAGCTGTTTCTTTTCCATTTTCGTCAATCAGCAAAAAGCAAGAGCTTTCCATCGTGTGACCAGGAGTGTGAAGCACTTTGATTTTCACGTTACCTAATTCAAAAATCTGATTGTCTTGGGCAATGATAGCCTCAAATTCCGGATTTGCCGTTGGTCCGTAAACGATAGGTGCACCTGTCTTTTTACTCAAATCAACGTGACCGCTCACGAAATCGGCGTGGAAATGTGTTTCAAAAATGTATTTCAGTTGTACACCATCTTGTTCTAAACGCTCCAAATATGGTTGCGTTTCACGCAGCGGATCGATAATGGCTGCTTCGCCGTTTGAAGTAATATAATAGGCTCCTTGCGCCAAACATCCTGTGTAAATTTGTTCTGTTTTCATGATATTGTTTTTTTGTGATTTATTGTTTGATGAGGCAAATTTATGGCAATTGTTTTCCTTAGACTGTTACATTTGTTACACGACTCTCTTTTTTCGCTGCTTTATAAATAATTATGGGAAAATATTAACTAAGTGGTTTTAAAACAGGTTGTTAAAGCGGGTTGCTGCAGTGAAACCGGACAACACTTTTTGTAAATGGAGTTAGAAAAAGAATGAATTACTGTTTTGTAATTGATGTTCCTGACACAGGTCATTTATTGGTTTAACAAAAAAAAATGCCAAAGTATTTTTTAAATCTACTTTGGCATTTTTTATGGAAATTTTAAAAGTGATAATTGAGTACAAGGTTTACCAACATCATATTGACTTTATTGATAACATACTTGGGGTTGTCATAAATATCACCGGCCCGGAACTTGTTGACAACTAATAATTGTGCATCCAAACCTTTGAAGAACTTGTCAAAATTATATCTGACATCAACATTAGATTGATAATAAGAAGGTAATCCGTACTTGTTGTGTTCGAAATCAAGAACCTCAGGCATATTGACGTAACCAACTCCCACAGAAGTTTTCAACTTCGAATTTCTATTTTGATAATCAACGTTAAAAGTCATGGCATGTACATCGGCAGCTCCTTCATTTCTTTCCCTTGGCAAATAAGTATATAAAGGTTCGCGTCCCCATTCGCGAGGAAACAAGAATTGTCCCTCTTTTGTAATTCGGTTATAATTCAATGAATATTCAAACTGATTTGCCTTCATTCCCAGTCTTCCTCCAAAAGTCAACGACTTGGATCCCTTTTCCATATAGGTCAAAGCCTGATCAACATTCCCACCGTAGTTCACTGCATTTTGTCTAATCATTTGTCCGGCAGCAATCATCTTTCTGTTGGCCCCGAAAGGTTTTACATATTTTGTCTGAACAAATACAGTATTTGATATGTTTTCGATAAAATAGTCCCAGGCTTCCACATCCCAATTTTTATTGGGTGTAAATTTTAAAGACAAAGCACCTACACCCTGCGAATCCAAATTATCTGCATAACCCGATTTTTTCCCACTTGAATTTACGCCAACCGGATAAATACCTATCGATTCGCCTACGCCGTACCATTTGGTAGTACTTCGAGGTGAAATGGCATACAGCCATCCTCCTTCAAATCGCCATTTATCGGTCGGTGAATAATCTCCCCAAATCCCTTCAACTCCTGTAGGTCGCATTCTTCCGTCCTGAAGGTTTATCAAAGGAGTATTGATCAATTGACGCCCAAAAATAAGATGTGCTTTTTTAAAATTATATTTCAGATATAATTCCTCCAAACGGTCCATATCTTTATAATTGTTGGGGTCTTCGATATCAAATAAGCCAATTTCATAACGGTTCATTTGCCCTGTTATCGGATCGGGTTTAGAAAGATCGGAACTCCCGATATTGAAGAAATAAAAACCGCTTACCGCAAATTGAAAGTTATGGAATGTATTGGTTTCGAAACGGATACCTCCACCGGCTGCATTGGCGTAGTAATCTGAAAGGTTCCCTTCGTTGGTAGTCGAACTGAAAAAATATCGAAAATGACCGTGTGTGGTTCCTGTTTTAAAAGCATGCAACAATGAGGTGCTGTCGACAACCTGACCCAACTTACCTTTCCACATGGTTGCAGAAGGTTTTTCGTTTACGTCATTGTGCTGTGAGAATACACTGCTGAATGTTGTAAAAAACAACAGTGCAAGTATATGTTTTTTCATGAGATTTTCTTCTTAAAACTGGTCTTTGATGCAGGGTAAACGCATGAGATCTTTTTACCTCGAATTCGCGAATTAATAAATCCAAAACTTCCGACAATCTCATGAATAATGATAGTCTGATTCTTTAATTATTGAATAGATTCTTACCCTCTGAAAGTTAAATTAGCGAATTAGCGGTCATTTTAAACTCATGCGTTTGCTCTGGTCTTTGATGAACCGAGATCAATTCTTTAAATATTCGGTTCCAAGATGAATAGTTTCGTGAAACGGAATTAGTGAGGCAGTCTGTCTTTCAGCGCACCGTACAAATAAGTACCCACCATGGCGAATACAAAGACAATCCCAAAAGTCAAAAATCCATATCCGATATTTACCACCATAGGGCCGGGACACGCGCCGCTTAGGGCCCAACCTAATCCAAAAATACCGCCGCCTATTAAGTAACGGGCTATAGATTTGTCTTTTGGATAAAACATAATTGGCTCCCCGGTAAAATCTCGGATACTGAATTTTTTAATAAGCGCTACACCTACAACACCCAGCACAACTGCGGTGGTAATAATTCCGAACATGTGGAACGACTGAAAGCGGAACATTTCCTGAATGCGGTACCATGAGGTAGCCTCTGATTTGGCCATCACAATTCCGAAAATAATTCCTAAAAGCAAAAATTTTATAAGTTTCATATATAGTTTGTATTTATTTAAAAGTTTAAAATTACCCTTATGGTCTTATCCAAAAATCAGGGGAAAAATTAAAAAGGTCATGGTCAATCCGCCGATAAAGAATCCTACAACTGCTATGATTGAAGGGATTTGCAAATCGGAAATACCACTGATGGCGTGTCCTGAAGTACATCCTCCGGCGTAACGAGCTCCAAATCCAACCATCAAACCTCCTATTGCCAAGATCAAAAATCCTTTTAAAGAGAAAGCTGATTCAAAGCTGAATAATTCAGCAGGTTGTGTTGATGTTGGTGCTCCAAAACCAAGTTGTGACAAATCGGTCAATGTCGATTGAGCCAACTGAATTGGTTCGTGAGTACTCATGAATTCATTTACAATGAATCCACCTAAGATGGCACCTGTGAGGAAAACAAGATTCCAGATTTGTGTTTTCCAGTCAAAGTTGAAAAACGGCACTTTTTTCCCTGCGCCGGCTATAGTGCATAAGGTTCTTAAGTTGGCCGAGAATCCGAATGATTTGCCAAAATAGAGTAGTGAAAACATGATGAATGAAATCATCATTCCTGAAAACCACCATGACCATGGTTGCGTTATAAATTCTGTCATTTTGTTATTAATTTAATTGAAATGAAATAATTGGTTTAAACATGTGATTGATCAATTTCTCGGTAGCACTTGAGTGAAATAAACTGCCTCCTTTTCCGTGAGTTCCAATGCATACGATATCCATGTTGTTCATTTGGTTGAAATGGATAACTCCGCTTTCCACATCCTGATCCTGAATGATGTGAGCTTCATAATCTTCGATACCGTTGTTCTTTGCAAAAATTGCCATATTGTTTTTTATGGTTTCCTCCGATTGATTATCTGATTTAGCAATTTGCAACAGGTGTATTTTTGGTTGGAATACCGGTATCAACTTTTTCAATAGATAAAGATCCTGCGCCTGAGTATCTTCAAATTGATGGACCAAGAGTATATTTTTTAATTCCAAACCAGAACGGTCACACATTAAAGACAACACCGGGACTTTTGATTTTCGGGCAATTACCTGCGTTTCGGTACCTGATAATTTTTCCTGTATTCCCCAAGCTCCTTTGGTTCCCATGGCAATTAAGTCAAACTGCTCTTCCTCTGCCAATTTTATAATCGATTGATTGGTTTTTCCAACCGCCAAATGTGTGGTTATCTGTTCCCCGTATAGGCTCTTCAGCATGTTCAATTTTCGAACGGCTATATCCCTTTGTTGTATGACATAACTCGTATCAATTTCGCCACAAGTCGTTATTTTCCCATCTGCATCCATAGTTACGGTGTCAGGGAAATTCAGGACATGTGCAAAATGAATTTCAATAGGGGCTTTTTCGGCCAATTTATTTACCAGCAGATAAGCGAATTCTGCCTGAACTGAAAAATCCGTCGGAATAAGTACTTTTAATTTTTCCATGATTTAATTTTTGTTTTTTTAATTTCTCTATCAATGTTTTTAATTCTTCAATCCCACCAACGATAGGCGTGATATTCCGTTTTACTTCAATTATTTATTGCTGCATATTTAGTCTGATGATGCTGCGCTGTTCTTAGATACACAGCCAAAATCATTTCAGCAAAGTTTCCTTTATCAGTATGTAAACTCCCATGATCAGTACGAACCAACCGAAGGCGGGCTTTAGTTTTTTTCCATCGATTTTGGTAGAGATATAACTTCCTATCAAAATGCCGGTTATGGCTATTGCGCTAATGGTTAACAAAAACTGCCAATCGATAACACTTTTAGAAATTGAGAATAAAAAGCCTGTCAGGGAGTTTATCGCAATGATGACCAAGGAAGTGCCTATAGCTTTTTTCATCGGAATCTTCAGCAGATTGACCAAGGCAGGAATAATTAAAAATCCACCACCTGCTCCGATAAATCCGGTAAGTATGCCTATCAAACTTCCTTGAATAAAAATCAGAGGATAATTGAATGTTTTATCTTGAGGGATTTTTTCTTCAGCAGTATTATTTTTTTTAATCATGCTGTAGGAAGCGAGAATCATCAGAATGGCAAATATTAACATGAGTAAAATATCTTTTGTCACTGTATAATTTCCGATACTGAAAATTTCGTGAGGTATGGCAGGAACTAAATATGTCCTTGTTATAAACACTGCGGCTATGGAAGGTATGCCGAAAACCATTGCGGTTTTGAGATTAACGAGTCCTTTTTTGAAATAGGAAATCGACCCAATACTGCTTGTTGTTCCTACGATAAAAAGAGAAAAAGTCGTGGCCACAACCACATCTGTTTGAAATAAATAAACTAAGACAGGAACGGTAAGAATACTGCCGCCGCCGCCTATTAACCCTAAAGAAATTCCTATGAAGATTGATGCAAAATAACCTATTGTTTCCATGATTTTTAAATTGATAGTGCAAAAGTAAATCAGGAAAAAAGCGTGTACAGTAACATAGGTTACACAGCGAGGTTTTTAATCTAAAATCAGTATTAAAATAAAATCGTATGATTGTCGAATTGAAACATTTTGTAAGAGAACAATTCTAAGCTCCAAGTTGGATAACATCATTTCAAATACAGAGTTTTCAGCTTCATGTTAGCCAACATCATCCCAGATACCGAGTTTTTAGCTTCATGTTAGGTAACATCAAGCTAGATACTGAGTTTTTACCTTCATGTTGGCCAACATCAAACACAAATCTATGGTCTAATGTGGAATCAAGGTTTAACCGAGATTACTCATTAGCCCACCGATTTTAACGGATCAAACTGATTTACACAGATTTTAAAAAGTGGAGACTTTGACAATTAGTAACTAAGCCAATCTGCAAAATCCGCGAAATCTGCGGGATAATTTTGCCCGCAGATTTCGCAGATTGGGCGGATTTTTTTTTGATAACCGGAGCCCACGAATCCCTTAGTTGTCCGGTTAAAAATTCTAATGCGGTTTTTGGGTTTAAATAAAAAAAGCACCTCATGCGAAGTGCTCTTAAAAAATATTGAATTTGATTTCCTTAACGGATGTTTTATCCTTCAGTACTAATAAGCACTTCCGGTTGCAATATAACTTTAGAATTAATGGAATTTGAAATGAGACAGGCTTTATCGCTCATTTCCATAACACGAATTGCTTTTTCTCTTAATGTCTCATCATCGATAGTCAGGATAGGGGATAGTGTGATTTCTGTGATGCGGAATTTACCGTCAACCCGGTCTAAAGTTCCAATGGCATTGCATTCAAATTTGCTGAATTTTAATTTGGAATTTTCGGCAACAGCAAGAAATGTAGTCATAAAACATCCGTTTACGGCTGCCACGAAAAGATGCTCTGGCGACCATAATCCGGGTATTCCGTTTGGGAATTCTGGAGGTGTAACCACTTCGATTTTGCTATCTAAAATATCTGATTGCAAAATTCCTTTTCGGTCTTTAATCCAATCTAATTTTACCTGATATGTATGTTGATCTGACATGATGAATGTTTTTATAAATTGCAATAAAGCTACTTTTTGTTTAGTAATTCTATATAAGCCCTATGTAATTTAATTTTTCCCTCGTTTTCCAAAGCTTTTAAAAGTCTTGAAATTACCACTCTGGAAGTATTCAAATCATAAGCTATTTCCTGGTGAGTGCTGTGAATCTGATTTGAATTGTTGATTTTAGCTTTGTCAAGAAGATAGTTTAGTAATCGTTCATCCATATTCTTGAAAGCTAAATTGTCAATGGCAGAAAGCATTTCTTTCATTCGGTTGTTGTAGCTCCTGAAAACATAGTTTCTCCAACTTTTGTATTTGCCAAGCCATTCTTCCATTTTGCCGACAGGAATCATTATCACTTGTCCGTCAGTTTCCGCTATTGCTCTTATCTCACTTTTTGTGTCTCCAATGCAACAAGCCATAGTCATAGCGCAGGTGTCGCCTTTTTCTAAAAAATACAACAACATTTCACCTTCGTCAAGATCTTCTCTCATGATTTTTATGGCTCCCGAAAGCAATAGAGGCATCCTTTTGATATAATCATCAAAATCAATTAGCACTTCACCTTCTTTGAAATCTCTGAGTACTGAGACCTGAGCAATTTCATCAATCAGTTCTTTTTCGAATATGTGTCCGTAGGTTTTGTTTAGTAAGTCAATCATTTTTTTGAGTTAAATTTTATAATAAGAAGCTCCTGAATTATCCTCCTGTTTTACGCTTTAGTACTTCCGGATTACCTTAATCACAATGACTTTTTGGTTGGAGGGGAATATCAGGACTTCTATGTCGTATTGACGGGAATAAATGATATCAAAAAGTAACAAATAGATAACTATTTACAGTTTATAACTTTAAAATTAAAGTTATTTAATTTATAATGATAATAACTTTATTTAAAGAGTTATTATTTATAACTATTTAGTATATAAATACATTAATATAGTTTATAGCTTTAATAATGAATTTATAAGCTAATATTATTGAGATATAAAGTTATTTAATAGAGTTTATTGTTATAATTATAAAGCTATGAATTGCAAGTATAAAAACAGGAATTATATATCTGTATTTTCTAATTTAAACTTTAAAACTACGAGTTACAATATATTATTTTATAGTTGCTTATGAATGCTTTATATATACAAGTATATATTTTTCTTGTTATTTTTCAAAATCTAAAATTACAATTATAAAGTTATTTTCTTTATCTTCACATAAAAAGTATCGCTATGAATATCAATGCAATCGACACCCGCATGTCTGAGGCCGAGATTTCAGCCGTTAAGACGAAAATAACTGACGCCAAGCTCCTGATGCCTTTCTTGGTGGCGCTTTCGGCTAAAGAAAGACAGGCCAGTTTTAAGTTGAGCACAAAACGTTTCGATTTTGTGAGCAAAGTCATTACTGTCTGCCAAAACGAACCCGCTATCATACCCACTTGGGTAAATCTCGATGAGCTAAAGAAGGATTATGCACTGTCGAACCAGCTTCTTGGCATAGAGAACATGCTGGAAAGCCTGCTTATTGAAGTGAGAGATACGCGTATGCAAATGGGGGATGAGGCGCTCAAATCGGCTGCCGATGTATATGGTCTGGTTCAAAAATCGAAAGACCGAATGCCGGGTGTTGAAGCCATTTACGACACCCTTCGTGCCTCATACCCGGGCAAAGGGAAAACTAAGAAAAAAAAGGAATAATGTTTTGTAAGTGATTAGTGATAGCCCTCAACAGAGACGCATTAAATTATTTGGATAACCAATTAAAAGTGCCGCCGCGTAGCCAGGAGGCATTAAATCCTAGGTCTTTTAAGATTTGAGCTCCATCAGATGAACGGCCTCCGCCTTTACCGCAAGCGGTAATGAATTGATAACTTTTGTCCAGGTTTGCTGCGTTTTCTTTTAATTTATCCAAAGCAATATTAATCGCTTCAGGAATATGTGCCTGTTCAAATTCTTCTTTTGATCTGACATCGATAATTTGGATTTTTCTGTTTTGCTGAAGAGCCTGTTTTATTTCTTCCGCTTCAGTACATTCTTTGATGGTTTGGACGGTTTCCTGCATACGCACTTTTATTATAATTGACGACAGAATTGTAAGTCCGCCGATTAGGAAAATGGCATACTGCACGCCAAATAAGTCTGCTGTTATTCCTGAAATTATTGCTCCAAAAGCATACCCCAAATCTCTCCAAAGTCGGAATGTCCCGATGCTTTCGGCCCTTTGTTTCGGACTTGTAGCCTGCGCAATGGATGCTAAAAATGTAGGGTAAACTAAAGCAGTTCCCAGACCTAAAACAGACGAAATTACAGCAAGCGAAGCAAAGCTCTCACTGAAAGGAATGCCCAGTATCGCTATTCCCTGAAGCAACATTCCCCAAAAGAGCATAGATTTTTTTGAATAAACGTCAGACATTTTTCCGGTGAATAATTGTCCTAGTCCCCAAACGGTTGGGTAAATGGCCGTGATTATTCCGATGTTTTCGGTGTCGAATTTCAAAGAAAAAAGCACCATTGGCAATAAGCCCCAAATCATACCGTCATTGAGGTTGTTGACTAATCCTGCCTGGGTGATGGCGCTTAATGTTTTGTTCTTAAATGTGGTCTCGATAAATATGTTGCCCAGCTCTTCGGTTTTGTCAGTTAAACTTTCTTTGTGAGCGTGAAGTCTGGTGTCTTTTACGAAGAAAAGGGTCAACAGGAAACCTATAATAGAAAGTCCGACCCCGATATAAAAAGGGTAGGGAGTGATGCCATATTTATTGGCTACATAACCGGAAAGAAATGCGACAATACCTACGGCAAAATAACCTGCAAATTCGTTTAAACCCATTGCGAATCCTCGGTCTTTTTCGCCCACCAAATCAATTTTCATCACCACGGTACTACTCCACGTCAGACCCTGACTGACACCTAATAGTATATTTGCGAAAATGATCCAATTCCAGTGGGTTGCATTCATCAATATAAAAGGAATTGGTATGGCTAAAAGCCAGCCGAAAAGCAACAAATTTCTTCTGCCAAATTGATTGGCTAATCTTCCGGTAAAATAATTTGTGATGGCTTTGGTTATTCCAAAAGCGGTAATGAATGAAAGAATGGCTGTTTTGGAAGCCACTCCAAATATTGATTCAGCAAACTGAGGAAAAATACTTCTTTCCATTCCCACCATTCCGCCCACAAAAGCATTGACAATTACCAGAATTGTAAACTGTTTCCAGTTTTCTTTAAGGCCAAGTTTTATATTATCCATCTTTATGAATATGGTATTAAAAGATTTTTTATCTCGTTAATTGTTTGGCAAATTTCAGCTAAACGAGATTCTAATCCTTTAACATTTGATAAATAATTACCTGATTTGCGCTCTGATTCTGCTCAAAGTGACTTGGGTGATACCGAGATAGGAGGCTATGAATTTGAGAGGTACTCTTTGTAAAATTGAAGATTGTTCTTTAATAAGGGAAGAATAGCGTTCTTCGGCGGTATGAAACTGTATTCCTTCAATTCGGTTTACGGTTTCGACATAACCAGCTTCAAATATTTTGCGGAACAGCCTCTCGATTTCCGGAAATGAATCGTACAATTCAAAAAGTTTTGTGGCATTGATAGCTGTAACTTCGCTGTCTTCCAAAACCTGAATGGCTTTTTGGGATGGTTTTCCTGTAAACAGGCTTTCTACCCTTGCAATTATGTTGTTTTCAAAAACAAAACTTTCGGTTATGTCAACGCCATCCTTGTAGTAATAAATTCTTGCCAGTCCTTTGTTGATGAAATAAATGGTTTTGCAGGTATGGCCAATGGATTGTAAATCCTGATTTTTTTTGATTTTTACGACCGAACAGATATCATTAATCGCATTTAGGGCTTCTTTTGAAAGCGGATTGAATTTGCTGAAATATTGAAAGAGTTCGTTCATCAAAAAATAGGGTTTACTGCAAATGTAGAAATTTATGAGGCAGGCTAAGACAAATCTTATTTTTGCTTTTAATGCTCCGGAGCTGGTTCTTTTCTGAATTTGTTAGTCGAATGGATTGTAAAAAGGTCACCTGGAATGCTGCCTCTATTTGTTGACAATAATATATATCTTTGCCCTCAAAAAATATTAATAGTAGCGCTTTCGTGAATAATTATTTGAATCGTTTTGAAAATATTGATTTGTAATTGTTTATCGGTAATTGAGAGTGCTTCTTTTCTTTTAGTAAAAATTCATTAGAATGAAAAACATAATAGTTACAGGAACAAGCCGAGGAATAGGATACGAGCTGGCTTTGCAGTTTGCCAACGCCGGACATCAGGTGCTTGCTTTGTCCAGAAAAACGCCTCAGGCTTTAATGGAGCATGAAAATATAAGCTGTCTTTCGGTTGATTTGTCCAAAGAAGAAGAGTTGGGGAGAATCATTAATTTTCTTTCTAAGAGTTGGAAAAAAGTGGATGCCATCGTTCATAATGCGGGCGCAATAATTGTCAAGCCTTTTGAGCAGATTTCTTCAAAAGATTTCGAGAATATCTATAAGGTAAATGTTTTTGGAGTAGCGGCATTAACCCAAATCGCTTTGCCATATTTGGAAAAGGGAAGCCATGTGGTTACCATCAGCAGTATGGGCGGAATCCAGGGAAGTATGAAGTTCGCCGGACTTGCGGCTTACAGTTCCAGTAAAGGAGCTGTAATTACTTTGTCAGAATTATTGGCAGAAGAATATAAAGAAAGAGGAATTGCCTTCAATGTTTTGGCTTTGGGAGCCGTGCAAACAGAGATGTTAAACGAGGCATTTCCGGGCTACGTAGCATCGCTTTCACCAAAAGAAATGGCCGATTATATATTTGATTTCACTTTAAACGGAAATAAATATTACAACGGAAAAGTGTTGCAGGTGTCTTCATCAACTCCTTAACAAATGAATGATAGTCAGTACAAAGATATTTTAGCGAAATATTTGCCGGAAGCTTCGGTGAATTACTGTTTTGAGTTGATTAAAATCAATAAGGTTAATCTCAAAATAGTAAACGAGCGACAAACCCGTCACGGCGATTATCGACGACATCCTTCGGGACAGCATCAGATTACGGTAAATAACAGTCTTAATAAATACAGATTCCTGATAACATTTGTACACGAAATTGCGCATTTGGTGGCTTTTGAAAAGTTTGGACGAAGCATCTTGCCACACGGTCAGGAATGGAAATTTACTTTTCAAAAGTTAATGATACCACTTATTCGTCCGGAAGTTTTTCCAAATCAATTGTTGCCTTTGCTGGCAAGACATTTCAAAAATCCGAAAGCAAGTAGCGATACCGATGCAACTTTGTCTTTGGCATTAAAGCAATTCGATCCGCCGAGCGATAAAAACTATATATTTGAAATTCCCTACGGAACGATATTTCGAATCAAGAACGGAAGGGTTTTTAAAAAAGTAGCTTTGCGTACCAAACGATACGAATGCGTTGAGATTGATTCGGGTAAAATTTATCTTTTTAATCCGAATGCGGAAGTAGAATCATTGTAAAGTCGCAAAGTTTCAGAGTTACAAAGTCTTCGAAACTATGAAACTTTGCGATTTTGAAACTAAAATTAAAAAAATGAACAAAAATTATTACGCCATAATAATGGCCGGTGGAGTAGGTTCCCGATTTTGGCCTGTAAGTACAGCTGAGTTTCCCAAACAATTTCACGATATGTTGGGAACCGGAGAAACGTTGATTCAGAAAACTTTCAGCCGGCTTTCGCAATTGATTCCTAAAGAGAATATTTTGATTCTGACCAATGAAGGTTATAATGATATTGTTTTAGAACAATTGCCGCAGGTAAAACAGGAGCAAATTATATTGGAACCGGCAATGCGCAACACGGCACCTTGTATTTTGTATGCTTCTTTAAAGATAAAAAAGCATAATCCCAATGCAGTTATGGTAGTGGCACCAAGTGATCACTGGATTGAAGATGAGGTACAGTTTATTGCTAATCTGCAACGTTCTTTCGATTTTTCGGAGCGGGAAGAAGTTTTGATGACTTTAGGGATTTTGCCCACTTTTCCAAATACCGGTTACGGCTATATTGAGTTTGATAAACTCGATACACGACCTGTTAAAAAAGTAGTTCAGTTCAGGGAAAAACCGGATTATGCCACGGCCAGAAAGTTCATTCAAAGCAGAAATTATTTATGGAATGCCGGAATTTTTATTTGGAGCGTACAATCAATTTTGAAGGCTTTCGAAAATTTCCAATCGGAAATGTATTCCCATTTTATGAACGGTTTTGAAAATTATAATACTTCAAAAGAAGAAGCTTTTATTCGCGAGAATTATCCGTTGGCCGAAAATATTTCGATTGACTATGCGGTAATGGAAAAAGCTAAAAATGTCTATGTTTTACCTGCTACTTTCGACTGGAACGATTTAGGAACGTGGGGTTCTCTTTATGATAAACTGCCAAAAGACGAACAGGATAATGCGATAATCAATGCAACTGTTATCTTAGAAAATGCTTCTAATAATATTATCAGGACAGAAGGTAAAAAGCTTGTGGTTATTGATGGTTTGAACGATTTTATAATTGTAGATAAAGAAAATGTATTGTTGATTTATCCAAAGAATAAAGAACAGGAAATTAAACGTATTACGGCTATGGCCAATGAGCCTTTAGGAAATAAAAAATAGAAAGTTGTTTCATAGATTCCGAGGTTTCCTGTAGATACAATTAAAATAGACTACTGATGAGATGGATTTAACCGATTTACACGGGTTAAAATCAAAGATACTTCCATAACTCTATTCTAGCGATGGTTTTATTTCTAAAAATCGGTGCTAATCCGTGTAATCTGTCAAATCAGTGGTCTATTCTAACACGTAGCTTTTTGTGTTTATGTAATAGGAGGTTTCGGAAACAAAGAATTCGCAGAGATACACAAAGTTTGACACGGCTTGAACGAAGTAATAATACAAATTTTAAATTTGTGTTAAAAAATTTTAATAGTTCTGCAAAAGCAGAAGTAACAACCACCACAAAATCGGAATGCTTTCTACCCAAAAAGAAGTATAATATCGGGTGCGTTTTTCATTGGCGAAAGCCAAAAACAGAGCAATCAAAATAGCAATATCAAATTTCAATAATAAGGTCAAATATTGATCTTGATTATTGAAATTGCGATTGTTATTGAGTAATTCCAATACACAAAAAAGAATCAAAAGAATACAGCCTAAAATTTTTGTTTTCTGAATTCCAATTTGCTGGGGAATGGTTTTCAGATTTGGATTGTCTTTTGCCAAATCAACAATTTCAAAAATCAGAATTAAGACAAATACCAATATAAACCTTTGAAGAGCGAAAATAAATATATTATTTTCAATTGGAATTTCAGAATTGATAACCGGCAAAAAAACCGTGATTGCAACCCAACAAAGTGTCACTATATAAATTTTAATTCCGGCCCAATTGCGAAAATTGTCTCTTTTTGGAAAAACAGGCAAAGTATATAACAGCGTAAAAACGGAAGAAATAAAAACAATCCATTGTGATTTTTCTTTCAATTGAAAAAAGAAAAAAACGGCAAATCCAAAAGCGATTAAACTTAAAGCCGAAACCATTTTCAATCGATTTTGAATGCCTTTTTTTTGGATTCGAATAATCTCAGTGTATTTGACAAAATTATAAGCTGTAATTGTTCCGAAAAAACAAAAAGAAACCAGATTGTAATCATTCGGAATAGCATATTTTTCAAATGTAACAAGCACCAAACAGGCAACGGCCAATGCCACATGAACACTGGAATTTATATAAAAATCAAAAACTCTCTTTAGAAATATCATTCCGCAAAATTAAGTAATCCAAAATCAATCAAAAATAGCATGTTAAAAAGGCAAAAATCGGTACAAAATAAGCATTATTAGCAGATTAATATTTATTTTTGCAGCACTAAAAAAACAAATAACGCAATTTATTTTACAACATGAAAACAGATATTTTTGCTTTAAGACATATTGGTCCAAGAGAGAACGACCTACAACATATGTTAAAAACAATTGGTGTTTCTGACATCGATCGTTTGATTTACGAAACATTACCAGACGACATTCGTCTGAAGGCTCCTCTAAACCTGGATCCTGCAATGAGTGAATACGAATATTTAGGGCACATCCAAAGACTTGGAAGTAAAAATAAAGTATTCAAATCATACATTGGTTTAGGATATAACGAAGCTATTGTTCCTCCGGCAATTCAAAGAAATATTTTTGAAAATCCGGGATGGTACACTGCTTACACTCCATATCAGGCAGAAATTGCTCAAGGTCGTTTGGAAGCAATTCTGAATTTCCAAACTATGGTTATGGAATTGACCGGAATGGAAATTGCAAATGCTTCTCTTCTTGATGAAGGTACTGCTGCTGCTGAAGCAATGGCTTTATTATTCGATGTTAGAAGTCGTGACCAAAAGAAAAACAACGTAAACAAATTCTTCGTTTCTGAAGAAATTTTACCTCAAACATTATCGGTTCTTCAAACCCGTTCTGCTCCAATTGGTGTTGAATTGGTTGTAGGAAATCACGAAACATTTGATTTCTCAAATGAATTCTTCGGAGCAATCCTTCAATATCCTGGTAAACACGGACAGGTTTATGACTATGCCGGATTTATCGCTAAAGCAAAAGAACAAGAAATAAGAGTAGCCGTGGCTGCTGACATCTTGAGTTTAGTTAGTTTGACTTCTCCGGGAGAATTAGGTGCAGATGTTGCTGTTGGAACAACACAACGTTTCGGTATTCCTCTGGGATATGGTGGGCCTCACGCTGCTTACTTTGCTACTAAAGATGAGTACAAACGTTCTATGCCGGGAAGAATCATCGGTGTATCTATAGATGCAAACGGAAACCGTGCTTTGCGTATGGCTTTGGGAACTCGCGAGCAACACATTAAACGTGAAAAAGCGACTTCAAATATCTGTACTGCTCAGGTTTTATTGGCTGTAATGGCTGGTATGTATGCTGTTTACCACGGTCAACAAGGATTACAATACATTGCCGGTAAAGTTCATGCTTCGGCTGTGACTTTGGCTGAAGCTTTGACTAAAATGGGAATCCAACAAACAAACACTTCTTTCTTTGACACTATCCGAGTAAAAGCAGATGCTGCTAAAGTTCGTGCTATTGCTGAGAGAAACGAAGTAAACTTCTGCTATATTGATGCCGATACAATTTCTATCTCTTTGAACGAAACTGTAAACTTAAATGACATCAATACTATCGTAGCTATTTTTGCTGAAGCTACAGGAAAAACGGCTGTTACGGTTACAGAATTGAGCAATGAAACTACAATTCCTCAAAACCTAAACAGAACATCTGCTTTCTTAACTCACGAAGTTTTCAACTCATATCACTCTGAAACTTCTTTGATGCGTTACATCAAAAAATTAGAGAGAAGAGATTTATCTCTAAACCATTCTATGATTTCTTTGGGATCTTGTACAATGAAATTGAATGCTGCTGCCGAGATGCTTCCTTTGAGTACTCCAAACTGGAACAACATTCACCCATTTGTACCTGTTGAGCAAGCTCAAGGATATCAGGAAATGTTGAAAAAATTAGAAGATCAATTAAGCGTAATTACCGGATTTGCCGGAACTACTTTGCAACCAAACTCTGGTGCTCAGGGAGAATACTCAGGTTTAATGGTTATTCGTGCTTACCAAAAATCTATCGGTCAGTCTCACAGAAATGTATGTTTGATTCCTGCTTCGGCTCACGGAACAAACCCTGCTACTGCTGCTATGGCCGGAATGAAAATTGTTGTAACTAAAACACTTCCAAACGGAAATATTGATGTAGAAGATTTGAGAGCAAAAGCTATCGAGCACAAAGACAACCTGTCTGCTTTGATGGTAACTTATCCTTCTACTCACGGAGTTTATGAAGCTGCAATCATCGAGATAACAAACATTATCCACGAAAATGGAGGTCAGGTTTATATGGATGGAGCCAACATGAACGCTCAGGTTGGATTAACAAATCCTGCAACTATTGGAGCTGACGTTTGTCACCTTAACTTACACAAAACTTTTGCTATCCCTCACGGCGGTGGTGGACCTGGAGTTGGACCAATCTGTGTTGCTAAACATTTAGTACCATTCTTGCCAACAAATCCGGTAATCGCTACAGGTGGAGAAAATGCAATTTCTGCAATCTCTGCTGCTCCATGGGGATCTGCTTTGGTATGTTTGATTTCTTACGGATACATCACTATGTTGGGTGCCGAAGGATTGACAAACTCTACCAAAAACGCCATCCTGAACGCTAACTACATCAAAGAAAGACTGAACGGTTACTACGATACTCTTTACACAGGAGAAATGGGACGTGCTGCTCACGAAATGATCTTAGAATGTCGTCCGTTCAAAGCAAACGGAGTAGAAGTGGGAGACATTGCAAAACGTTTGATGGATTACGGTTTCCACGCTCCAACGGTTTCTTTCCCTGTTGCCGGAACTTTAATGGTGGAACCAACGGAATCTGAAGATTTAGTAGAATTAGACCGTTTCTGCGATGCCATGATCTCTATCAGAAAAGAAATTGAGGCTTGTTCTGTAGAAGACAGCAATAACGTTTTGAAAAACGCTCCTCATACTTTGGATATGCTTACTGCCGATACTTGGAGTTTGCCATATACCAGAGAAGCTGCCGCTTTCCCATTAGACTACATTGCAGAAAACAAATTCTGGCCATCTGTACGTCGTGTTGACGATGCTTACGGAGATAGAAACCTTGTTTGTTCTTGTGCGCCTATTGAAGCTTACATGGAAAACTAAGATTTTAAACAATCTTTATATAAAAACTCCCTTTCAAGGTTCGCTTTGAAAGGGAGTTTTTTATTTATTATATTCTATTTTGAATAATATCACAATATCACAAAATACTTTCTCCTATTATGAGAATCTTAATAAAGCTTTGAGATTACTCTTACAAAAAAAGTCGTAAATTAGCGCAGAAACCCAATCAAAAAACAGTTCCCATGACCATTAAAATCACAGGCTCCGGGAGCTATATTCCCGAAATAAAAGTCAGCAACACCGATTTCAGCAAACACATATTTCTGAATGAAGACGGGACTCCGTTTGAGCATTCCAATGAAGTGATAGTAGAAAAATTCAAAGGCATCACCGGAATCGAGGAAAGACGCTACGCCGAACCAAGTATACTCACTTCTGACATGGCTCTTGCGGCAGCAAAAAAAGCCATCGAAAACTCTAATATTGATCCCGAAACGCTCGATTATATTATTCTGGCACACAATTTTGGCGACATCAAAGTAAACGCTATTCAGTCGGATATTGTTCCTAGTTTGGCGGCTCGTGTTAAACATTTTCTGAGAATCCAAAACCCAAAATGTGTAGCTTTCGATTTGCTGTTTGGTTGTCCGGGCTGGATAGAAGGGGTGTTGCAGGCTTACGCTCTTATCAAATCGGGCATGGCAAAAAAATGTCTGGTAATTGGTGCCGAATCTCTTTCGAGAGTTATTGATCCGCACGACCGGGATTCCATGATTTATGCCGACGGTGCCGGAGCAACCATTATTGAAGCAATTGAAGATGAAGGCGGAATTCTTTCTTATGAAAGTGCTTCTTACACTTATAACGAAAAAGATTATTTGTTTTTTGGCAGTTCTTTCAATAAGAATTTGGATGCCGATGTTCGTTACATCAAAATGGAAGGCAGAAAAATATATGAATTTGCGCTTAGTCAGGTTCCCCAGGCAATGAAAAATTGTCTCGAAAAAAGCGGACTCGAAATTGACAGTATTAAAAAAATCCTGATTCATCAGGCTAATGAAAAAATGGACGAAGCCATCGTAAACCGTTTCTACAAATTATTCGGTAAAAAAGCTCCCGAAGGAATTATGCCAATGAGCATTGGTTATCTTGGAAACAGTAGTGTAGCGACGATTCCAACTCTTTTTGACTTAGTGACTCATGGAAAAATTAAAGATCAGAAAATTGAAAAAGGTGATGTAATTATGTTTGCCTCTGTAGGCGCCGGAATGAATATTAATGCTTTCGTTTATCAATATTAAGAAATTATTCCACAGAGAAACGCAAAGAATTCACAGAGTTACTCTAAGTTTTCAGGCTTCCATTTTTTGTTTTTTTGCGAATCTTTGTGTGAATCCTTTGTGAATCTCTGTGGAAGAAATCTGGTTAAAACATTTTCTTCAATCCCTTTTCAACCCAGAAATTGAATTGATATACCAATCGTAATTTGTAAATAATTATGAGATTCAACGCAAGACAAATTCCTACTTTATAAAATAGATTCAACAGATTAGAACTACTTTCGGGCAGGAAATAAACAAATAGCAATACAGAAAAAAATACGGTCAACATTTTAATAAAACCAAAATCAAAAGGAAACAATCGGAACTTTTGATAAATAAAAATCAGTTTAGCCAAATTGAAAACCACCATCGAAATCAACGAAGCATAAGCAACTCCCACAATTCCAAAATCGAAATATTTCAGAAACAATAAATTCAGAGATACATTCAGCACAATCAAAACCAAGATTGCCACAATATTGAAACGATAATATTTTGAATAGGTAATAATTTCTCCATTAAAACCGGTTGACATATTAAACAATACATTGAATCCTAAAACCAAAATCACCGGAACTGAAGCCACCAAATTATCATGTGTGGGCAAGAGCATAAATAAATTGTTGATTCCCAGAAAAACACCGCTATAAAGCAAAGCACCAATAAAAAAGAGCAGTTTGGCAACTTCCTTGTATTTCATATTCAATTCTTCCAGTAAATCATTTTTAAGATAATTAGAAATAATGGGCGCATAAAGGATGAAAATCCCGGTTGCGGGAACAGCTAAAGCCGATGCCAAAGTCACGCCAATACTGAAAGTTCCGTTGGCTTCCATAGAAACCAGTTTGGGAATCATCAAAGAATCGATGCGAAAAGCAAATACAGAACCCAAACTTCCGGCAAAAGCAAAAAGGCTGTATCTGAAATAATCTTTTTGAGAAACCTCTCCAAACAATGATTTAAATTTAAAATTGAATTTGGGTTTGAAATGATAAAACAGATACGACATCAGTAAAATCATAATCAAACAATAGGAAAATATATAGTAAATCAAAGATGTTTTCACTGAAATATACTGATGTAAAACCAACAGAAATATAACCGGCAGTGCTATTTTAGGAATAATATTATCGAAAAAAGTAGGAACAGCAATCTTTTGAATAATGGTAGATTGCTTTTTGAACAGTTCTACAAATGCCAGACAAACCGCTATCGGGAACGCAAAATACACGTATTTCATTCCTTTGAAAACAGGAAAATAGGAACCCGCAAGCAACAACATCAAAATCCCCAAACTCACAATAAGTATAGAAACAATGCTGTAATTGAATAATTGCTTTTTGTGAAAAGTATTGAGTTTTGGATAAAAATTAATCAACGCCTGAGAAGCTCCCAAAAGCATGATAGGATATAAAATTTGAGAAAGAGCCTCCACATATCGAATTACCCCAAGGATTTCCTTGTTTTGCGGATAAATAAACAACGTAGAAAAAATCCCAATCAATATTCCGAAATAATTGATGAGCGTAAAAAACAAAGCTTGTTTGTGTGATGCTTTATTTTCCATTGATTCCCAATTTTGAATTTTTTCTGATTGTTTTAATTGTGCCTAAGTTCAAGATTGTTTTCAAATAATATATTTTCAATTGCAACAACAATTTCAAAGAGAATAGAAAACCCGAACGTTTGAAGAAATATTTTGGCAAACCAACAACTTCTTTCATTGCTTTGAGCGAAGTTTTGAAAAGAGAAAGATTAATATCCAAAAAAGTAATCAGAATTTTATATTGCGACTGCAATAAATCTTTTTTATTGTTTCTGACAATCATTCTGTCATGGCAAATTTTAGAATTATCCGTAATCCCGATTTTGAATCCGTGAAATTTTATGCGATCACAAAAATTCCGGTCTTCGCCATAATGACTGAAAAGAGGTTCAAAATATCCAACTTTCTCAAAACAGGATTTACTCACCATCCAGGCTGCCGCATTTACAAACGAAACTTCCGAAATCAAATCTTGTTTCTTTGTTTTTCGATTATAATAAACATTGAAATTTTCGTCTAAAGTTTGTTCATCAGCCGAAAAATGTAGTGGACTTATTATTCCAAATTCCGGTTTGCTTTCAAGTACAGCAACCAAATTTGAAATTGTATCATCATAAACCCATGTGTCCTGATTCAGTAAAAAAACAAATTCTGCTCCGTTTTGCAAAGCTTTTTTGATTCCGATATTATTTGCTTTTCCAAAACCAAGATTTTGTTCGTTTTTAATGATTTGAACATCTTCAAATTTTTCAGCAATTCGTACCGTATTATCGGTCGAAAAATTATCAACAATAATAGTTTCAAAATCACAATTAGACGTTTTTAGAGAAGTCAAACACTTTTCTATCCAACGACTTCCATTATATGTTACGATTACGACAGTAATTTTATTTTTCAACCTGAATTATTTTCGATATGACCACAAAAATAAGGATATTTGCGCTCGACAAAGAAATAAAATGAACTATTACATTATAATTCCTGCGCACAACGAAGCCGATTTCATTTTGCTCACTTTGCAATCTTTGACTTCGCAAACGGTTTTGCCAACAAAAGTAGTTGTGGTAAATGATAATTCTACAGATGAAACCGCTTCGATTGTAGAAACTTTCGCACAAAACTATCCTTGGATTTCATTGGTAAATAAAACTTCTGAAGCAATACATTTGCCGGGAAGCAAAGTAATTCAGGCATTTCACAAAGGTTTTGAAACTATTGATAGTAATTATGACATAATCGTAAAATTGGATGCCGATTTGATTTTGCCAGAGAATTATTTCGAAACTATTTTAAATATTTTCAAGTCTGATGAAAAAGTAGGAATGGCTGGCGGATTTGCTTACATCGAAAAAAACGGTGATTGGATTCTGGAAAATCTAACCGACAAAGATCATATTCGCGGTGCTTTCAAAGCTTACAGAAAAGAATGTTTTCTGCAAATAGGAAACCTGAAACCGGCAATGGGCTGGGATACCGTTGATGAATTGTTGTGTAAATTCTACAATTGGAAAATTGTTACCGATGAAAATTTAAAAGTAAAACATTTAAAACTCACCGGAGCCAATTACAACAAAACGGCTCGTTTCAAACAGGGAGAAGCTTTTTACAGTCTTGGTTACGGTTTTGTTATTACAGCAATTGCTTCTTTGAAATTGGCGATGCGAAAAGGAAAACCGCTTTTATTTCTGGATTATATTCAGGGATTTTGGAAAGCGAAAATGGCAAACAAACCACTTTTAGTTACTGATGAACAAGCAAAATTCATCCGACATTATCGTTTTCAAAAAATGAAAGCTAAGCTATTTCGTTAATTTGTTTTAAAGAAAAAAGGCTCTAACAATAAACTAATCCTTAATTTTGCCGATATTTTAAAAATCATGATTATAAAACATTATTTAACCCAAATCGGAAAATATTTTCTGATGTTGAAAGAAATTTTCAACAAGCCAACCAAATGGTCGGTGATGAAAGGTCTTATTTTCAAAGAAATAGACGATTTAATCCTGAATTCACTCGGAATTGTAGCTTTTATCTCTTTCTTCGTAGGCGGAGTAGTTTCGATCCAAACCGCTTTGAATTTAACAAATCCGCTAATCCCAAAATATCTTATCGGTTTTGCAACGCGCCAGTCGGTTATATTAGAATTTGCTCCAACATTTATGTCGGTTATTATGGCCGGAAAAATGGGATCTTTTATCACTTCAAGCATCGGAACAATGAGAGTAACTGAACAAATTGATGCTTTGGAAGTAATGGGAGTTAACTCGCTGAATTATTTGGTTTTTCCAAAAATAGTTGCTCTTTCTATGTATCCTTTTGTTATTGGAATCTCAATGTTTTTGGGTGTTTTCGGAGGATGGTTGGCCACTGTGTACGGAGGTTTTGGAGCCAGTGAAGATTTTATCAGCGGAGTTCAAATTGATTTTAAGCCGTTTCATATTTTCTATGCCTTTCTAAAAACGACTCTTTTCGGATTTATTTTAGGAACTATTCCTTCTTTTCACGGATATTATATGGAAGGCGGGGCTCTTGAAGTAGGAAAAGCAAGTACAGTTTCTTTTGTTTGGACATCGGTAACAATTATTGTATTTAATTATGTTGTAACCCAATTACTTTTAACCTAATGATAGAAATTAAGAATTTAGAAAAATCTTTCGACGGGACACAAGTTTTGAAAGGGATTTCCACTGTATTTGAAACCGGAAAAACCAACTTAATCATAGGTCAGAGTGGTTCCGGAAAAACGGTATTATTAAAAAGTTTACTTGGAATTCACACTCCCGAATCAGGGACAATAGCATTTGACGGACGAATCTATTCAGAATTCACACACAATGAGAAACGTAATTTGCGTACTGAAATAGGAATGGTATTTCAGGGAAGTGCCCTTTTTGATTCTATGACAGTAGAAGAAAACGTAGGTTTTCCGTTAAGAATGTTTACCGATGGCTCTGATTCGGAAATTCAGGATCGGGTAAATTTTGTGCTTAAAAGGGTAAACCTGATTGATGCTCATCAAAAACTACCATCTGAAATTTCAGGTGGTATGCAAAAACGGGTTGCGATTGCCCGGGCTATTGTTAACAATCCAAAATATTTGTTTTGTGACGAACCAAACTCAGGGCTTGATCCTAACACTTCTATTTTGATTGATAATCTTATCAAAGAAATTACTGAGGAATACAATATTACAACGGTTATAAACACGCACGACATGAACTCTGTGATGGAAATTGGAGAAAAGATTTTATTCCTGAAAAACGGACTAAAAGCATGGGAAGGTACTAAGGAGGAAATCTTTGAAACAGACAACGAAGCAATTGTAGAGTTTGTCTATTCTTCAAATTTATTCAAAAAAGTAAGAGAGGCTCATAAAAGTGCGATTTAGAGTTTGTTTGAAAAAATTAAATTCAAAAACTTTTAAAATTTACTTTTGAGAGTTTTTGAATTTAATTTTTAAACAGCCTCTTAATTTAAAAAACTTTTTAGTCAAGCTTTCAGGTAGTCATATAAATTAAATCAATCCGGCTCTTTTTAATAAAGCATCCGGTTTAGGTTCGTGACCTCTGAAACGTTTGTATAATATCATCGGATGTTCGGTTCCTCCTTTTGAAAGGATATTCTCTTTGAATTTATCGGCAACTTCTCTATTGAAAATTCCTTTTTCCTGAAAATATTCAAAAGCATCGGCATCCAAAACTTCAGCCCATTTGTAACTGTAATAACCCGAAGAATATCCACCTTGGAAAATATGTGAAAAAGAGGTGCTCATAGCATTTTCTTTTACATCAGGATATAATTTTGTGGAAGTAAATTGCTCGGTTTCAAAAGCTTTCAAATCAGAAATAGTTGTTGGATTTTGTCCGTGCCATCCCATGTCTAAAAGTCCGAAACTCAATTGTCTTAGTGTTGCCATTCCTTCCTGAAAGTTGGAACTTTCTTTTATTTTCTTTACCAATTCCATCGGAATCAATTCTCCGGTTTGATAATGATGCGCAAACAATTCCAAAGCCTCGGCTTCATAACACCAGTTTTCCAAAATCTGGCTTGGCAATTCTACAAAATCCCAATATACAGAAGTTCCTGAAAGATTTGGGTAAACCGTGTTGGCCAACATTCCGTGAAGCGCATGTCCAAATTCGTGGAATAAAGTCGTCACTTCATTAAAAGTCAAAAGAGAAGGTTTGGTTTCGGTTGGTTTGGTAAAATTGCAAACAATTGAAATATGTGGTCTTTCGTTTTTGTTGTTTTTTACATATTGATTTTTATAAGAAGTCATCCAGGCACCGTTTCGTTTTCCTTTTCTTGGGAAGAAATCGGCGTAAAAAACAGCAACCAAATTGTTGTTTTCGTCTGTCACTTCATAAGTGGTAACTTCTTCGTGGTATTTGTCAATGTCAGTTACTTCGTTGAAATGCAATCCGTAAAGTTTTTGGGCAACCGTAAAAGCACCGTTCAGTACTTTTTCCAACTGAAAATAAGGTTTCAGTTTTTCATCATCTAAATTGTATAATTGTTGTTTTAATTTTTCAGAATAATAAGCTCCGTCCCATTTTTCTAACTGATCGATTCTGTCAAGTTGTTTTGCAAATTCTGTCAATTGAACAAATTCTCTTTCGGCTGCCGGTTTGGCTTTTGCTAATAAATTATTCAGAAACTGATTGACTTTTTCCGGATTTTCTGCCATACGTTCTTCCAAAACAAAATCGGCATGCGTTTTATAACCCAAAAGATTGGCTCTGTCAAAACGAAGTTTGGCAATTTTTAAAACAATTTCCTGATTGTCGCGTTCATCGTTATGGAACCCTTTTGCGCCAAAAGCAATTGCCATTTTCTTGCGCAACTCGCGATTGTCGGCATAAGTCATAAACGGAACATAACTTGGATAATCTAGTGTGAAAATCCAACCTTCTTTATTGTGGCTTTTCGCCAAAGAATGAGCTGCTTCTTTTTCGCCTTCAGGCAAACCGGCTACCTCTTTTTCATCGGTCAAATGAAGTTCGAAAGCCTGAGTTTCGGCCAATACATTTTCTCCGAATTTAAGACCTAAAACAGATAGTTCTTTGTCTATTTCCCGAAGCTGATTTTTTTTGTCTTCCGGTAAATTGGCTCCATTTCTCGAAAAACTTTTGTATTGATTATCCAAAAGAGTCGTCTGTTCCGGATTCAAATTCAGGTTTTCTTTTTGCTCGTAAACAGCTTTTACGCGGGCAAATAATTCGGAGTTCAAACGAACATCATTTCCGAATTCGGATAATAAAGGAGAAACTTCCTGTGCTGTTTTTTGCATTTCATCAGAAGTTTCAGCCGAATTAAGGTTGAAAAAAATACTCGAAATTCGGTCTAAAGTTTCTCCGCTGAAAGACAATGCTTCAATGGTATTTTCGAAAGTTGGTTTTTCGGAATTTGAAACGATTGCATCGATTTCTGCTTTAGCCAAAGTAATCCCTTCCTGAAAAGCCGGAAGATAATCGTCGTTTTTTATCTTTGAAAAGGGAGCAGTGTTATGTTTTGTTTGAAAAGGTTGTGTTAGTATATTCATAAAAAACAGGTTGTTTTACAGATGTAATATTTTTAAATGAGATTTTTAAGCCTAAAGTTTTGTTAAACAATGAATTATAAAATGCTGTTTGTCGATTTTTAATATATCTTTGTCGAAGAGAATAAGGTCGGTAATTGACGCTTTTTCATTGAAATATAAATTTTCAGTTTCTCAAAAATAGGAATTTATATTTTATGAAAAAGTTAGAAAATGAAGTTTCCCCAAGCTTTGTTTTCTGGTAAACTCAAAAAAAGCTCCATTACGGAGCTTTTTTTATTTGTTTAGGTTTTCAGCGGCTTTATTTACCGCATCTTTCAATCCTTCTTTGTACAGAATTATTTTGTCTAAAACACATTTGTCTTGACTTCCTATTATTTGGGCAGCCAATATTCCGGCATTTTTAGCTCCGTTTAGAGCAACAGTGGCAACAGGAACTCCGCCCGGCATTTGAAGAATAGACAAAACGCTGTCCCAACCATCAATTGAATTGCTCGATTTTACAGGAACTCCAATTACAGGAAGTGGCGACATTGAAGCAACCATTCCGGGTAAGTGGGCAGCTCCGCCGGCTCCGGCAATAATTACCGAAATGCCACGCAGATGTGCATTTTTGCTGAAATCAAATAATTTTTCAGGTGTTCTGTGTGCCGAAACAATATCTACTTCAACTTCTATGTCGAATCCTTTTAATATGTCTATGGCATCTTGCATTACAGGCATATCTGAAATGCTTCCCATGATGATGGCTACTTTCATTGTTTTTATGTTGAATTTTGAATTATAAATTTTGAATGAAAATAATTTGGGTTTTTATTTAAAATTTATAATTCAACATTTATAATTATTTATTAACTGATTACTCGAATAGTATTCTTAACATCCTCCGCAATTCTTCTTGCTTCTTTTATGTTTTCGTTGGTGATTGTTACATGTCCCATTTTTCGGAAAGGGCGGGTTTGTCTTTTTCCGTAAATGTGAGGGGTAACACCATTCCATCCTAATATTGTTTCGATATTTTGGTAAACAACATCTCCTGAAAAACCTTCTTCTCCAACCAAATTTACCATGATTCCGGCAACTTTGCTGTCGGTGTTTCCAAGAGGTAAATTTAAAATGGCTCTCAAATGATTTTCGAATTGAGAAGTGTAGCTTGCTTCGATAGAATAATGTCCTGAATTGTGTGGTCTTGGCGCAACTTCGTTAACTAAAATTTCATCGTCTTCGGTTTGGAACATTTCTACGGCCAATATACCAACATGATTATATTTTTCGGAAACAGTCAACGCAATTGCTCTGGCTTTTTCGGCTACTTTTTCATCAATTCTGGCAGGGCAAATTACATATTCTACTTGGTTTGCTTCCGGATGAAATTCCATTTCTACCACAGGATAGGTTTTTATTTCTCCCGATGGATTCTGACAAACAATTACGGCCAATTCGTTTTTAAACGGAATCATTGTTTCGGCAATACATTCTACATTTGGTAAATTATCTAAATCGGAAATTTGACGAATAATTTTAACTCCGTTTCCATCGTAGCCAAATTCGGTGCATTTCCAGACAAAAGGCAGTTGGATTGCTGATTGCTGATTGCCGATTTTAGATTTTAGATTTTCTAAATCGGAAAATTTTTGGAAGGGGGCAGTCGGAATATTGTTTTTGAAATAGAATTCTTTCTGAACGCCTTTGTTTTGGATTAATCTCAGTGTTTTTGGCGAAGGATATACTTTCAAACCTTCACTTTCAAGTTTTTCTAAAGCTTCAAGATTGACCAATTCGATTTCGAAAGTTAGAACATCTACTTTTTTGCCAAAATTATAAACGGTATCAAAGTCCATCAAATCGCCTTTGAAAAATTGATTGCAGGCAATTTTGCAAGGAGCTTCGTCGCTCGGGTCCAAAACGTAAGTTTGAATATCGAATTTTCGGGTGTCAGAAAGCATCATTTTGCCTAATTGACCGCCACCAAGAATTCCAAGTTTAAAATCGGAAGAAAAATAATTCATCATAATATTATTAGTGAGGCAAAGATACTTATTCGACCCGAATAGGGAAATGCTATTTTAGTTTCTTTAAAATTTCTTTGGCAACGGCTTGGTAAGCGGCCGAATGAGAATGATAATCGTTGAGAAGTATGAGTTTTAGTTCAGCATGAATCCAGGGAATTTCGAAACCTAAAAAGAACAATGCTCTGATGAGGTAAGCTTTTGAAGCAACTTTGGTTTCGGGAGAAATGATTTTGTCAAATCCTAATTCGGTTATGGCGGTGATTTGGTTTTCTTTTAGAAAGATATTTCCTGATTTTTTTTCGTTGAAATGTCTTTTGCAGAGAAACATTGCTATTTTACTGATAGATCTCAATGCACTTTCGTTTTTGAATTGGTTGAAATTTAGAAAGAAATAATCAAAATAAGGAGAAAGTAATTCCAGATTTTGTTCTAAAACCAGTTCCATTGTCCAACAGGCTTTGAAGTGATTTGGGTTTTGGAAATCAAAAGCAAGATGTAACAGTTCTTCAAAAAGTTCGGGTTTTTCAAGAATTAATTCGGCATTTTGTTGCCGGGTTGTTTTACTTGCTGTGGATTTTTCGATGATTTGATTTAAAAACAAACTCATTTTTTTGGAAAAATTAAGATGGAATTGTTTTCAAAAGTACATTATTCTTCGATTTTTTTACTTTGTTATAAATGATTTAATTTCCATTAACGGTTTAATTAGAATGCTTAAATGTCTATATTTGCGAATTATTTCGAAACTTAAATAAGTTCAGGATATGGTTCAATTGCACGATAAAGAATTTGTACCGTTTATTTCAGCCCAGGAAATAGACTTCGCTCTTTCGGCTATGGCAAAGCAAATTGAGGCTGATTTTGCTGATGAAACTCCTGTTTTTATAGGAGTTATGAATGGTTCGTTTATGGTTATGTCTGATTTGATGAAACATTACAACCACCCTTGTGAAGTTAGTTTTGTGAAATTGACATCTTATGAAGGGATTTCGTCAACAAATGAGGTGAAACAATTAGTGGGACTTAATCAGGATTTGACCGGAAGAACAGTTGTAGTGGTTGAAGATATTGTTGATACCGGAAATACATTGGTAAATTTGAAAGCTTTGTTAAAAGCTCAAAATGTAAAACATTTAAAATTTGCCACTTTGTTTTTTAAACCGGATGTCTATAATAAAGACATTAAAATCGACTATGTGGGAATTAGAATTCCGAATAAATTTATCGTAGGATATGGTCTTGACTATGATGGTTTGGGAAGAAATTTGTCTGAAGTATATCAAATTAAATAAAAATTTAGAATTAAAATGATCAATATCGTATTGTTTGGAAAACCAGGTGCTGGTAAAGGAACACAAGCAGAATTTTTAAAAGAAAAATACAATTTAACACATATTTCTACAGGAGATGTGTTTCGTTACAACATTAAAAACGAAACCCCTTTGGGGAAAGAAGCGCAAGGATTTATCAATAACGGAGAATTAGTTCCGGACAGTTTGACTATCAAAATGCTTAAAGATGAGGTGGAGAAAAACATGGATTCCCGCGGATTCTTGTTTGACGGTTTTCCAAGAACTATTGCTCAGGCAGATGCTTTAGACGAATTTTTGGCAACTAAAGATTGGACTGTAACTGCTACAATTGCTTTAGAAGCCGATGATGAAATTCTGGTTGAACGTTTACTTGAAAGAGGAAAAACCAGCGGAAGAATCGACGATCAGGATGAAGAAAAAATCAGAAATCGTTATCAGGAATATAATGAAAAAACAGCTCCGCTGATTTCATATTACCAATCACAAAATAAATTTCATTCGGTAAACGGTATTGGAACAATTGCTGAAATTACAGAGAGATTGAGCAGTGTTATCGAAACATTGTAAGAACAATAACACTGTGTTTTCAATAATCAAAAAGGACAGTTAACAGAATCAATAAAATTTGGAACTTCTAATAATATTTTTTTTAATTCTATTAAACGGTGCTTTTTCCATGTCGGAAATAGCTCTTATTTCTGCTCGTAAAAACCGATTGGAAAGCGCTGCAAAGAAAGGGAATTCTAATGCCCAAACTGCTTTGGACTTAGCAAATTCTCCTAATAAATTTTTGTCAACGGTTCAAATAGGAATTACTCTTACCGGAATTTTAACAGGTATATTCAGTAGCGATACTATTACTACCGATGTTAGGGTTTTTATTCAGGGTTTTCCGAGTTTGAAACCATTTTCTGAAAGTATTTCAGTTGGGATTGTGGTTGTAATTCTTACGTTTTTCTCAATGGTTTTGGGCGAATTGCTGCCTAAAAGAATTGGCTTAAATCATCCCGAAGGAATTGCTAAAGCTGTTGCTGTTCCTATGAAAGTAATTTCGGTTATTACAGCTCCTTTTATTTGGTTATTGACCATTTCTACCGATTTTTTACTGAAAGTATTGATGATAAAACCTTCTGCTGACGGAAAAGTTACCGAAGAAGAAATCAAAGCTATCATAAAAGAAGGTGCCGAAGGAGGAGAGGTTCAGGAAATAGAGCAAAATATAGTAGAGCGTGTCTTTCATATCGGAGATCGAAAAGTAAATTCGTTGATGACACACCGAAAAGATGTTGTGTTTTTGCCTTTTACTTCCGATAAGAATCAGGTAAAAAATATAATGCTCAAAGAACTGCATTCGGTTTATCCGGTTTTTGGTGATAATTATGATGATATTGTAGGGGTTGTAAATTTAAAAAACATCTTTTCGCATTTTGAGGAAGAAGATTTCAATCTTGAAAAAATAATTACCGAAGCTCCGTTTATAATGGAACAAACTACGGCTTACACTGCTTTGGAAAATTTCAAAAAAAGCGGAATTCATTATGCTTTTGTTACCGATGAATATGGAGTTTTTCAGGGAGTTATTACCTTGAATGATATTTTGGAAGCTTTGGTTGGCGATGCTTCGGAATTTTACAAAGACGAATTTCAATTGGTTGAAAGAGAAGACGGAACCTGGATGGTAGACGGGCATTATTCACTGCACGATTTTCTTACTTATTTTGATTTAGACGAATTGATAAATGAATATGAAGTAACTACTGTAAGTGGATTGATAATGACAGAACTTTCTCATATTCCGAAACAGGGAGAGAAATTGATCTGGAATAATTTTGAATTAGAAGTTATCGATATGGATGGAGTGATAATCGATAAGGTAATGGTGAAAGCGATTAAATAATAAATAGTTTTCAGTTACAGTTTTCAGTTGCAATGAGTACTGAAAACTGCGACTGCGGCTGAATACTAAGAAAGATGACTGAGGGAAATTTTGTTGATTACGTAAAAATATATGTTTCGTCCGGAAAAGGAGGGAAAGGTTCTACGCATTTACACAGAGAAAAATTTATAGAAAAAGGAGGTCCTGACGGTGGAGATGGAGGTCGCGGAGGACACGTTTATATTGTAGGAAATAAAGGTCTTTGGACTTTGTTTCACCTGAAATTTGCCCGACACATTAAAGCAGGTCATGGTGGAGACGGAGGTGGAGACAGAAGTACCGGAGCCGATGGAGAAGATAAATACATTGAAGTGCCTTTGGGAACTGTGGTTCGCGATAAGGAAACAGGTGAAATTTTGTTTGAAATTACCGAACACGGAGAAAAAAGAATTGCGGCTCGTGGAGGAAAAGGAGGTTTAGGAAACTGGCATTTCCGTTCTTCAACGAATCAAACGCCGAGATATGCCCAGCCGGGATTGCCTCCGCAGGAAGTAGATATTATCTTGGAGTTGAAAGTTTTGGCCGATGTAGGTTTGGTAGGTTTTCCAAATGCAGGAAAATCAACATTGCTTTCGGTTTTGACTTCTGCAAAACCAAAAATTGCCGATTATCCTTTTACCACTTTGAAACCTAATTTAGGAATTGTGGCATATCGTGATTTTCAGTCTTTTGTAATTGCCGATATTCCGGGAATTATCGAGGGAGCGGCCGAAGGAAAAGGATTAGGTCACTATTTCTTGAGACACATTGAAAGAAATTCGACTTTGTTGTTCCTGATTCCCGCAGATGCAGATGACATCAAAACAGAATACGATATTTTGATTAATGAGTTGACGGAATACAATCCTGAAATGTTAGACAAAGAACGTTTGGTTGTAATTTCAAAATGCGATATGCTCGATGATGAGTTGAAAGCAGAATTGAAAGCAGAATTGGATGTTCAATTCAAAGGCATTCCATATATGTTTATTTCATCGGTTGCCCAACAAGGTTTAACCGAATTGAAAGATAAATTGTGGCAGATGTTGAACAGAGAAGTTTAATTGACCCTGAAAGGGTTGAAATACAATGATATTAGCGTTTCCGGTTTGGAGACGCTTTTTTTTTGTTTTTTAATGTAAGTATTATTAAAGGCAGAGAGCTTTATTAAAATTTTAAAGATTCACTTTGTTTCTTGATTTTATTGTCAACTAAGAAGCCTAAAAAGAAACCTATTAATATTAATAAAAGATGAATATAAAGGAAATATTCGTTGTGTTTTAAATAAACGGAATTTATAATTTGAAAGGTAAATGACAGAGTTATTCCAATAATAATACCTTTTCCTCTAAAGTAATTTTCCGGTATCAGAAACAGTTCCTTAGTTATGTATTCTTGTAATTCTATTCTTTTTTTATTAAGGTTTTTAATTTCTACAGGGTCAATGTTGTTGAAATCGACATTATCAAAGAGATCATTTATTTTGTTATTCAGCAATTCTTGTTTTGCAGTTGTGAATTCTTTTCCGGATAATTCAGTCAAATGGTTTACGATGAGTTTTTTGACAAACAATTCTTTTTTGACGGATGAAGTTGGGTATGTTGCTTCTATTTTTTCGATTAATTCTTTGATTTCCATTAGAAATATGGTTTGGGTTTAATAATTTCAGGGAAGGGAAAAACAAATCTAAAAAGATTAAGTTATAAATGTATTTTTGTTCTGAAGAAATTTCAAGATTATTGTTTTTTATTGTCGAATCATATTTAAGAATCAATTTTTAAAGAAAAGGAGTATTCATTAAATAAGCGAAACTGCCAACCGCCGGTCTTGTGTGAGTGTTTATGTTGTTGGGTTCTGAATGGAAAGTATCAAATAACGATTCTAAAGTATTTTGAATATTGTTCGCTTGAATGTTAGGAGAAAGAGTTTTTGAATTAAGCCAGTTTTCAATGATAGTATCAAAGTTCTTTCCTACCTCATAAACAACAGGAACTCCCATTTTCTTTAATGCTGCGGCATTGCATTCTTGTTCGTAATGGTTTTTAATAGGAATAGAAAGGAGTTTCTTTTGAAGAAATAATGCTTCAGCAGGGGTTTCAAATCCACCTCCGGTAATAATTCCTTCACAATTTATCATGCTTTCGTTGAATAATTTTTGGTTTACCGGAAAATAGGTAATATTGCCAACGGTATGCATAAAAGGAACATCTTTTAAAAACCAATGAAAGTGTTTGTCTTTGACTTTATTGAATGCTTTTTCCAGGCAATCTTTGTCAAATGAAGGAAGATAAACTGTAATATGTTCCTGATTTTTTGGATTAGCATTTATAATTTCGTCTTTGATAATGGGAGGATGAATAAAAGAATCATAATTTTGAAAATGCAATCCGATTTGTTTTGGAGACGAAGCATAATATTTTAATATAAGTTCTCCAAAAGCATTTCTCTTATCGGGTCTTGGCGTCAGCTCAGAAACAAAACTTGCCTGATGTCCGAATTGAACAGAATCTACTTTCTGTATTTTACAAGCGAGTGAGGTAACTGCATCAAAATCATTGATTACTATATCGTATTTTTTAAGAGGCAATGATTTGGCTTCATTATATACTTGTATTGGATTGATGTTTTTTGCAATTTCCCAATAATCCAATCCTCCGCATTTGCTGTAATGCAGACTACAGCCGTTACTTCGGTATTTTAAAGGAATTTCAGGATTTAAATTCGAATTGTTTCCGCTCATAAAAAAATCGACTTCTCCAAATTTTTCTAAATACGGATATAGTTGTATTGCTCTGCTTATGTGTCCGTTTCCGGTGGCTTGAAAAGCGTAGAATATTTTCATAGTTTTAGGTTGTATTGGTTGGTTTAGGATAAGATTTTAGTAATAATGTTACTGATGATTTTTTCTTCTTCCGATTCTGATTGTTCATAATCGGCTTTGTCGTATTTATATAAACTCCATTGCTGTTTGTTGTATTCCAAAGCGGTTAAGTTTTCAACCCAATCTCCGCTGTTGAGATACAATACTGAACCATTTTCGTTTTCAATTGTTTTTATTTGTGGTTTGTGAATGTGACCGCAAACAACGTAGTGGTATTTTTTTTCGATTGCAATGGTTGCGGCGGTGGTTTCGAAATTCGAAATAAACGAAACGGCTTTTTTAACGCTGTCTTTTATCATTTTTGAAAAACTTCTTTTTTCTTTGCCTATCATTGTAAGAAACCAATTGGTCAGACTGTTCATCAGAATAAGCCAATCGTAGGCTTTTCCGCCAATCTTGGCAATAATCTTGGCATATCCTTTTGTAGAAGAATCAAAAACATCTCCGTGAAAGATGAGGGCACTGAAAAAGTCTTTCTTTAAATAAGACAAATCCAAATGTGGTAAAA
>CAZWAF010000011.1:0-56257 GCA_964631795.1 uncultured Flavobacterium sp. | reverse complement strand
CTAAAGTTGATGCACTAAAAGTGCATAGTTTTAAACTATTTTTGAGACCAATAAAGTAAGATAAAATTGGTTGTTTAGTTTTCTCATCATATAATTTATAAAACCAAACTCTCCGTTATATGCCGGCATTTGCGGAGTACTTTCACTAATAGGAATTGTTCTGAATTCTACTTTTGCATCAGCAAATTCGCTGTAAAAAAATTCAATAAAATAAAAGTTTAAATCACTTCTATATTTTATTTTCAAGTTCTTTCATTATTTCGACCAGAATTTCTACACTTTTTAATTCCAAAGCATTGTACATAGAAGCTCTGTAACCTCCCACAGATCGATGACCTTTGATTCCTGAAATTCCGGCTTGGGCACAAAGATTATCAAAAATTATGGAATGTTCTTCGTTATTTAACCTGAAACAAGCATTCATTAATGATCGGTCCATTTTATTTGCTCTACCAACAAACAAAGGATTCCTGTCGATTTCCTGATATAAAAGACTCGCTTTTTCTTCATTTTTCTTTTCTATTCCGGCAATTCCTCCATTTCTTTTTAACCATTGTAAATTTAATAGCGAAGTATAAATAGCAAAAACCGGTGGCGTATTGTACATACTTTTACTCAAAATATGTTGTTGATAATTGAGCATTTTCGGAATATTTCTTCCTGTTTTTCCTAATATTTCTTCCTTCACAACAACCAAAGTAACTCCGGCAGGTCCCATATTTTTTTGTGCTCCGGCATAAATCAAATCAAATTGCGAAAAATCGAGTTGTCTCGAAAAAATATCCGAACTCATATCGCAAACCATTGGAACATTGGTTTTGGGAAATTCTTTCATTTGTGTACCGTAAATAGTGTTATTACTGGTACAATGAAAATAATCAGCATCCTGAGGAATGTTGTAATCTTTAGGAATATGATTGTAATTTTCTTTCTTTGATGAAGCAACAATCACGGTTTCTCCAAAATTCTGAGCCTCAACAATAGCATTGTGTGCCCAGGTTCCGGTATCTAAATAAGCCGCTTTGCCGTTTATTTTCATCAAATTATAAGGAACCTTTAAAAACTCTAAACTGGCACCTCCGTGTAAAAACAAAGCTTGGTATCCTTTGTTTTGTAACCCAAGTAAATCTAAAACTAAAGCTCTTGCTTCTTCAATTACTGCTACAAATTCCGGGCTTCTGTGGGATATTTCCAGAATTGATAATCCTAAATTGTCGAAATTCAAAATTGCCTGAGCCGATTTTTCAAAAACTTCTTGCGGAAGAACACATGGTCCTGCGCTAAAATTATGCTTCTTCATTAATTTTTCAGAAATATTAAATAGTAATCAAAAAAGCCAAAGTATCTACATTATCAGCATAATCCCAAAGATTTGGTTTTTGTGTTTTTCCAAACTCTATACTGTTTTCAATCAAATTGTTACTTACAATACATTGAAGTAATTCTTTATCATTTTTTAATTTAGTTTTAACACTTTCTAAATTATCATAATATTCATAAAAAACACTCGAAATAGGAGAGGAGTAACTGTTGTCTTCTTTGATTGTCAAAAATTCATTATCGAGTAATTCAAAATTACTCATAAGAAAAACGGCTTTATTATAATCATAATTATTGGCATATTTTTCATATTTAATAACGTCCTGATAAGGGAAAATACCGCCAAAAAAAGCATCAAAATTATAACCTCTCGGAACAAATAATTTGGAAACATTTCTGCATCCAAGTCCAAAATACCTGAAAATATCTTCCCCTAAAGCAATCATCTGTTCTTTGGTTTCATTTCCGTCCAAAACGGCAACAGAATTTCTGCTTTTTCTTATAATACTTGGTTTGTCCTTGAAATAATATTCAAAATAACGGGCTGTATTATTACTTCCTGTAGCAATTACCGCATCATATCCTTCGAGTTTGCCTTCGGTAAATTGAATTTTATTCTCCATTTCGGGAGCAATTTTTATAATGTATTTTGCCAAAAAAGGCAATAAATGTTGATCGTTTGATGAAGTTTTTACCAAAACTTTATGTCCCGAAATCAATACAGAAATAAAATCGTGAAATCCTACCAAAGGAATATTTCCGGCAAGGATTAATCCTACAGTTTTTGGCTGAACTTTACTAAAATCATACGCTTGCAACCATTTATCCAGATTTTCTTCGGTCAATGCTTCGGCCCAGGATTGAACAGAAAAATAAACTTGTTCCGGCGTGTACCACCCATTATGAGACTGAGAGAGATGAATTAAATTTTCAAAATCCTCAAAAAACAAGTCGTTAAACAGTACTTTTTCATCTTTAACAGATTCATTTAAAGAGAATTGAGAAAGAAATTTCCTTAGTTCTGCGAAAATATTTTTTTTAAATTCTAAAGTCATATTGATTTGTTTTTGAATTGTTTTGGATGTAATTTTGCGTAAAATTAAGATTTATATATTAAATACATAGCTATGGCAATCATAATAACAGATGAATGTATCAATTGTGGCGCTTGTGAGCCAGAATGTCCAAATAATGCAATCTATGAAGGAGCCGATGACTGGAGATATAAAGACGGAACTAAATTAAGCGGAAAAATCATATTGCCTTCCGGTGAAGAAGTAGATGCCGATGCTGCACAAACTCCGATTTCAGACGATATTTACTACATTGTTCCCGGAAAATGTACTGAATGCAAAGGTTTTCACGAAGAACCTCAATGTGCGGCAGTTTGTCCGGTAGATTGTTGTATTCCGGATGACAATTATGTAGAAAGCGAAGAAACTCTTCTGAACAGACAGGCGTTTTTGCACAATGAATAAATAGTACACTCCTCAAAATGAGGAGTTTTTTTTAAATATCGAAAATTAATCGTTAGCAATAATTTGTTAATTGTAAACTTATAAAAATGAAAGCAGGAATTGTAGGATTACCAAATGTAGGAAAATCAACATTGTTTAATTGTTTGTCAAATGCAAAAGCGCAGAGTGCCAATTTTCCGTTTTGTACAATTGAGCCAAATATTGGTGTTGTAAATGTCCCGGATCCGAGAATTGAAAAGTTGGAAGAATTGGTAAAACCGGAACGTGTTCAAATGGCAACTGTTGATATTGTTGATATTGCCGGATTGGTAAAAGGAGCGAGCAGAGGTGAAGGCCTTGGAAACCAGTTTTTAGGAAACATTAGAGAGTGTAATGCGATAATTCATGTATTGCGTTGTTTTGAAAACGACAATATTGTGCACGTTGACGGAAGTGTAAACCCAATTCGTGATAAAGAAACTATCGACATTGAATTGCAATTAAAAGATTTAGAAACGGTTGAAAAACGTCTTGAAAAAGTAAAAAGAGCGGCCAAAACCGGAAATAAAGAAGCACAAGCAGAAGAAGCATTGTTAAACAGAATCAGAGAAGCTCTTTTACAGGCAAAATCGGCCAGAACAATTACTCCTCAAAATAATGATGAGGAAGTATTGATGGAAAGTTTTCAATTGATCACAACTAAACCAGTTTTATATGTTTGTAATGTTGACGAAAATTCGGCTGTAACCGGAAACAAATATGTAGATCAGGTTCGTGAATTGGTAAAAGACGAAGATGCCGAAGTAATTGTGCTTTCAGTAGGAGCAGAGGCTGATATCACTGAATTGGAAAGCTACGAAGAACGTCAGGCTTTCTTAGAAGATATGGGATTGCAAGAACCAGGTGCTTCTGTTTTGATTCGTGCCGCTTATAAATTATTGAAGCAACAAACTTATTTTACCGCAGGTGTAAAAGAAGTTCGTGCCTGGACTATCAATGTGGGTTCAACAGCACCACAAGCTGCGGGAGTTATCCATACTGATTTCGAAAAAGGATTCATTCGTGCCGAAGTTATTTCTTATGAAGATTTTATCACTTATGGTTCGGAAGCAAAAGCAAAAGAAGCCGGAAAATTCAAAGTAGAAGGAAAAGAATACGTTGTAAAAGATGGTGATGTAATGCACTTTAGATTCAACGTATAAGTTTTAGATTCTTAAAAATACAAAAAGCGATAACCTATTCAAGTTATCGCTTTTTATATTTAAAAAAAATTAGATTATAAAACTAAAAGAGGAGCTATAAATCCAACATTTATCTGACCGGTTGTTCTGTCTTTAACTCCATAATTTTGTTCGGCATAGTTAGAATAGTCATACTTTCTACCTATGAAAGTAGCATAAAACTTAATATTAATGTCTTTATAAGGCAAAAATTGTATTGTAGGAATTAAACCATACGTAGTTTCCAATCTATCATCTGCATTTGGATCGGGATTGTTGTTCCAATATGAATTGTGATTCATCACGGTCAACAACAAATTTATTTTAGGACTTACAAGATATTCGGCTCTTATCCAATTTTCAAGATATTCAACTCTTTGAGCCTGAGCTCCGCCATCTACACTTGCAGGAATTATATTTGAAACAATTCCCAATCTGTCTAAAGCTTCATTACTATATTGAAGATCATAATAAATTACAAATTTATCATTTGGCTTAAATTTATTACCAAAAACATAATAATTCATATTAGTATGAGTAGCTTCATTAAAGAAACTATAGCTATAAGTTGTTTGAAATTTGCCTTCAAAAAAACTTCCTCTCCAGTTGGTTACAAACGCTAATGGAAGTTTTGCCGACATTACTTCGGCAGGAACAGATCCACCATAGGTATCTTCCAATGTATTTGATCTTGAATTCAATACTTGAAAAGAAAATGAATTTTTGTCATTCAAATTATGATTAATTCCCACACCTGTCAAAAAGTTGTCTGCGTTTTCCAATATATCATTATAAGTCAAAATGTCAATTGGGTTGAAATCAAATTCATAACCACCCCAATCGGCACATAATTTCCCCATAGACAAACTTGTTTTTTTTCCCAATTCTACATTAATGAATGCCAAATCTACTGCTTTACTAAAATTATCGTATGAATTTGGAACAGGCTCTTTGGTATATCTGTTACGAAATCTAAAAGAAACTTTTTCATGAATCTTTCCTTTTACTTCAAAACGAAATTGTTCCATTTTGAATGCCGAATTGACAAAATCACCATCTGTAAAACTGTTTACATTTGCATAACGGGTATTAAAAATAACATCTACATCTTTGAGTAATGATTGTTTAGATGTAGGAATAATTGAACTGAACTGTTCACCTTGACCAGATTGTTTCTGAACTTGTCCAAAAACCATTATTGGCATAAAGAATACCAATAAATACAAAATATTCTTTCTCATTTTAATTGATTTTAAAATTCTACAATATAATTGAACCTAATAAAAATCCTACTGCAACAGTTACCGCTATAGAAATTACTCCCGGTATTAGAAAACTGTGATTAAGAACATATTTTCCTATTTTAGTGCTTCCTGTTCTGTCAAAATTTATTGCTGCCAAAAGTGTTGGATATCCCGGTAAAACAAAATCACTATTTACTGCCGGAAAAATAGCTATAAGTGCCGGATGAGCTACACCCAGACTGATTCCTAAAGGCATCATTGTTTTTGTGGTAGCTGCCTGACTAAACATTAATACACCCAGACTAAAAACAGCAATTGCAAATGTCCATGGATATTCAGAAACAATACTGCCCAATTCTTTTTGAATAACAGCATTGTTGTGATGCATAAAAGTTGAACTCATCCAAACCACACCAAAAACCGAAACTACTGCCGAAGCCATAGAAGTAAATAAACTTGCTTTGGTAACTTCTTCTGTTTTAGTTTTAGTAATCAACATCATAGCTGCCGAAGCTGTCAGTGTCACAACACTAATTATAGTAACCATTGTAAGCGTTCCATTTGCAGAAACAGCAAGTGATTTTGTTCCCGGTTCAAATCGCGGAATTAGCTCCGGAAATGCACCGGCAAGTACAATTATAAAAATGGCTACTGTAAAAATAAGGACCGATATTTTGGCTCCTGATTTCAATTCTTTTTGAAGACCTTCAGAATCTGTATTCATACTTTTTGCAAATTCAGGATCTTTCATTTTTTCTATAAAAATCGGATCCTCATTTAATTCTTTCCCACTTTTAAATACAGAAAAGCAACCAACCAAAAGGCCTATTAAACAAGCCGGAATACAAATTGACATAATATCTAATAAAGCTCCTGATGTACCCAAAATGAGAACCATGGCAGCAGTTGCAGCACTCATAGGACTACCTGTTAAAGCTAAATGCGAAGCAATTACAGATATACTCAATGGTCGTTCAGGACGAATTCTCTTTTTGGCAGAAACTTCCGAAATAATAGGTAACAATGAATATACAATGTGAGCTGTTCCGGCAAAAAGACACAAAAAATAAACCGTAAAAGGAGCTATAAAAGTGATATTTGACGGATTGCTTCGAATGATTCTTTCGGCCAAACTAACTAAATAATCCAATCCTCCTGATGCTTGTAATGTAGCTGCGGTAGTTACGATTGCCATTATAATCAGCATTACATCCAGTGGAGGATCGGTTGGTTTTATATTAAATCCGAAGACAAATATTAATAAACCAACCATTCCCATAACCCCCAGACCGATGCCTTTCATTTGTGATCCTACTAATATCATTATCAGCAGAATAATGAATTCTATCCAGATCATCTTTTTACTTTATTAGATTAAATATCAAGTTTTAATATTCGAAATAAAACTGTTGAATTTTCTCCCTGTCTCCGGTTTTTGTTAATGCTAACATCAACAATACTCTTGCCTTTTGAGGATTTAAATCATCGCTAACAACAAATCCCAATGCTTTATCATTAACTTCATTTTCTAAGGTAACTCTTCCTGAACCTGCTCTGGCTGCACGGCATACTGCAACTCCTTTTTTGGCAGCGTCTGTCAATGCTTTACCTACTGCTTCATTGAAATTACCATTTCCCATTCCGGCATAAACAATTCCTTTGGCTCCGTCATTTACAACTGAATTTACCAAGGAAGCACTGGCATCGGCATATCCGTAAATAATTTCAACTTTTGGAAGGGCATTCAAACGTGAAACGTCAAATTTTTCTTTAGGATTTCTAGTAGAAGTATAATAGTAGTTGACTTTTCCGTCGTAAAACAAACCAATTGGCCCAAAATTTCTTGATTGAAAAGTTGAAATTCCTGTAGTATTGGTTTTAGTTACATCTCTAGCATCAAAAATCAATTCATTCATCGAAACAATAACACCTTTTCCCTGACTTTTTGGATCAGCTGCCACCGTTACCGCATCCAGTAAATTTCTGTTACCATCCTGACTCATTGCTGTTGACGGACGCATGGCTCCAACCAAAACCACCGGTTTGTCTGAATTAATTGTTAAATCCAAGAAATAAGCAGTTTCTTCCTGAGTATCGGTTCCGTGAGTTACTACTACAGCGTCTGCTTCATTGTTTTTAAAAATTTCATTGATCCGTTTTGCTAATTTTAACCAAACCTCAACACTCATATCCTGACTTCCTATTTTTGCAATTTGTTCACCTTTGATCGAAGCTTTTTCATGAATTTGAGGAACAGCATTCAATAAATCATCAATTGGTACTTTACCGGCTGTATAAGCTGCTTTAGTACTTGACTCGCCGGCTCCGGCAATGGTTCCTCCGGTTGCCAGTATAATTACACGAGGTAATTTTTTTGAACCGGAATTTTTATCTTGTGCTTCAGCTTGAAAACCGGCTAGACACAAAATCAGTAAAACAACAATTTTTTTCATAATATTTCAATTTTTGGGTTAATACGATACTTTTGTAAGAGAAATAAAAAAAACAGTTTATCTGATATTTTTAATCAGATAAACTGTTTTTTGGAAATTATGAATTTATGAATTTTGGATGAATCAAATTTTCTAAAGAATATATTTCATCCCATTTATCCTGAGAAATCAGTTTTCGTTCTACAACTGCAATTTGATGTACACTTTTACCGGTTTTCAAAGCTTCTCCGGCAATACTGGCACTTTCTTCATAACCCAAAATAGGATTCAATTGAGTTACGATTCCAATACTGTTCATAACCATATTGTAACAATGGGTTTCATTGGCCGTAATTCCAATAATACATTTATCGATCAAGACCTGAACTGCGTTTGTCAAATAATCTAATGATGTAAACATGGCAAAGGCAATTACCGGTTCCATTACATTCAACTGTAATTGTCCTGCTTCGGCAGCCATAGTAACAGTCAAATCTTGTCCGATAACATAAAAACAGGTTTGATTTACTACTTCGGGAATTACCGGATTTACTTTACCAGGCATAATGGAAGAACCCGGTTGACGTGCCGGTAAATTAATTTCATTTAAACCGGTTCTTGGACCGGAACTCAATAATCTTAAATCATTACAAATTTTTGAAATCTTAACTGCTGTTCGTTTCATTGTTCCCATAATTTGAACATAAGCACCGGTATCAACCGTTGCTTCGATTAAATCAGGAGCCAGAGTAAGCGGAATTCCAACTTCTTTGGCAATATAATTTACACATATTTCAGGATAACCTTCGGGAGCATTCACTTTTGTTCCTATAGCAGTTGCTCCCATATTTATTTCTAATAATAAACTCTGTGCATCTTTCAATCGGCCGATATCTTCACCAATTGTGGTAGCATAAGCATGAAATTCTTGTCCTAATGTCATTGGAACCGCATCTTGCAATTGAGTTCTACCCATTTTCAAAACCCGTTTAAATTCTTCACCTTTGGCTGCAAAAGCTTTTTCTAAACCACTCAATGTTTTTATAAAATTGTCCATTTTAAGATAGAGAGCAATTCTAAATGCTGAAGGATAGGCATCATTGGTAGATTGAGAACAATTCACATGATTATTTGGGTGTAAAAACTGGTATTCTCCTTTAGCATGTCCCAAATATTCTAAACCAATATTGGCAATTACTTCATTTGCATTCATATTTACCGAAGTACCAGCACCTCCCTGAATTAAATCGCTAACGAATTCCTTGTCAAATTTTCCGGTAATTACCTGATCACTACCATAACAAATTGCTTCGGCTATTTTAGCATCTAATACACCACAATCTTTATTTGCCATTGCAGCCCCTTTCTTAACATATCCCAAAGCTTTAATAAATAAAGGCTCTTTTGAAATAGGAATTCCTGTAATATTAAAATTTTCAACCGCTCTAAAGGTCTGAATTCCGTAATATAAATGATTCGGAATTTCTAATTCCCCTAAAAAATCGTGTTCTTTTCTCGTTGTTTTCATAAAGATTCGTAAATTAATTTGGTTATGTTTTTGTTTGTTTTTTAAGTCATCATTGAAACTATTATAGGTCCCCAGGCGGTAAGAAGTATATTTCCTAAAGCATAAGGAATTGTATAACCCAGTACCGGGAATTTACTTGCCGATGCATCCTGCACAGCTTTTAAACCAATAGTTGAAGTTCCGGCTCCTGTTTGTGCTCCCAATAAAATAATCGGATTCATTTTCAAAATGTATTTGCCAAATAAAAGTCCAATAATATGAGGTAAAATGGCAACTGTTAATCCCGAAAGAATAATTGTAAATCCTAATTCCTGTAAACCAGAAATAAAACTCGGGCCTGCTGCTAACCCGACTAAACCTATAAATGTAGAAAGACCAACATTATCAAAAATCCATAAAGCTGCTTCAGGAATTCGTCCGAATACAGGAGTTTGTGAATGCAACCATCCAAAAATTAATCCCATAACCAATGCACCTCCGCTAGCTGTTAATGTTATTGAAATTCCGAAAATATTGATTGATAATAATCCTACAAGTCCTCCTAAAACAATTCCCGTCCCAAGAAAAATAATGTCTGTTTCAGAACTCAATCTATTTAAATATCCGATTTTTTTAGCAGCTGCTTCAAGTAATTTGAGTTTCCCCGAAATATTCAACACATCGCCTTTCAATATCACAGTATTCATATCAAATGGAATTTCATGATATTCTCTTCTGATTTTGTTTAACATTAAACCATCACCAATATCAGATTGATTGATTTCTTTAATAGTTTTGCCGGCAATTTCTTTACTGGTTACGGTAATTTCCATGTGGGCTATTGGAAAATCAAGTAATTCCGGATCTAAAACTTCTGGTCCAATTATAGAAAAACTGTCCAGAATAATTCCGTGTTGAGCCATAATAACCATAACATCATTTTCATGAATAATTACATCAGGTGTAGGCTCGATTAATTCCCGGTTATGACGCATTCTTTGAATTGAAAACCGGAGTCCTGAATTTTGTTCTTCAAATTCACCTACAGTCATTCCAACCCATTTTTCATTTGTAATTTTATAAGCCCGAATAATCCATCTTTGATAAGCCGGTTCAATTCCCGGTTCATGTTCTGTTTCGCCGGTTAAAGTTTTACTGAGTTTCTCGCTTTCTTCCTTTAAATTAACTCCTAATAGTTTTGGAGCTATAACTGTCATAAAAAAAACTAAAGAAATAGCTCCTAAAAGGTAGGTAGAAGCGTAAGCAACAGGAATATTGTTAATCAATTCTGTTTTTTCGATATCCGAAATATGAAGATGATTAATTGCCTCTGATGCAGTACCAATAAGAGTTGATTCAGAAAATGCACCGGCCAAAAGTCCGGCCGCAGTACCAACATCATATTTTAGAAATTTTGCAATTACAACTGTAATTAAGAGACAAGAAGTACAGATTATTAGGGTTAAAGTTAACTGCGGAAGAGCATTTTTTTTGAGACCTTGAAAAAATTGAGGACCTACTTTATAACCTGTAGAGAAAAGAAAAAAATCAAAGAAAATAGTTTTTACTATCGGATCAATATGAATACTTAACTGACCTATAAAAACTCCCGCTAAAAGAGTTCCTAAAACAAATCCTAATTTAAATGTACCTATTTTAATGTGTCCAAAAGCAAATCCTAAAGCCAGAGTGAGAAATACAGCAAGTTCAGGATGTTCTTGCAGAATCCGCTTGAAACTTTCTAAAATTATATTATTTGCCATTGGATTTACATTTAAATTCTCACATTTAGCAATAAAACATACATTGGCTAATTCTAAAAAACATCTGGAAGAATTAGTTTTTCAAAGCACTTTTCTTTAAAATCATATTTAAATATAAATCTGATTTTAACATCAATTTCGGAGTATTAAATGTAGTTCTTTTTTTTTATTTAACATAAAATTATTTTAAAAATGTAAATTTAATCTGTCTAAATAATTCGCCTTTTTGTTAAAATATTTAGACTATTTACCTTTATCTGCTATAAATATTTAAAAACGGGTTTTAACCTGAAACTTTGTATCTTTGCGCCCAAATTAGAATCTAAAATAATCATGATTGAAATAGGAAAATACAATACATTAACAATTTTACGCGATACCAAAGTCGGATTGTTTTTAGGAAACGGAAATGAAGCAGAGGATATTCTTTTGCCAAATAAATACGTGCCTAATGATTTTAAAATTGGAGATGAATTGATTGTTTTTGTTTATTTAGATCATGAAGAAAGACCCATTGCAACTACGCTTGAACCCTATATTCTTTTGAATGAATTTGCTCTTTTACGAGTAAATTATGTCAATAAAATCGGTGCATTTATGGATTGGGGATTAGAAAAAGACATTTTGGTTCCTTTCAAAGAACAGGCCCGTCCGATGGAAAAAGGGAAACGTTATTTGGTTTACCTTTATATGGACGAAAAAACTAATCGTTTGGTTGCTTCCAGCAAAACAAATCAATTTTTGAGTAACGATAACTTAACTGTAGAAAGAGGAGAAGAAGTAGATTTAATTGTTTCTCACATTACCGATTTGGGAATTAATGTTATTATAAATGAGCAACACAAAGGTTTACTTTATAAAGACGAAGTTTATGACGATTCGATAAGAACCGGAGACAGACTTAGAGGATATATTAAAACTATTCGTCCTGACAACAAAATAGACGTTTCATTACAAGCTTTAGGATATCAAAACATTGAACCGAATGCCGAAAAGATTTTGAATGAATTAAGAATAAGCCGTGGCTTTTTGAGACTGAACGATAATAGTCATCCGGAAGACATCAAGACTGTTTTAAAAATGAGTAAAAAGACTTTTAAAAAAGCGATTGGTGCATTGTACAAAGACAAACTTATAGAAATAAAAGAAGACGGAATTTATCTTGTAAAAGAATAAATTTAGCCAAAAAGAAAACTAAACCTCAATTTATTTGAGGTTTTTTTATACCATATTTTTAGGATTTACCCAATTATCAAAATCTTCAGCAGAAACATATCCCAAACGAATGGCTTCTTCTTTCAAAGTTGTACCATTTTTATGAGCTGTCTGAGCAATCTCGGCCGATTTATAATAACCAATTTTAGTGTTTAAAGCTGTAACCAACATTAATGAATTATTTACCAATTCGTTAATTCGATTGTAATTTGGTTCAATTCCCTGCGCACAATGTTCGTCAAAAGATAAACATGCATCTGCTAAAAGTCTTGCCGATTGGAGAAAGTTCGTTGCCAAAAGCGGTTTAAAAACATTCAATTCATAATGTCCTTGCGTTGCTCCAATAGAAATAGTTACATCATTTCCCATAACTTGGGCACAAACCATGGTTAAAGCCTCACATTGCGTTGGATTTACTTTTCCCGGCATTATGGAAGAGCCCGGTTCATTTTCAGGAATTAAAATTTCACCAATCCCGGAACGTGGTCCGGAAGCCATCATTCTGATATCATTTGCAATTTTATTCAAAGAAACGGCCAATTGTTTCAAAGCACCGTGAGTTTCAACTATGGCATCGTGCGCTGCCAAAGCTTCAAATTTATTTTGAGCCGTAACAAATGGATGTCTTGTGAATTTTGAAATATATTCAGCAACTAAAAAATCATAACCTTTTGGAGCATTCAAACCTGTCCCAACAGCTGTACCTCCAAGTGCAATTTCAGAAAGATGAGGTAATGTATTTTTCAAAGCCTTTAATCCGTGATTCAATTGGGAAACATAGCCCGAAATTTCCTGACCTAAGGTTAGGGGAGTGGCATCCATCAAATGAGTTCTTCCTATTTTTATGACATCTTTAAATTCATTTGATTTTTGTTCGAGTGTATTTCTTAATTTCTCAATACTTGGAATCGTATTTTCAACAACCAATTTATATGCTGCAATATGCATGGCTGTTGGAAAAGTATCATTTGATGATTGAGATTTATTTACATCGTCATTGGCTTTTATGAAAGATTCGTCTTCAATAATTCTTTTTCCTGCCAAAATCTGAGCTCTATTGGCAATTACTTCATTTACATTCATATTTGATTGCGTACCAGAACCGGTTTGCCAAATTACCAAAGGAAAATGATCATTCAGTTTCCCTTCAATTATTTCGTCACAGACAATTGCAATTGCATCCCTTTTTTCTATCGAAAGAATTCCTAAGTCACAGTTTGTAAAGGCAGCGGCTTTTTTCAAATAGGCAAAACCTTCAATAATTTCGAAAGGCATGGAAGCCGAATGACCTATTTTGAAATTATTTCTGGAGCGTTCGGTTTGTGCTCCCCATAATTTATCGGCAGGAACTTTCACTTCGCCCATAGTATCTTTTTCTATTCTGTACTTCATGGCAAAAAAATTAGTAGGTTAATTTAGGAATTAATCTTTTGACAAAGAAGGAGATTGTGAATATTTTAGTAGGAAATGATTGGATTTAATTGGTAAGAAAAAAAAATAGCTTACATTTGTCCTTGAATTCATAAAATTCTGAAAACATGTTTGAATTTAGTCAGTATTTAGGCTTTTTAATTTTCTTAACCATTCTAACTATAGGGTTTTGGTTAATGTTTTTCTTGGTTAGCTTTGTATTCTACTGGGTAGGAGGAGCAACTAAGGAATTGATTAAAGAGAGAAAAGAAAAGAAATTACAATCTTAATTAATTTTGATTGTAAAATAAAAAAGGAAACCAAAAACGGTTTCCTTTTTTTATGTATTTAATTTTATTCCTGATAATCGGGAGATTTCATTTCAAAAATTTCCAGTTTAAAATAAGAAATCGATGCGAAAATATGGTCAAAAATATCGGCCATAATGTATTCATAATTTACAAATCGTTTGTCACTTGAAAAAGTATAAATCTCCAGCGGAATTCCGTGAGGAGTTGGTTGCAACTGTCTGCAAAGCAAAATCATATCTTTATTCAAACCGGGATATTCTTCCAGATATTTGGTAATATATTTTCTGAATAACCCAAAATTGGTCATGTTTCTTCCGTTTACCAATAGTGATTTATCTATATTGTGCAACTCATTAAATCGATCTATTTCGGTTTGTCTTTGCGTAATATAAAGGTTTACAAGCCTGATTTTTTTCAAATCTTCTAATTCATTTTTTTCTAAAAACCGAATACTTGTTGCTTTTACAAAAATGTGTCTTTTAATTCTTCTGCCATTAGAACCAAGCATTCCTCTCCAGTTTTTAAAAGAATCCGAAATAAGGCTGTAAGTTGGAATTGTGGTCGTTGTATTATCAAAATTCCGGACTTTTACAGTTGCCAAATTAATTTCGATAACATCTCCATCGGCTCCAAATTTCTCCATGGTAATCCAATCTCCAATTCGAACCATATCATTTACCGAAACCTGAATACTGGCCACCAATCCCAGAATAGTATCCCTAAAAATCAAAATCACAATTGCAGAAATAGCTCCAAAAGTGGTCATTAAAGTTTTTATGGAAGTATTAAAAAGAAGTAAAATAATAGTAATTATCCCAAAAGACCACAAAACAATCATAATTACCTGAATATAACTATCTATGGGTTTGTCGCTATAATTCGGAATTTGTTTTAAATGAATCTTGAAACTGGTCAAAATAGTACTGCTAATCCATAAAATCAAAAGAACAATATAGATTTCGATAAGTTTGCCAAAGATATTTTCCCAATAAATAAAATGTTTCAGAATGATGGGAACGGCTTTGTAAACCACCAAAAGCGGAATTAGATGAGCAATATATTTGGTTGTTTGTTTGGAAACCAACAGATCGTCAAATTTAGTTTTCGTTTTTTTAGCCACAAAAACCATTATCTTTTCAAATACATATCTGAAAATCAAAAAAGTTAGATAGGCTAAAATACTCAGTAAAATCAAATTGACGATTGCGCTAAAATAACTGGCAAAAAAGTCGTTTACCTCCCTCTTTTTTAGAAATTTATAAAGCCAACCAAATATTTTCTCAACCGATTTTTGCATTTATTATAAATATTTTTTCTCTACATAAAAAGTTCCAAACGGAACTACAGATGCAAGACAAACAATCCCAAATTGTTTCATATTCCAGTTGTTTTGATCTTTAATCAAAATAGCCAAAAGAATATAAGCAATAAACAAACCTCCGTGAAGAGAGCCACAAATTTGAACATATTCGGGTTTTCCCAAAGCATATTTCAATGGCATTGCAACAAAAAACAGAAGTAACAGAGAAAGTCCTTCTCCAAGAGCGATAATTTTAAAAAATTTGTTCATTTATAATTTATTTTTATTTAATACTAAATAACCCGAAACTCCACCTATAAGAGAAGCTATAAAAATTCCAATTTTTGCCTGTAAAATATATTCCTGATTAGTGAAAGCCAAATTAGTAACAAACAGAGACATTGTAAACCCAATGGAAGCCAGAAGTCCGACTCCTACAAGCTGTCTTGTTGTAATTCCATTAGGAAATTCAGCTATTTTCAATTTTACCAATAACGTAGAAAATCCGACAACTCCAATAAATTTTCCAATCAATAATCCCAAAGCAACTCCAATCATAACTGAATTTGACGTATTTGCGGATGAATTTCCAAAAAGTGGGACAGCTGCATTTGCCAATGCAAAAAGTGGCATCACTACAAATGTAACAAAAGAATGCAGTTTATCTTCTAATCTCTGTAAAGGGGGGATAGTTTCTTTGGGAATTTTTTGAATTTTACCTAGTAAATAAAGCTGTTCGTCAGTTAAATTAACAGAATCATTATGATCTGCTTTTTTGAATTTATCGAGTAAAAAATTCATTCTCTTTAAAAAAGTATTTTCATCAATTTTGGCAGTAGCAGGAATCGTAAATGCAATTAATACCGCAGCTATTGTGGCGTGAATTCCAGACATTAAGAAAAATAACCAAACCCCACCTATACCAATAGTTCCATAAAAATAAGTATTTCGAACCCCTAGTTTATTTGCCAAAATTAAAAATGCTAAAAAGCCAAGGGCAATAGCTAAATTAAATAATGATATATTAGAGGTATAAAAAAAAGCAATTACCAATACAGCTCCTAAATCATCTACTATTGCTAGTGCTGTCAAAAACACTTTTAAAGGAGTTGGTATTTTATTACCTAAAAGATACATAACACCCAAGGCAAAAGCTATATCAGTTGCCATGGGAATTCCCCATCCTGAAAAGGCTTCTCCCTGAGAGTTGAAAAAAATATAAATTAATGCTGGAACTAACATTCCACCTATTGCTGCTCCAATAGGTAATATCGCCATTTTTGGATTTGATAATTCTCCGCCTATAAGTTCTCTTTTTAATTCCAATCCTACCACAAAGAAGAAAATAGACATTAAACCATCATTGATCCAATGATGCAAACTTTTATTTAAATACAATTGATTATTAATTCCTATTGTAAATTTATTTTCCCATAAATGAAGATACCAATCGGCCCAAGGTGAATTTGCCATAAAAATTGCAAACAAAGCAGACAATAAAAGTACAATACCTCCATTGGCTGAATTACCTGTAAGTAAATTCAAAGGTTTTGCAAACCTATTTTGTAAAGTTGGTTTTATAAGATTTGAAGTCATTTATTTTACATCTAAAATTGAATCGGCAAATTTAATCATAATATTAGTACTTTTTTAAATAAACTTAAAATTGATACTATCTACATTATTGATAAAAATAAGTCACAATTAAAACTAAAAATAGATTGAATAACTAAGCTTTAGCCTTACTTTTGCAAAAATTTCAATAAAAATAATGCCTCACACCATTTCGGAAATAGAAGACAAGAAGGAATTATATACTTATCAAAAAAAAGCTATTGATGCTATTTTTGACAGGATGGATAATACGCCTTCCAATTATCATTTATTATATCAATTACCAACCGGTGGAGGAAAAACCGTTATTTTCTCTGAAATTGTTCGTCGATATATAGCAGACCACAATAAAAAAGTGGTTGTTTTGACCCACAGAATTGAACTTTGTAAACAAACTTCAAAAATGCTGAAAGGTTTTGGGGTAAAAAACAAAATCATAAACAGCAAAATTAAAGAAATGCCCGATCAGGACGAATATTCTTGTTTTGTTGCCATGGTTGAAACCCTGAAAAACAGGCTGAACGATGAATTACTTAAAATAGAAAACATCGGATTGGTTATTATTGATGAGGCTCACTATAATTCTTTCCGAAAATTATTGAGTTCTTTTCCAAAATCATTTATTCTTGGTGTGACTGCAACTCCTTTGAGTTCCAACATCAAATTGCCAATGAATGAAAATTATGATGAACTTATTGTAGGAGAAACTATTAGTTCATTGATTGAAAACAAATTTTTGGCAAAAGCAACAACATACAGTTATGATGTTGGATTAACGTCATTAAAAGTTGGAATTAATGGTGATTATACGGTAAAATCTTCAGATGATTTGTATATGAATATGGTAATGCAGGACAAACTTTTGCATGCTTACACAGAAAAATCGCTGAACAAGAAAACACTGATTTTCAACAATGGTATTAATACTTCTCTTTATGTTTATGAAACATTCAAAGAAGCTGGTTTTGATATCCGACACCTTGATAATACCAATTCTCCCGAAGACAGAAAAGAAATTCTGACTTGGTTCAAGAAAACACCCAATGCAATTTTGACTTCGGTTGGAATTTTAACAACCGGTTTTGATGAACCAACCATAGAAACAATTATTTTAAATAGAGCCACAAAATCGCTGACATTGTATTTTCAGATGATTGGACGTGGTTCCCGAAGACTTGCCAATAAAGAATCATTTAACGTGATTGATTTGGGAAATAACGCTGCCCGATTTGGTCTTTGGAACGAATCTATCGATTGGCAACATATTTTTAAATCTCCTGAATTTTATCTCGAAAATCTGCGTGATGATGCCGAAATTGAGATGAATTTCAAATATAAAATGCCGCCCGAATTAAGAGCTAAATTTAGTAAAACCGAAGTGGTAACTTTTGATGTTGAAGAAGAACATAAATTGATTATTTCCCAAAACCTGCGTTCAAAAGTGGTATTGGAAAAATCGATTGAACAACACGCGACCATGTGTGTTGAAAATTCAGAAGAATTAGTTGATGCTAAAGCTTTAGGAAAAGAACTTTCTGATGATATAGAATCAAGAGTTAAAACATATTCTAAATGTTTGAGTCAGTGCAGTAAAAATTATCGTGAATGGCTGGTTGAAGATTATAAAGTAAAATTGAATCTTCTCATTGGTAAAAAATTCAGAGAAGCATTATTTGAAGACTAAATTTTGATTTTCAAATAAAACTCAAACTCCTAAAAAACACAAAAATGACAAATAAATTCTCTGAACTTGGTTTATCAGAAGTAATTATAAAAGGATTAAACGATTTAAAAATCACAACTCCTACCGAAATCCAGGAAAAATCAATTCCGGTTTTATTAGAAAAAAAAGATGATTTTGTAGGACTTGCAAAAACCGGAACCGGAAAAACATTAGCTTTCGGATTACCGTTATTAGAATTAATCGACACCACAAATCCAACTATTCAGGCAATAATTCTGGCTCCGACAAGAGAATTAGGTCATCAGATTTTTTCAAATCTGGAAGTTTTTTCTCAATATATTCCTGGACTTTCTATCACTTCTGTTTGCGGGGGAATTCCGATTAAACCTCAAATAGAACGTTTGACTCAACCAACTCAAATCGTCATTGCAACTCCGGGAAGATTAATTGATTTGGTAAAAAGATACGCAATCAACATCAAACAAGCAAATTATTTGATTCTTGATGAAGCCGATGAAATGGTAACAGCCTTAAAAGAAAGTTTAGACGAAATTGTTGCTGAATTACCAAAAAACAGACGCACCTGGTTATTTTCGGCCACTATGCCGGGAACTATCAAGCAATTGATTCAGAATTATATGTCGAAACACATAATTCAGGTTAGTGCCGATATGAAAACTGTTGGAAATCTTGGAATCAATCATGAATATGTAGTTGTTGACCCAATAGAAAAACTGGAAGTTTTAATGCATTTTCTAACTTCTAAAGAAGGAGAACGGGGAATTATATTTTGTAAAACAAAGGCAGCCGTTAATAAATTGGCTAAAAATTTAGCTATTAACCGATTTTCATCGGGAGCATTGCACGGAAGTTTGACGCAACCGATTCGTGACAGAATCATGGAGCAATTCAGAGCCGGACACATTAATATTTTGGTCGCAACCGATTTGGCAGCCAGAGGAATTGACGTAAAAGAAATTTCTTATGTTGTCAATTATCATCTTCCGGATGTTTATGAAACGTATGTTCACAGGAGCGGAAGAACCGCAAGGGCAGGAGCAAAGGGGCTTTCTTTGACTGTTTTACAAGAAGAAGAAAAAGCCGATTTGACAGATTTTGAAAATGAACTGGGTATTAAATTCAAAGAATTTAAAAAGCCGGATGCCTTAAGTTTAGAAGAAAATAACTTGCTTTTATGGTCTAAACAAATTTTCAAAACCAAGCCAAATCACGATCTTTCTTCAGAATTAAAAGAGAAAATCAAAACCGTTTTTCATCATTTGACAAAAGACGAATTGATTGAAAAGATGCTGGCAAGTCATATTCTTTTGAATAAAACTGAAGTAGTTTTGAAAACCGAAAAAACTTCAAAAAAGAAAAGATAAATTTCTTTAAACCGAAAAATTATTTCACAGAGAAACACAAAGAATTCATAAAGATTAGCAAAGTTCAATACAAATTGAAACGAATGAACGATTCATCCGTGAAATCAGTAATTATTTGAAAATATAAGTTTAAAAAGAAATGCTTCCTAAAATTAATTCAGGAAGCATTTTCTTTTTAAGAGGTTTATAATGAAATTAGTTTTCAATCCAATTGATTACCTCAGGATCCATGGGAGATGTTTTGTGAGCAATAATTTTTTCTAATTTCCCGTCTTTGCCAATCAGGTATTTTTGAAAATTCCATTTTACTTCGCTATCCTGAAAATCATTCAAAGATTTTTGGGTAAGAAATTGATAAACTTCATTCATTTCGGAACCTTTTACTGTAATTTTTGACATCATCGGAAAAGTAACTCCATAATTTTTTTTGCAAAAAGCCATTATTTCCTGATTACTTCCCGGTTCCTGTTGTCCGAAATCATTGGCAGGAAAACCAATAATTATAAAATCTTTAGCTTTATATTTTTGGTACAAATCTTCCAGAAATTTATATTGAGGTGTATTTCCGCATTCTGAAGCAGTATTTACAATCATTACTTTTTTCCCTTTTAAGGAAGCAAAATCAAAATTATTTCCGGAAATATCATCGACTTTAAAATCATAAAAACTTTTTTTCATTTTAACTGATTTTGAATTGTTTTTTGTGTCTTTGTGTTTTTCTGTCGATTGAGCACAACCAACATTTGAAATTAGAATAACTAATATACAAATTAGTAACGATACTTTTTTCATGTTTTTGATTTGAATTTATAAAGATGGAAAGTTATGAAATTTTCATTAAAAACTTTCTCCGTCGTTGAAATAGAAAGTTTTGGAATCTCTACCAATTCCATAATTAATTATAAAATTGGTCAACGTTTCTTTGTCAAGTAATATTCGTAAACCTACACCAGCCGCAGGCTGAAAATAATGCATCAATTTTACATTTCGGTCAATATCACTTGCAGTTGTAGCATTGGCAAAAACAGTTCCGCTAATCATTTGATTTTTGGTAATAGGAAAACGGTATTCTGTTTCAAAATACATTAAGTTCGATCCGCGGATAAGTCCCTGTGTATATCCTTTTCCACTGCGGCTTCTTTGATCCCAACCAAGAGCCGGTAAATTGAGATACGGAACTTTGCCTAAAACCAAATATTGTCCGTATGCCCAAAATCCTAAGACGTGTTGTTTATTTGTCTTACTTAACGGAATAAAATATCTGGTTTCTGCCAAAATTGAACCATTGGCAAATTGGTTTTTCAAGACAGAAGGATTATGTCGGTAATTGAGATTTACAAAAAGACCTTTATTGGTATTTACCAGATTATCTCTGGTATCATAAATCAGATTTAGGCTAAAACCATTTACGTAATAATGTTTATCACTAAAACCATATTTTTTACTATAATCATAATGGTATGTGAATTTTCCGTTTTCTACATCCAGGTTTTTATCGTTGATATTGGTGTAACCGTCTAAATGAAAACCGGTTCCTACATAAAAAGAAGGCAAAACATTCCATGAAATTGTCTGATGAATTTTCAGATAATTGTATTCCATGGGTTGCTCTATACTTTGAATATCAAAATTTTCTTTTTTCCAATTTGACGGAATAATATCAGATCCAAGACCATAATTAGACTGAGAAAAAACAAAATAACGCCAATCACCACTCAAAAAAAGCTTATCATTATTCAAATACATATTGTTTTTAAAATAAGTAAGAACCTGATTTTTGGTAGTATAGGAACCTCCGGCATTTATACTTGAAAATTTGTTTTCTGCTCTTTTTCTGAAAGTATAAAGGCTCAAAACACCAAAAGTAAACCCATAAGCAGGCTGAACTCCGAAAACCGGAAAAACCAAAAGAACATTGTTTTTTACCGGTTTTTTTATTGCTAATGCAGATTTTTCTTCCTTAAAAATTTCCATTATACTTTTTAATGGATATTGCTTTATGCTGTCTTTTTGTATCTGAGCAGACAAATTCTGGCAAAACGCATTAAAAACGGTTAAAAAGAAAATTATTCTAAACAAATAAATGTTTTTAAAAGTCATTATTTGGATTGTGTTTTGTCTCAAATTATATTTTGAGAATATAAAAAAACGCTGTCAAAAAGATTCTGACAGCGTTTGCAAAAATATAAAAGTTTAATGTTATTGAACTTTTTTAGTGCGCTCAATTTCTCCGATAAAAGGAACTGAGTTCTGAATTTCTAACTGGATAGTAGTTTGCAGGTAATTTTCTAATTGTAAAAACTTAGCTGCATCTAATGATCCGATTACTTTTTTGAATTTTCCGTAATAGTTTGAATACAATTTTTGGTAATTTAAATTGTTTTTCAGTGTTTCTTTGGCCAATTCATCGGCTTTTTCTTCGGTCAAACTAACGTAGTTTTTTGCGTATTCATCCAGCAAGCGTACTTTTTCTTTTCCTAATTCTTTGCGTTCAATTTCATATTTATCATAAATGCTCATGAAAGCTGCTTTTTGAGTTTCGGGCAAATTCATATATTCATTTACCAATTGTAGTTTAGACTTTCCGTAAACACTTTGTAAAATTTCTACATCTTCTTTCATTGTAGATTGAGCAAAAATTGCTGTTGAAAAAACTAATGCTAAAAATAAAATACCTTTTTTCATAATAATATATCTTTTGTTGTTAATATTTATGGTTCTTTCAAAAATATAAAAACAATTTTAATAAAAAAACTATTATTAATAAAAACTTAAAAAATCAATTTTACTGGTAAAATATGATTTTTTACTTCTTAGAAAAGCTCATTAAAACTTTTTTTTCATTCATAAAATGAAGTGTTTTTCCGTTATTTTCAATCTTATAATTTGTGGTTCTGGACAAATTTATCATAAAAGATTGTTCTCCGGCTCCATCCTGACAATACATTTTTGTAGCAGTCATCGGACTATTGAAATTAATATTGTTATTGTCTAAATTAAAACTTCCTGAAAAAGAATTACAACTATTGTTTCCTGAAACAAGATTTTGCTTACTATTGAACCGAATATATGGTTTTCGATCTGTTTTATACAAATCGTCATAACTTTTTTCGGGCACATTTATATAATAAAGATCCCACATTCCGTCTAATTTTGAAGAATCGATACCGGTTATTTTAGATGTTGATTTGCATCCCACAAAAAAGAGAGACAAAAAAGCAATAAATAGTGATAACCAAACAAAGGACATCTTTTTTTTCATTTTTATTTAAATAATTTAGATTCGAAAATTAATATCTCAAAAATAATCATTATTTTATCTTTAGATTTAAAATATTCAAAAAATAAGAATCAATCTGAAAATTATACTGCTATAAATATTAAATTTACATCCTCTTTTTAACTAATTTTTTTGAAAATGAAAAAAATAAATCTATCTATTCTAGCTCTGATTACAATTGCTTTAGGTTGCAAAACCGATAAAACAACTGAAAAAGAACCTTTAAAAAATCTAAAAATTGATTTTGAAGCAAAAAGTAACAGCACCGTTTCGGGATATGCCACTTTTACCGAGGAGAAAGGAAAAGTGACTTTTACCGCCAAAATTTCAGGTTTAAAACCCGGAATACATGCCATTCATTTGCATGAAAAATCAGATTGTTCTGCTGCCGATGGTAGTTCTGCCGGAGGTCATTGGAATCCAACCTTCAAAAAACACGGAAAATGGGGAGAAGGAGAATACCACAAAGGAGATATAGGAAATTTTACGGCAGATGATAAAGGAAACGGTACTCTTACATTTACTACCGATGAATGGTGTATAGGTTGCGGAGACGAAACAAAAGATATTTTGGGCAAAGGACTTATTGTTCACGAAGGATCTGATGATTTTGTATCTCAACCAGCAGGAAATGCTGGTGCCAGAGTTGCTTGTAGCGGAGTTGTTAGATAAATTAGTTTTCAGTGAATAGTCTTAATGTATTGGAATTTGGAGTTTATTTTTTTGATTTTTGATATTGAACTTTGTCATTGATATTGACATTGAATTTTGATTACATTTGTCTTCTCAAAATACAATTATGATTAACCCATCGGCAAACGGCTGGATTGATAAATTTTTTATAGAACAGAAACCATTACTGCTTCCTGTAGTGGTAAATCAGGATTTGTTTTATAAAAAAGTTCGGGAAACCGGATTTATTTATGGACACATAATTGATTTAAATACACTCAATGACATTGATATTAGCAAATGGATGCGAGATGAAATATCTAAAGTAGCTCTTCTCAACTCCTTGTTTGATATTTATGGTTTAACAATTGGCGAAAACGATTCTGTCAAATTTCTTCAGAAAGCAGTTGCTTTTTATGACGAAATGAATCCTCAGGGTTTTAATTTATTTCAAAAAGTATTACCAAATTCGTCAACTTCTGCAAATCTGGAGAAAATTATAAGCGAAAGAGTTGAAACCAATAAAAATATTATCAGTAAAAACTTTTCGCATATTATTACCAATGCGTTACTTTTTATTGATGTATTGGCTTTTCGACAATATTTGATAAATGATAAAATTCCGAAAAATTATCTGAAAAATATGGAGGAAACGATTGTTAAAATTGTTTCTTCGGCCTTAAAAACCAAAAGAAAAGCATCAAAATATGATGAATTGGTTATTAAACTTTTTGAAGCTTCGGTTCGTTACAGTAAATTCTCAAATGTATCGGTTCAGAATCTTGAAGAATTGAACTTGTCATATTTTACTTCCGATTTAGAGAAATATTATCTAATCGATATGGCGGGTATGACTTTGTGGAGTGACGGAGTGGTTGAAGAAAATGAAAAATCATTCTTATTTCAATTGGCCGATTCAATGAATGTAACAGATCAGTTTGTTTTTGACAGCATTGAAGACATTAATAATTTTATTCTTTTACACAAAAAAGACATTCCATATTTCAATTATTCCAATCCTGTAAAGCATTTTTATGATCAAACTACTCACAGTGTCGAAGTTTTGATTTCAAGAAATAAAAAACGACTTTATAAAGAAATCACTGAAAGTGGAGAATTAATGGTTTTATTAGCTCATTCAACACAAAGAGATTTGGATGAGAATGAGAAGAAAAAAATCAAAAAACAACTTTTAGATATTTGTAAAACAATTCCTTCTTTAACTATATTTTTATTGCCGGGAGGTAGTTTGTTACTGCCAATTTTGATAAAATTCATTCCAAAATTACTTCCTTCGGCTTTCAATGAAAATTTAGACCACGATTAATTCCTAAATTTATTCTTTCACAATAATCAAAGTTGCTTTCGCTCCGGTTGCAAGATTCCACTGATTTGATGAAATAAGTACGCCTTTGTCATCAAACATTTTAAATTCGGCTGTATTTGGTCCGGAACTTCCTTGGTTCAAAGCCTGAAAATCAATTTTATTAAAACCATTGACCAAATTAATTCTTACTACTTTATAAACAGAATCAAGATAAATATCTTCTTCAACGATTTCATCATTTAGATACACTCTGATTCTGTCACCATCAACTTCTCCAAAATCACGACAAACAAATTTCACATAAGCACCATTATTTCTAAAATCTCCCAAGTAATGATTGCTTTTAAAAGCTGAATTGGTATTACTTTCTTTTTCATTTAACTTTCGTTCAACATCTTTTCCGGGTTTTACAAATTCATCCTTCTGAATAATATTAACCGATTTTGGAGATGAAGTGTCCCAATTTGAAAACTTTGGTTTGCTTTCCGGTAATTTATCAAAATTGGAATTTGCAGGAATATCTACATTCTTTTTAACAGGAATCCCCATAGCCGGACTGATCGATTTTTGAATAAAATCAGATTGCGAAAATGCTTCTAAAGAGAAACTTAACGATATAAAAAGAAAAAACAGTCTCATTTTTTGAAATATATAATAGTATGCCGAAAATTGCGTTTAAATATATGTAAAAAGAAATTATAAACTTTCGAAGAACAAATATTTACAATTATTTTAAGAAAACGTAAGTATTTTACATTAAATTGCTTTCGAATAAAACTAAAACTTCAGGTATATGAACCAAATAAAAATTCTTTGGGTAGACGATGAAATAGATTATCTAAAACCTCATATTTTATTTTTAGAAAAGAAAAATTATAAGGTTACTACCTGCAACAACGGGCGTGATGCCATTGATATTTTTGAACAAGGCAATTTTGATGTTGTTTTTCTTGACGAAAATATGCCCGGAATGAGCGGATTGGAAACTTTGCAGGAAATTAAAGAGAAAAAATCGACTACTCCGGTAATTATGATTACCAAAAGTGAGGAAGAATACATTATGGAAGAAGCTATTGGTTCAAAAATAGCCGATTATCTCATTAAACCGGTTAATCCTAATCAGATTTTACTGAGTTTAAAGAAAAACTTAGATCATTCCAGATTGGTTTCAGAAAAAACCACTATGGATTATCAAAAAGAATTCCGAAAAATAGGAGAGGATCTGATGATGATTCGTGATTTTGAAGATTGGATTGAACTTTACAAAAAATTGATCTATTGGGAGATTGCTCTTGAAAATATCAATGATCAGGGAATGATTCAAATATTAGAATCTCAAAAAACGGAAGCTAATTCACTTTTTGGAAAATACATTGAAAAGAATTACGAAAGTTGGTTTACCTCAAATACTGAAAAACCAATACTTTCTCATAATCTTTTTAAAGAACTGGTTGTTCCTGAACTTGAAAAAAAAGAAAAGCCAATTCTTTTTGTAGTTATTGACAATCTTCGTTATGATCAATGGAAAGTTTTTGAAAATGTGGTTCAAAATTTCTACAAAATAGAAAAAGAAGTTCCTTATTTTTCTATTCTGCCTACAGCCACTCAATATGCTAGAAACGCTATTTTCTCCGGATTAACTCCGCTTGAAATGGAAAAACAACTTCCTCAATATTGGAAAAACGATGTAGATGAAGGAGGTAAAAATTTGCACGAAGAAGATTTTTTGAACGAACAATTGAAACGTTTGAGATTGAATATTAAGCACGATTATTTCAAAATAACAAATTTTGCAGGAGGAAAAAAATTAGCAGAAACTTTTAAATCATACAAAACAAACGATTTGGTTACTGTAGTTTATAATTTTGTTGATATGTTATCTCACGCCAAGACAGAAATGGATGTGGTAAAAGAATTAGCTTCTGATGATAAAGCTTATCGTTCGCTTACATTGAGTTGGTTCAAAAACTCGCCACTTTTAGAAATTATTCAGCAGGCACAAAAATTAGGTTTCAAATTGGTATTAACAACCGATCACGGTACAATCAATGTCAAAAATCCTTCAAAAGTAATAGGAGACAAGAATACAAGTCTGAATCTTCGATACAAAACAGGAAAAAGTTTAAGCTATGAAAACAAAGATGTTTATGCTGTAAAAGATCCAAAAAACATTGGGCTTCCTTCAATAAATATGTCGAGTTCTTATATTTTTGCAAAAAATGATTTGTTTTTGGCTTATGTAAATAATTATAATCATTATGTAGGGTATTACAAAAATACTTACCAACATGGAGGAATTTCACTTGAAGAAATGATTATTCCTTTTTTGATTTTAAATCCAAAATAAATAGCATAAATAACTGTAATTCAAATAAAAACAATAATTAACTTAAAGTTTTAAAATAATATAAAATATATGGAGATTATCTTCTCGTTGGATAAAATTAATGAAGTAGCTGAAAAAGTTATTCAACAAAATCCTCATAAAATAATTCTGTTTAACGGAGAAATGGGAGCAGGAAAAACAACCTTTATAAAAGCTCTTTCAAAAGCTCTGGGAGTAAGTTCTCCTACCAGCAGTCCTACTTTTTCTTTGGTAAATGAATACGAAGCAACAGATGGTAATTTGGTTTATCATTTTGATGTTTATCGTCTAAAAAATGAAACTGAAGCTCTTGATATGGGAATAGACGAATATCTCTATTCGGGCGAATGGTGTTTTATAGAATGGCCCGAAAAAATCCAAAATTTACTCCCTTCTGAATATTCTGTCATCAATATTGAAAGTTTGCCTGACGGAAACAGAAAATTAGTTTTATCATAAAAAAAGAAAGGCTTCAAAAAATCATTTTGAAGCCTTTTTTACTTTGATATTTGACTAAAACTTAAACGGCAGAAATTTCTTTTAAGCCGGCAATAGTTTCAATTGGATTTTCAGCTTTAAATACAAAACTTCCGGCTACTAAAACATCGGCTCCGGCTTTTGCCAATTGGGCTGCATTTTTACTTGTAACACCACCATCAATTTCAATAATTGTAGAAGCATTTTTTCTAACAATTAATTCTTTCAGTTTTTCAACTTTAGAATAAGTATTTTCAATAAAAGATTGTCCTCCAAATCCAGGATTCACACTCATTATACAAACCAAATCAATATCATTGATTACATCTTCCAACAGATTTATGTTTGTATGAGGATTCAAAGCAACACCGGCTTTCATTCCTTCTGCTTTAATAGCCTGAAGCGTACGATGAAGATGTGTACAAGCTTCATAATGTACTGTTAGAATATTTGCACCTAAATCCTTGAATGTTTTAATATAACGATCCGGATCAATAATCATTAAATGTACATCAATAGTTTTTTTTGCATGTTTATTGATTGCTTCCAAAACCGGCATTCCGAAAGAAATATTCGGAACAAAAACACCATCCATAATATCAATATGAAACCAATCGGCCTGGCTATTGTTTATCATTTCAATATCTCGTTGCAGATTGGCAAAATCAGCCGCCAATACAGAAGGTGCTATAAGGGTATTCTTTTTCATTATCTAATGTTTTATAAAATTGAAAATTCCAAACTCCAAAATAATCTTGGAATTTGGAATTTTTATCTTTTAAAATTTATCCTAAATAAGTTTTAAGGATTTTGCTTCTTGAAGTATGCTTCAACCTTCGGATTGCTTTTTCTTTAATCTGACGAACACGCTCACGGGTTAAATCAAAAGTTTCTCCGATTTCTTCCAAAGTCATTGGATGTTGATCTCCAAGACCAAAATACAAACGAACCACATCGGCTTCTCTTGGAGTAAGAGTTTCCAAAGAACGTTCGATTTCTGTACGCAATGATTCCTGAATCAAATCACGATCCGGATTTGGAGATTCTCCTGAACGCAATACGTCATAAAGGTTAGAATCTTCACCTTCTACAAGAGGTGCGTCCATTGACAAGTGGCGACCAGAGTTTTTCATAGACTCTTTTACGTCATTCACTGTCATGTCTAATTCTTTTGCAATTTCTTCAGCAGAAGGCGGACGCTCATTAGATTGCTCCAATAAAGCGTACATTTTGTTGATTTTATTGATAGAACCAATTTTATTCAAAGGCAAACGAACAATACGAGATTGTTCTGCAAGCGCCTGAAGAATAGACTGACGAATCCACCAAACAGCATAAGAAATGAATTTAAAACCACGGGTTTCATCAAAACGTTGAGCTGCTTTGATAAGACCTAAATTTCCTTCGTTAATCAAATCGGGAAGTGTAAGACCTTGATTTTGGTATTGTTTTGCCACCGAAACCACGAAACGCAAATTGGCTTTTGTCAATTTTTCTAAAGCTCTCTGATCTCCGGCTTTGATTTTTTGTGCCAATTCTACTTCTTCATCAGCAGTAATAAGGTCAACTTTCCCTATTTCCTGTAAATACTTGTCTAATGAAGCAGTTTCACGATTAGTTACCTGCTTGGTGATTTTAAGTTGTCTCATTTTATGTTTCCTTAATTTTTAAGTGTACTAGCATTGTACGGAAGAAAATGCAAAAGGTTACAAAAAAGCATCATTTTTTTAAAAAACTAAAAAAAATGATGCTTTTCGTAACCTATTAAATCTATTAAAAGTTAACCTCAATTGAATTGATATAATCCTGATAATCTCCTAATTCAGGCTTTTCTTTGATATATTGCTGAAGCCATGCAACAAGCTCATCAATTTCATACGGGAGCATTGTTTTTATTGCCTTTTCAACTTCTTTAGAGAAAAGATTAGGGTCGAAACTTACGTTTTTTAAAACTTTCTGGGTATGAACAAAATTTAAAGTATTCATTTTGGCGTAATTAGTTATAGTGCTTAAAAAGCGTTTCAAATATACGTCAAATAATGTATTTGTAAAACAAAAATTACAAATATTTTAATATTTCTGTTAATAAAACCATGTTTTAAGTAGTTATAACTATGAAAAGGTTAAATTATACTAAACAAAAAACTTTTGATTTACAATACTATTTTATTTATTCACAAAAAAATATAATTCCTAAATTTCTTTTAAACACGAAATTAAATAATCAATTTCTTCCTTGGTATTATAATGAGAAAATGAAATTCTAAGGCTTGGTTTTTTTGAATCTTCTAAATCAAGAATTTCAGCCAATACATGTGAGGGTTTTATACTTCCGCTTTGACAGGCACTTCCTCTTGAAACCGCAATTCCTTTCATATCCAGACCGAAAAGTATCATAGCTGTTTTCTCTTCCGGAAAAGGAAGCAAAATATTCAATATGTTATAAAATCCGTCTGACTCACCGTTTATTTGGAAATCAGGAAATTCAATTTCAAGTTTATTTACAAGATAATTTCTTAAATTGGTGATGTGATTTCTTTCTGCTTCCAAATTTTCATAAGCAAGAGACAAAGCTTTTGCCATTCCGGCAATTTGATGAACTCCTTCTGTGCCTGCACGCAAACCTTTTTCTTGTTCTCCTCCAAAAATCAAAGGTTTCAAAACGATATTTTTTCTGACAAAAGCAAAACCAATACCTTTTGGTCCGTGAAATTTATGTGCACTGGCAATCATAAAATCAATTGGCAATTCTTGTAAATTAATCTCTGTTTTACCAACCGACTGAACCGTGTCTGAATGAAAATAAGCGTTGTTTTCCTTACAGATTTGACCAACACGTTTTAAGTTTAAAACAGTTCCAATTTCATTATTAACATGCATTAAACTTACCAAAGCTTTTTTCTGTTGAGATAAAAGCTCCACCAAATCATTCAGATTTACCTTTCCGTTTGGGAGAATTTCTACAAAATCAACTTGAATTCCGAATTCGTTTTGAAGAGCTTCAACCGTATGCAATACAGCATGATGCTCTATTTTACTGGTTATTATTCGTTCTACTTTTAAATCTCTTATAGCCGAACGCAATATCCAGTTATTAGCCTCAGTCCCGCCAGAAGTAAAAATAATTTCCTGAGCCGAACAATTCAGATTTTGAGCAATCGATTTTCTGGCAAGTTCCATTGTGTTTTTGGCAGTACGACCAAAACTATGAGTAGATGACGGATTACCATATTGTTCGGTCATTACTCTGGTCATTTCTTCAATAACTTGCGGGCGTATAGCTGTTGTGGCAGCGTTGTCTAAATATATCTTTTTCATAGATTATACTAATTCAGGCTTTTTGGAAGGCAAAAGCACTTTAAAATTAAATACAAAAATTGCAATTAAAATCAAAAAATAAGATGCAATTTGCAATGATGAAACTACTTCTTTGTAATACAGAATTGCCAATACGAAATTAATCAGAGGATTAATATAAATCATTATTCCTACGGCAGAAGAATTAATTCCTTTGAGTGCATATAGATTTAAAAACAAAGGAATTATGGTAAAAATTACTACGATTATTGTAATATAAAAGTAGAAATTAAACTCAACAGGCAAATTGCCACTATAACTTGGATAGAAAGGTAAAATCAATAAAGCTGTTAGCAATAATTGAATATTGAGCAGTAAAAACTTATCTATTTCATTGTTTTTACGTTGACTTACCAAGTACAAAGCATACGTGATTGCAACGATTAAACTGTAGAAAATATCCTCAAAATGATTTAACGACAATAAAGAACATCCAAAAAAACTGATTCCAACAGCTAACCATTGCCAATTATTTAGTTTCTCTTTCAGTAGAAAATAAGCAAAAACAGTAGTCAAGATCGGACAAATCAAATAAGCCAACGAAGCTGCTTTTACACTCACATGATTCATCACATAAATAAAAACAAACCAATTTGAACTGAGCAACAATCCTCCGCCCAAAGTGAGAAATGCAATACTTTTCTTGTGTTGAATTGTACTGTTTTTAAAATGATTCCAGTTTTGAATCAATATTTTTTTTCTGAAAAAGAAATTAATAAAAGACATCAAAATAACACTCAAAAATACTCTGTAAAATAAGATGTCTAAAGAAGGATATTCGTGAAGAGGTTTTAATCCGAAGCTGAAAAACCCCCAGATAAAGAAAGCCGAAAAGGCAGCAAAATAATATTTAGATTTTTCCATTTATAACATTCCGTTATATTTTCTTATAAACCATTCAAATGATAACAAAATCAAAATACCAATTAACAAACTTTCCCAATCTATGATAGCTAATTTAATAGTTTTACTTTTTTGAATGGTTTTATATTCTTGGTCTTCAAGTAATTTTTTTATCAAATCATCAACCTGATTCGGCATGAAAACCGAAGATTGTGTTCTGTTGGCAAGTTGTTTTAATTGCTGTAAATCAGGATTTACAAATTGCTTTTCAATATCAAAATCCAGAACTTCAAAATATCCGTTATAAACTGAATTTGAATTCAATTCTTTAACCGAAAATTGATATTGCCCGGCAGAAAGTCCGTCAAGATTCACTTTGAAAGCATTATTATCTCTGAGCAAATCAAATTGCTTTCGGTCTTTTGTTTTCTTATTGATTACAGAAATTGTCAAACGGGCATTTTCATCAAATTCATAGTTTTTGTTGAAATATTGAGCCGTTATTTCAAGTGATTCTCCTGAATTATAAAAATTTTCGTGATTTACAACCAACGACTTTTTCGAATTATTCGAAATCAGATATTGAACAATTTTATCAATGAAAATATCATATTTATCATACGATTTATTGGCAACATGGCTAAACATTCTCCATTTCCATGAATTTTCACCCAAAAGAAAAGCCGAACGTTTTCCCTGATTTTCAAAAAATGACAATAACGGAAAATTAGTCGCTACATTTCTGATAGACGAAGACAACAAAACTTCGGCATTTCCATTGATTGTTGCTGCTCCGAAAGCATTTTGAAGAGGAGGGAAGCTTTCAAATCCAAAATTATCAATCGCAAACAAATTGAATTTAGAATCAAATCCGGCTGAATAATCTTCTTTTTGATTACTCATGTTAAAAGAAAAATTACTTTGCTGTTGATTTAAAAACGAGAAATCGGTTTTTGTTCCTGTGATAATAAAAGTGTTAATTCCGGCTGCTTTATTTTGTTCAAAAACAGTTCTGAAATCAGAATTTGGTTGATAGAAAATCAAAAGATTAAAATTTTGTAAACTTTTGATTTCGTTAGGATTACAAATAATCACTTTACGTTGTGAATTAGATTCAATTGAGCGTTTCAAAGCCCCTAAATCGGGATGATTTAATGTAGAAATCAAAGCTATTTCAGAACGCTGATCGATTATTTCTACAGCAAAATTCTTAACATTATTATAAGTATTCTTTTCCGTTGCTTTTGAAGTAATGGCTGCTTTAAAAATTTGCAATCCAATTTTTTTAGCCGGCAATAAAACAGAAATTAAAGCTGTTTTTTTATTTGGAGAAAAAGAAACATTTTGTTTCGAAATCACATTATTTCCTTGAAAAATACTGAAATCAGCTGAAATATTTTTAGTTCCCGCATATTGCAAAAAGACTTCCACAGGAAATTTATTCTTGTGAAAAACGTATTTATTTACATTAAGTTGAGTGATTTTTAAATCCAAAAAAGTAGTTGTATCTCCTAAAATCAAAGGATAAACTTTATTGTTTTCATCAAAATTATAAACATAATCATCTCCTTGCGTTTGATTTCCGTCTGAAATTAAAACGGTTGGGAATTTCTTATTTTTATAATTGTTCTTTAAATTTTTAGCAACCAATTCTAAATTGGTTTGTTTTCCTTTGAAATCAAAACTTTCAGAAAGTTCAGTTTCTGAATCAAACTTAAATGATTGAATATCAAATTTTTCGTTCAAATCTTTGTTTGAACTTATCTTTTGATATAATTCCAAAGCAATTTTATCAGCCTTCAAATCAGCTACAGAGCCTGAATTGTCAACAACAATTGCCAATGGTGTTTTTTCTGTTTCTACTGAATTCCTTGTTATTTTTGGATTAATTAATAAAATCAGAATTGCAAAAACAACAAAAAAACGCAAAACAGCCAAAACCCAATGAATTTTGTTTCTGTTTTGCGTTTTGTAAAAATATTGGTAAAATGATAGACCCGTAGCAATCAGAATCGATACAAGTATTAATAAGATTGTTGTGGTTGTCATATTTTGGTCATCAGTTGATAAGCTCCAATATTTTATTTATTCAAAAATTCTTTTCCTTTTTTACTGGTTAGCAATTTAATAATAAATATTAAAACCGAACCAACTTGTAATAATATCGAAATTGGGATAAGCAGACTAGCAGTGATAAAATAAAATTCTATGTGCTGTATTTTTAGAAATGCGCCAACAATAGCAAGTAGCATTCCTAAAACAAAAGCTACAAGTAAATATTTATTTTTCATAATACTGATCATTAAAAAAATCTAAATTAATCATCTGCTTTAAATGCTTACCAAACGTAAACTACATATTAAGTAAGCATTCCTCCGTCAACATTCAAAACCTGTCCGGTCACATAGCTACTCAAATCAGAAGCTAAGAAAAGACAAGCATTTGCAACGTCTTCGGTAGAACCGCCACGCTTCAAAGGAATAGTTTCATTCCATCCTTTTACAACTTCAGGGTTCAATTTAGCGGTCATTTCTGTTTCAATAAATCCAGGAGCAATTGCATTGCAACGGATGTTACGAGAACCTAACTCCAAAGCGATTGATTTTGTAAATCCAATTACACCGGCTTTTGAAGCAGCATAGTTTGCCTGACCAGCATTTCCTTTTACCCCAACAACAGAACTCATATTGATAATAGAACCAGAACGTTGTTTCAAGAAAGGTTTTTGAATTGCTTTTGTCATATTGAAAACCGATTTAAGGTTCACATCAATTACTTTATCAAAATCTTCTTCCGACATACGCATCAAAAGATTGTCTTTTGTAATTCCTGCATTATTGATTAAAATATCAACTGTTCCGAATTCAGCCAAAACAGCATCAACAAAAGACTGAGCTTCGTTGAAATCGGCTGCATTTGATTGATATCCTTTTGCTTTAATTCCTAAAGCATTCAATTCGTTTTCTAAAGCTGTAGCCGATTCTACAGAAGAACTGTATGTAAAAGCAACATTTGCACCGTGTTTTGCAAAAATTTCAGCAATTCCTTTACCAATTCCGCGACTTGCACCTGTGATGATCGCAGTTTTTCCTTGAAGTAATTTCATATTAATGTTTATTGATTCTAAAATGTTGTGATTTATTTTACTGTTTGAAATAAAATTTTTCTTAATAAAATGTATGCAAATATAAAAATTGTTTGGTGTATGAAGATTGTGAATTTCTATTTTTTACAAAAAAACTCAAATTACATAATAAGCTCCAAAAATAAGATATTATTGACAAATTGAGGTTAAATATTAGTTTGGCGACAAGATATATTTTTTCATCTAATAATCTTAAAATAATTATAATTTTATGTTAAATTATATGTAAATTTACAATACACAATCCTGTTTAGTTTCAATAACCGAACTAAAAAGCTTCAAATAAGTCGAATTTTAATACTATTCATAATGAGAAAAATTAAAATCACTTTAAAATATGCATTAATAGGAATTTCGATTGCTGTAATCGGTTTCGCTGGATTTGTAAAATTCATTCTTCCTGTAGCTGGAAGCTCTGAAGAAATTAAAATTGAACGAACCAAAGAACGAATTGAACGCGGAAAATACTTAGCAAACAGCGTTTGTGTTTGCATGGATTGTCATTCAAAACGCGATTGGAATAAATTTGCCGGTCCTCTTGTTGAACACACTAAAGGAATGGGAGGGGAGGAGTTCAATGAGCAAATGGGTTTTCCCGGTAAATATTATTCTAAAAATATTACTCCTTTTGGAATTGAAAATTGGAGTGATGGAGAAATTTTAAGAGCAATTACTTCTGGTGTAACAAATGAAGGCAAAGCTCTATTTCCGGTAATGCCTTATTTGAATTATGGTAAAATGGACAAAGAAGACATTTACTCAATCATTGCTTATATTCGAACTCTTGCTCCCATAGACAATCAGGTTCCGGATGCTGTTTCCAATTTTCCGATGAATTTCATTATTAATACCATTCCTCAAAAAGAAAATTATACCTCAATTCCTGATAAAAAAAACAAAGTTGCTTATGGAGGTTATATTCTTAATGCTGCCGGTTGTGTCGAATGTCATACTCCTCAGGAAAAAGGAGAATTTGTTCCGGAAAAAAAATTAGCCGGAGGATTCAAATTTTTGTTTCCAAACGGAGATATTGTCACATCGGCAAATATTACACCTGATATTGAAACCGGAATTGGAAATTGGACAGAAGAACGGTTCATAAATACCTTTAAATCTTATGCCGACAGTACTTATAAACCTAAAACCGTTATAAAAGGAGAATTCAACACTGTTATGCCCTGGATGATGTATGGAACCATGAAAACGGAAGATCTGAAAGCTTTGTATGCTTATCTTAGAACCGTTAAACCTATAAAAAATAAAGTGGTAAAATTTAGTTCAAAATAAAAAAGGCTGAATTCTCTAGAAATTCAACCTTTTTTGTTTCAATAAAATATTTTAAAAAATCTAAATCATTTTTTTTATAACTCTCAATTTATGAGTGTGCCTGTTGGTTTCGGCATTATAAATCCCTAAATGATCCAATCGATCGATACGAACTTTTCCACTGGCGTGGATAATGTAATTATCATTCATAATAATTCCTACATGAATGATATTTCCTTCTTCGTTATCAAAGAAAGCCAGATCTCCCGCTTCACTTTCTTCAATAAAACTCAAAGCTTCACCTTGTAAAGCTTGCTGAGAAGCATCTCTTTGAAGTTTGTATCCGTTTAATTTATAAACCATTTGTGTAAAACCGGAACAATCAATACCTAAAGGTGTTTTTCCTCCCCAAAGGTAAGGTGCATTAAGGTACATAAAAGCAGTATTTACCAAATTTTGTTTTGGTTTAATTCCTAAAGTTTTCATTCCTTCAAAATCAAAACAAGAAATATTTACAGATGGATAATTCAAAAAAGATAGAGAGGAACCCAACAGAATCGGAATCAACAAATTATTTGGAGCCGTAATATATTCTATCAAATCATTATTTAAAATAATTTCATTATTTGACAGTAAATTATATTGGTCTTCGGTTATAATCTGAAATTGTTTTGAATCAACCCAGCCTTCATATCCGTCAAATTGCAATCTGATTTTTGCCCATTGTTGAAATCTTTCAATGATTTCAAAATGTTCTCCAAAAAGAACCTGTGAAACCATTTCACTTCGGTCACTTGCTTCAATTCTTAAAGGTATATTGGCTAAATTACAAATTCCAAACATTTTGATTTAGGATTTAGGATTTAGGATTTAGGATTTCTGACATTGAGATTTAAGAATTGTCAATTACTTTTAAAAAATCTTAAATCCTAAATCCTAAATCTCAAATCATTTACGCTCTTTCAATAATGATAGCAGAAGCACCACCACCGCCATTACAAATAGCAGCTGCTCCAATTTTTGCATTATTTTGTTCAAGAACATTCATAAGAGTAACAATAATTCTCACTCCGGAACATCCCAGAGGGTGGCCTAAAGAAACAGCTCCTCCGTTTACGTTGATTTTATCATCGCTTAATCCTAAGATTTGAGCATTTGCCAATCCAACTACAGAGAATGCTTCGTTGAATTCATAAAAATCAACATCTGAGATAGTAATTCCGGCTTTGTCTAAAGCTTTGTTTATTGCTTTTGCAGGTGTGGTTGTAAACCATTTTGGTTCTTGAGCAGCATCTGCATAACTTTTGATGTAAGCCAACGGTTTTAATCCTAAAGCCAATGCTTTTTCTTCACTCATCAAAACTACAGCAGCAGCACCATCATTAATAGTTGAAGCATTCGCAGCTGTTACAGTTCCATCTTTGGTAAAAACTGCATTCAATGAAGGTATTTTATCCAATTTTACATTAGTATATTCCTCATCTCTGGTAACCATAACCGGTTCTCCTCTTCTTTGAGGAACCGCTACAGGTACAACTTCGTTATTGAATTTTCCGGCTTCCCAGGCTTTTGCAGAACGCTCATAAGATTGAATTGCAAATTTATCCTGATCTTCTCTTGAAATTTTGTATTCAGCAGCACATAAATCAGCACAAACTCCCATTGCATTACCATCGTAAGCATCGGTCAATCCGTCTTTTTGCATACCGTCAATCATGGTGGCTGGACCAAATTTATTTCCGTTTCTCAAATTCATATAATGAGGAATCAAACTCATGTTTTCCATTCCACCTGCAACAATAATTTCAGCATCTCCAGCCATAATAGCTTGTGCACCTTGCATTACAGCTTTCATACCCGAAGCACAAACTTTGTTTACTGTGCTGGCAACAACATTATTTGATAATCCTGCAAGCAAAGCAGCCTGACGTGCAGGAGCCTGTCCTACACCCGCCTGAACTACGTTACCCATGATTACTTCGTCAACTAAATTTGGATCTAAATTAATTTTATTTAAAGCTCCTTTGATAGCAGCAGCACCCAATTGAGGAGCAGCAACAGTTGATAAAGCCCCCATGAAGCTTCCAATAGGTGTTCTGGCAGCAGAGACGATTACAATTTTCTTATTCATAACAGTATTGATTTTAATTTTAACGATGCGAATTTAACTATTTTTAAATTATCTGTAAATCATATCTAAGAAAGATTCTGATTATAAACAAAAAAACCTTCCCGATAAGGAAGGTTCTTTGTGAACGCAGAAGGATTCGAACCTTCGACCGCCTGCTTAGAAGGCAGGTGCTCTATCCAGCTGAGCTATGCGTCCATTATTTCAATTTGTCGGGGTGGCAGGATTCGAACCTGCGGCCTCCTGCTCCCAAAGCAGGCGCGATAACCGGGCTACGCTACACCCCGTGGTGTTTCTTGCGGAGAGTAAGGGATTCGAACCCTTGGTACAGTTTCCCATACGCTTGTTTAGCAAACAAGTCCTTTCGGCCTCTCAGGCAACTCTCCTTACTCATGAAGTTCAATTTTCAACTTCTTAAATGAAGTGTCGTTTGTTCTTCTTAGCGGTTGCAAATCTATAGCAACATTCCATATTTCACAAATAAAAATTCACTTTTTTTTAGTTTTTTTTCATATTTTTTTTGAACAATCTAAAAATCAATATTATAGATAAATCGATATTTTTAATAAAATTAAACAGATTCAGATATTGAATTCTATTTTTAGCCCAAAAACAAGATAATTCGATATATTTGACGATAAGTTTTTAATCAAAAACAAGGTTTTATGAGATATTTTTTAATTGCTTTTCTGTCTTTTTTTATTTTTTCATTCTGTAAAACCAATGAAATTGCACCTGAATTGAAGAATCCTATTTCTATAATTGTTCAGGATTCGTCAAAAATCAAATCAAATGAAATTAAAAAAACGGGAATAATTGTAAACGATTCCACTTTTGTAAATCTTAAAGATTACAGCAATGATTTTGTTTACGACATGAAATATGCAACAACTGATAATTTTCTAAAATCAAAAGTTTATGATTGTGATGAATGTTATTTGCGTTACAAAACGGTAAAAAATTTAATCAAAGCCAATACTTCTTTTATAAAAATGGGGTATAAGATAAAATTATACGATTGTTACCGCCCATTAGACGTTCAGAAAAAGATGTGGAATATTGTTCCTGATGCCAATTATGTTGCTTCTCCCCAAAAAGGTTCGATCCACAATAGAGGAGGAGCTGTTGATATTACTTTGGTGGACAAAAATGGAAATGAACTAAATATGGGAACTCCGTTTGATTATTTTGGAGAAGAAGCCGGTCATAGTTACAAATCACTGTCTGAAGAAGTTTTAAAAAACAGGAACCTTCTTAAAAAAGTGATGACCGAAAATAATTTTGATTTTTTTGAAACAGAATGGTGGCATTATAACTTAATAGAATCTTCAAAATTTCCTGTTTCCAATTTTAAATGGAAATGCAATTAACCGACTTTACTGCACAAAAGAACAATTTTATTATTATTCAAATCAGTAGTAAAAAAACAATATACATCTCCACCGTCTTTGATTTTCCACTTTTTTCGAATTGTTTCTACACTATCGGAGAAATTTCGGGTTGTAATGTTTGCTTTTTTGCCTTCCAGAAAAGCTTTCATATCAGCTTTATTATAATTCAGTTTTTGTTCAATCCTGAAAATTCTTCCCGGAAACTCAATTTGCTTATCAGAAGTGTATAAATGTGAATGTTGGTGCAATTTTCCTAAATTAAATTTCTTTCCAATTAAATCAAAACAACCCGATTTCATAATGGCTGCATTTGGTTCGTACAAAAATTGCTGAGGCAATTCTAAATCAGCATGAACATCGCATTCAGACATTGAAAACTCGAAATGAAAAATGTTTTCTTTTGAAATATTCACTGTTTTGATATTTGTTGTTCCCGAAAAATCCTTTTCAATTTCCCATAATAATTCTTTGACTTCATTTTCAAGTGCAACAATGTGAATTGTTTTTATATCTTTAAGTTCCGATAATCCGGCAGAAATATCCAGAATAGGTGCGGTTTTTATCAGAATTTTAGAACTGTATTCAAAATAAAAATCCAATAATTCAGGAACATTTGGCAAACAATCTTTCAACATAAAAACCTTTCCTTTATGTTCACTTCGTCTGGAAGGATCAATATAAATCCAATCTATTTTTTGATTCAGATTCTGTAATGTATCATAACTGTCGCCGGAAATACAGTGAATATTAGCAACTTGTAATTGTTTAAAATTATGAGCTACAATTTGCGACAAATCCGAATTGATTTCGCAATGAAAAACCTGTTTTACTTTTTTAGAAAAATAATAATCATCGACTCCAAAACCACCTGTCAAATCAATCAGACTTTCTCCGGAAACTAAATTGGCTTTGTATTGAGCTGTTTTTTCGGAAGAAGTTTGTTCTACCGAAATTTTACTTGGATAAATTATATTTTCTGTAGAAAACCAGGTAGGTAATTTGCTTTTTGCTTTCGATTTTGCGGCAATTTGGTTCAATATTTCAATCCAATCGACTTCTTGAAATGGATTTTTGACAAAAGCCAACTTAGAAATATCTGTTTCAATATTTTTATTGATAAATTCCTGAATTTCGGATTGTAAAAGGCTTTTTTTCAAAATAATATATTTTAAAACAGAAATTATTTTATAATTGCTTTTAGTTGGTTCACAATTTCATACAAAGTGATACTCGCTGCCTGAACCACGTTCATAGAACTGTTTTTTCCAAACATTTCTATATGGACAATTTGGTTCGAAATTTCCAAAAGATCTGAAGAAATTCCTTCTATCTCATTACCCAGAATCAAAGCCAGTGGTTTTTCAGGATTTATTTTAAAATCTCTAATATTAACACTGTCATCTGTTATTTCGAGAGAAATAATATCAAAGTTGTTATTTTTTAAAAAACTAATTATTTGATGTTTATCATTAATTACCTCATGTTTTACTCTTAAATGAGTACTTCTTGATGTCTTATTGATTTTTCGTGGAGTGAGAGCAATCTTTTCTCCAATAAAATATATTTTTTCAACTCCAAATGCCTCGCAGATTCTAAATAGAGAACCAATGTTTTGTTGAAAATAAATATGATCACAAACTACAATTATAGGGAATTCTCTTTCTTTAAATCTAAATTCACTATGTGTCAATTGAGCAGACATGAAATTAGTTTTTAAAAATATAGTTTATAATATTGGCCCCCATTTTTAAAGCTTTTTCTCTTATTTCAAGAGGATCATTGTTTACTTCGGCATATTCCCAGCCGTCGCCCAAATCGGTTTCATAAGTATATAAAAGGACTAATCTTCCTTCAACAAAAATTCCGAATGCCTGCGGGCGTTTGCCATCATGTTCGTGAATTTTAGGAATTCCGGCAGGAAAAGAATAAGGTTTTTGAAAAATAAGGTGGTTTGCCGGAAGTTCGGCCAATACCTGATTGGGAAATATTTTTTGAATTTCTTTTCGAATGTATTGATCCATTCCGTAATTGTCATCTATATGCAAAAAGCCTCCGGATGTCAGGTAATTTCTCAGGTTTTCGACTTCAGATGCATTGAAAACAACATTTCCGTGACCGGTCATGTGTACAAACGGATACGAAAACAAATCGGGACTTCCCGGTTCTACCGTTGCCGGTTTTGCTTTAATTTGAGTATTAATATTTTTATTACAAAACTGAATCAAATTTGGCAACGAAGTAGGGTTAGCATACCAATCGCCGCCACCATTATATTTCAACAAGGCAATTTCCTGCGAAAAGCAAGCTAAAGGCAGTAACAGAATTAACATTAGAATTTTTTTCATCATAACGAAAAGATTAGTTTTCATTTATAAAAACCACACTGTGGCAAGCAACTACAGCAGCTGTTTCAGTTCTCAATCTTGTATTTCCTAAAGTTACCGGAACAAATTTCTTTTCGATTGCCAACTGAATTTCTTTTTCCGAAAAATCGCCTTCAGGACCAATGAGAATGGTAACATCTTGATCTGGTTTCAATTCTTTTTTGAGCGATTTTTTATCGGTTTCTTCGCAGTGAGCGATGAATTTCTGTCCGGAAATATCTCGTTTCAGGAATTCTTTAAGCGAAACAGGTTCGTTTAATTTTGGTAAAATCAATTGGTTCGACTGTTTTATAGCCGAAAGAATAATTTTGTCGAAACGATCCGTTTTAATAATCTTTCTTTCGGAATGGTCGCAAATGATAGGCGTGATTTCCTGAATGCCAATTTCGGTTGCTTTTTCTAAAAACCACTCGTAACGATCATTCATTTTGGTAGGAGCAACCGCCAAATGCAAATGGAATTTAGAAGGTTCTGCTTTTTCAACACTTACAATTCTGACTGTGCATTTTGTATCAGAACCCAAAGTAATTTCGGTTTTGAATAAAAATCCTAATCCATTGGTTACAAATAAAATATCGCCATCTTTTTTACGCAATACTTTAATAATGTGTTTACTTTCTTCTTTATCAAAAATAAAGCTTTCGGTAGTTTCGTCTATATTCGGATTGTAGAATAATTGCATAGTTTTAGAATTCAATTCTGGCTTTTGAAACTACTGCCGAAGTTTCAAAATTTTCCAATAAATATTTATGATAACCTACAATTCCAATCATTGCGGCATTGTCGGTGGTGTATTCAAATTTTGGAATAAAGGTTTTCCAACTGTATTTCTTCTCGGCTTCTTTCAGTGTGTTTCTGATTCCTGAATTGGCCGAAACTCCGCCACCAATAGCAATTTGCTTGATTCCTGTTTCTTTTACGGCCATTTTCAATTTATCCATCAAAATTTCAATAATTGTGTATTGAATAGAAGCACAGATGTCATTCATGTTTTCTTCAACAAAATTCGGATTTTCAATTTTCTGTTTTTGGATAAAATACAAAATAGCAGTTTTTAAACCCGAAAAACTGAAATCCAATCCCGGAACTTTTGGTTTGGTAAAAGTATAAGCTTTAGGATTTCCAAGTTGAGCAAATTTATCAACAAAAGGACCGCCAGGGTAGGGAAGTCCCAATATTTTAGCGGTTTTGTCAAAAGCTTCTCCTACAGCATCATCATTGGTTTCTCCAATGATTTCCATGTCAAAATAATCGGTAACTTTCACGATTTGGGTATGTCCGCCCGAAATAGTCAATGCCAAAAAGGGAAATGATGGTTTTTCAAAGCCTTCCTCATTAATGAAGTGCGCCAAAATATGCGCATGCATGTGATTTACGGAAATCAGGGGAATGTTCAGAGCCAGCGACATCGATTTGGCAAACGAACTTCCTACCAAAAGCGAACCCATCAATCCCGGTCCTTGTGTAAAGGCAATAGCAGACAATTGTTCTTTTTTTATATTTGCTTTTTTGAGTGCTGTATCGATAACCGGCACGATATTTTGTTGATGAGCTCTGGATGCCAATTCGGGAACAACACCCCCGTATTCATTGTGAATAAGTTGATTAGCGACAATATTCGACAAGACTTTGTCGTTTTCCATAACAGCCGCCGCAGTGTCGTCGCAGGAACTTTCGATAGCTAGTATAAAAACTGGCGTTTTTTGCATATTAGAGCAATATTTTTGAATTATATTTGACAAATTTAAAACAATAAAAGGTATCAAAAAATTTAAAAAAATAGCAATCCGTATTTTACTGGCACTTGTTGTGCTTTTATTGCTATTGGGAATAACTCTTTCTTTGCCTTTTGTTCAGACAAAAATCGGTACTTATGTGACCGATATGCTCAATAAAGATTTTAAAACCGATATTAAAGTTGAGAAAGTATCGATTACCATTTTTGGTACTGCCAAGCTGAAAACGGTACTTATAAAAGATCATCATAAAGACACTCTTTTTTACGCAAACCGAATTCAAACCAATATTTTGGATTTCGAAAAATTAATTCATGGAGATTTGATTTTTGGAGATATTCGGGTGGACGGATTGTATTTCAATATGAAACAATACAAAGGCGAAGAAGATAGTAATTTGAGTTATTTTATTGATCTTTTTGAAACCGGAGAACCTTCTACAGGACACTTTTTGATGAAAGCCAAAAATGTTTATTTGTCGGATTCTCATTATAATTATATAAATGAAAACAGTAGTTATCGCAAGTATATGGATGCTACTAAAATCAATGCTTCGCTTAGCAATTTTCTTATTCATGGTTCGGATTTTTATTCTAAAATAAACAAACTGTCTTTTAAAGATCACAGAGGTTTATTTATAAAAAATTTAAGCGGGAGATATTCATATACCGATACAAAAATGATGTTGGAAAATATGGATGTTGTAACTAAATATTCGACTTTGAAAGGAAATGCCAAATTAATATATAAGCATGGTGATTTTTCGGATTTCAACAATAAAGTGAAATTTGATTTCAAAATTGATAATTCAACATTATCAACAACAGATATTCGTTTTTTTTATGATGAATTAGGAAAAAACAGGATTTTCGATTTCAAATCTCATATTACAGGACCTTTGAATAATTTAACTTTCACGAATCTTCATTTGTATAGTGACAGAAAATCTGAAATAAAAGGAAATGTGAATTTCAAAAATTTACTGGGAGATAAGAATCAGCCTTTTTATATGAAAGGAAATTTTAGTAAAGTAAATTCCAATTATGACAATCTTGTTGGATTATTGCCTAATATTCTGGGAAAATCATTGCCTTCGTCTTTAAAAAGAATTGGTCAATTCAATTTAAAAGGAACTACCGAACTGACGACATCTGCCATAGATGCCAAGTTTTTTATGATTACAGATTTAGGAAATGTGGAATCAGACTTACAAATGACCAATATTGACAATATCGATAATGCCAATTATCAGGGTAAAATTATATTTGACAATTTTGATTTAGGTAAATTTTTAGATAAAAAAGATTTAGAAAAAGTTTCGCTTAATCTTAATGTAAAAGGAAAAGGATTCGTTGAAAAATATTTGAATACAACCGTAACCGGAACTGTTTCAAAACTCAGATTTTACAAATATACTTATACCAAAATCAAGATAGACGGGAATTTTAAATCGCCTTTTTTCAAGGGAAAAGTGAATATTAATGATCCTAATTTATTTATGGATTTTGATGGTTTGGTAGATTTAAGTCAAAAAGAAAATAAATATGATTTTCTTACCCGAATTGATTATGCCAATTTCAATAAACTGAATATTATAAAAGACAGTGTATCGGTTTTCAAGGGAGATATTATGATTAAAATGGCCGGAAACACGCTTGATAATCTTAACGGAAAAATCAATATTACCAACACTTCTTATCAAAACAATAAGGATATTTATCTTTTTGAAGATTTTTCGCTCGAATCAACATTTGATGACCAAAAAATCAGAACAATTACAGTTCATTCGCCCGATATAATTGAGGGAAAAATCATTGGCCGATTCAAATTCGACCAATTGAGAGCCATGGTTGAAAATGCAGCCGGAAGTTTGTATGCCAATTACAGGCCTAATAAAGTGCTGCCAAAACAATTTTTGAATTTTAACATCAATGTTTACAGCAAAATAATTGAAATATTTTATCCTGAAATTGAAATAGGAAACAGTACCGTTCTTAAAGGAAATATTGATTCGGATAAGAACGAATTTAAACTGAATTTCAGTTCTCCTTTGGTCAAAGCTTTTGATAATTATTTTGATAAAGTAAAAGTTGACATTGACAATACAAGTAAATTATATAATGCTTATGTGGAAATGGATAGCATTAAAACAAAATATTATAAAATTTCGAAATTCAGTCTTTTAAATGTGACCCGAAACGACACTTTGTTTGCCCGTACAGAATTTAACGGTGGAGACAAAGCCGAAGATTCTTATAAACTAAATCTTTATCATACTATAGATGAACTGAAAAACAGTGTTATTGGAATTAGAAAATCAGAATTAACATATAAAAATAATTTATGGTATTTGAATGAAAATCAAAATACCGATGAAAATAAAATTGTTTTTGACAAAAATTTTAAAAATATCGTATTTGATAAAATTTTCCTGTCTCACGAAAATGAAAAGATAAATTTCGAAGGAGAATTACAAGAAAAATCAAAAGATTTAAAACTTGAATTTGAGAATGTAAGTATCGAAAAGATTTTACCCAGAGTTGAAAATTTGGATGTAACCGGAAAATTGAATGGGGAAGTTGATTTTATTCAAAATAAAAACATATTTCAACCCAAATCACATTTACTTGTTGATGATTTGTCTATAAATGAAATCGATTTAGGAAGTCTCAATCTTAATATAGAAGGAGATGAAACTCTTAAAAAATTCAGTATTCAATCTGTACTGGAAAATAATCATTTTGAAACATTCAAAATAGAAGGTAATTTCAGCATTGTGAATAAAGAACCAATTTTGGATTTAGATTTAAGATTTAATAAATTCAATATAGCAGCACTTAGTCCATTAGGAGGCGATGTTATTTCTAATATTAGAGGATTCGTTTCCGGATCTTCAAATATTTCGGGTTCATTTAGTAAACCCGAAATAAACGGAAGACTTTTCCTTAAAGAAGCGGGACTGAAAATTCCTTATTTGAATACTGATTATATTCTTCAGGATAATTCTATTGTTGATTTGTCTGAAAATCAATTCATATTTCAGAACATAACATTGACCGATTCAAAGTTTAATACCAATGGAAATTTAAATGGTTATATAAAACACAATGTATTTACCGATTGGAATTTGGGTTTAAACATTTACAGCGATCGATTACTTGTTTTAAACACTCCTTATACCGAAGGTACGCCTTATTATGGTGTAGCTTTTATTGATGGTACAGCAAGTCTTAGTGGTCCTACCGACAGAATGTCGATTGTTGTGAATGCAAAATCTAAAAAAGGAACCGAAATAAAAATACCTATTTCTGATGTTGGATCGGTTTCAGAAAATCCTTTTGTGAAATTTATAAGCCCTTTAGATAAATATTTACAAGAAAAAGGATTGGCTAAAACTGAAAAAAAATACAATGGATTAGACTTAAAATTCGATTTAGATTTAAACCGGGATGCCCAAATAGAAGTGATCTTAGATCCTCAATCGGGACACGGGATGAAAGGAACCGGAACGGGTAATTTATTTTTAGAAATAAATACTTTAGGAAAATTTAATATGTATGGAGATTATCAGATTTATGAAGGTTATTACAATTTCAAATACAAATCGGTAATAGACAAACGATTTTCTGTAAAAAAATTCAGTTCTATTGTTTGGGAAGGAGATCCAATGAAAGCCCGACTGGATATGGAGGCTATTTATACTGTTCCCGGTGGAGCAAATCCGGCTCAATTATTAGAAACCAGTTCTGTAAATAAAAAAGTTCCCGTAGATGTTTCTATTAAAATTACAGGAAATATTACTAGTCCGGAGCCAGATTTTAATATTAATTTCCCAACCGCTTCAACCGGACTTTTATCTGAAGTTCAAAGTAAGCTAAGCAATAAAGATATGCGTCAAACCCAGGCTTTGGCATTATTGGCTACCGGCGGTTTTGTGGGCAATCAAGGAGTTAATTCTAATACTGTTGAAGCTAACTTTTTAGAAAATGCAGGAAGTATGTTTAGCTCATTATTTCAAAATCCCGATGATAAATTAAAAGTCGGAGTAAATTTAGTTCCGACAAATAAAACTGCCGGAGTTGAAACCGAAGGTCAGGTAGGAGTTACCGTTTCCGGACAATTAAACGACCGGGTTTCTGTAAACGGAAAACTGGGAGTTCCTATCGGAGGAATTAATCAATCGGCAGTGGTAGGTAATTTCAATATTCAATACAGAGTTAATGATGACGGAAGTTTAAACCTAAGAGCTTTTAATCGGGAAAATGAAGTAAATTATGTTGGGCAGGGAATTGGTTATACACAAGGAGGAGGTATCACTTATGAAGCCGATTTCAATACTTTTCAGGAATTGCTGAATAAGATTTTTAAAAAGAAAACGAAAGTAAAAAAGCAAAGCAAAAAAGTTGATTTAGACCAGGATTCCGACAATGAACCTGCTATAAATTTTCAAGGTGAAAATAAAAAAACTAAGAAGAAATCTACTGTAAAACCAAACAGGGATGGAATTCCTCACGAAGAAGAATTTTAATTAATATGATTGTCTGAAAAGTGGATCAAAAAGTTTTTTACCACGAAAGGCAGGTCCAAAAATTTCGGGATTAAGATTAGCACTGATTAATCTGTGTGAATCTGTTTAATCAGTGGCTTAAAATTTTTAGAAAGTGAAAGTGAAATGCACTAAAGTGCATAGTTTTAAACTATTTTTGAGACCAATAAAAAATCAAAATATGGCAAATTCTATAAAAACCATAGCAGTATTAACATCAGGCGGAGATGCGCCGGGTATGAATGCTGCCATTCGTTCGGTGGTGAGAACCTGTGCTCATCACAATATAAAATGTATAGGTATTTACAGAGGTTTTCAAGGATTAATTGAAGGCGACTTTGTAGAATTTGGTCCCAGAACGGTTGCCAATATAATTCACAAAGGCGGAACTATTTTGAAATCTTCCCGTTCAGAAGATTTTATGACAGTTGAAGGAAGGCAAACAGCTTTCAAAAACCTTAAAGATGCTTCAATAGATGCCATGGTAGTTATTGGAGGTGACGGAACTTTCAAGGGGTCTGAAGTTTTTATAAATGAATTCAATTTTCCAATAATCGGAATTCCGGGTACAATTGATAATGATATTTTTGGAACAACATATACTTTAGGTTTCGATACCGCGATAAATACGGTAATTGAAGCTATTGATAAAATTAGAGATACTGCCATTTCTCATAACCGCCTTTTCTTTGTTGAAGTGATGGGAAGAGATGCCGGTCATATTGCTCTAAACGCAGGAGTAGGGGCAGGAGCCGAAGAAATTATAATTCCCGAAGAAAATTATGGATTAGAAAGATTGCTCGATTCTCTTGAAAAAAGCCATAAATCGGGAAAAACTTCCAGTATTGTTGTAATAGCCGAAGGTGAAAAAATCGGTAAAAACGTATTTGAATTAAAAGAATATGTAGAAACCCATTTACCCGATTACGATGTCCGTGTTACTGTATTAGGACATATTCAAAGAGGTGGTTCTCCAAGTTGTTTCGACCGGGTTTTAGCAAGTAAATTCGGAGTAAAAGCAGTTGAATCTTTATTGGAAGGAAAATCAAATGTGATGGTCGGACTTTTAAAAGACCAATTACAACTAACACCATTCTCTAAAACAATCAAAGGAAAAACCAATATAGATCTGGAACTTTTAAGAGTTTCTGACATAATGTCAACATAGAAAAAATTAAGATTTAAGATTTTTGATTAACGATTTTTGATTTCAGATGTTTGAAACAGCAATCTTCATTCTAAAATCTCTTAACTTATGACAAATAAATTTTACATATATGAAATTATTAGTAGATAGCGGTTCAACAAAGGCCGATTGGATTGCCATTAATGATTCAGGAACAATACTTTTTACCACACAAACTGCCGGATTGAATCCGGAAATATTAAAAGAAGATCAAATTTTAGAAAGACTTAACGAAACTTTTGAATTAAAACAAAATAAAGAAAAGGTTTCTCATATCTATTTTTACGGAGCCGGTTGTGGTTCTGACAGAATGAAAATCTATTTATCAAAAGTTCTTAAATCTTATTTTGCAAATTCAACCGAAATAGCAATTCACGAAGATACTTATGCTGCGGCTTATGCTACAGCTCATAATCGTGAAAAATCGATTGTTTGTATTTTAGGAACCGGTTCAAATTGCAGTTATTTTGACGGAACTCATTTGCATCAAAAAGTACAATCGCTTGGCTATATTGTTATGGACGATTGCAGTGGAAATCAATTGGGCAGAAGACTTATACGTGAATATTATTTCAACAAAATGCCTTCAAATTTAGCTTCTGTATTTGAATCAGAATATGATTTGGATGCTGATGTTATTAAACAACATTTATATAAAGAACAAAATCCAAATGCTTATTTAGCAACTTTTGCCCGGTTTTTAATCGAAAACAAGCAAGATCCGTTTTGCCAAAAGATTATTTTTGAAGCAATTGAAGATTTAATCAACTATTATATTACTCAATTTGATAATTGTAAAGAAATTCCTATTCATTTTGTAGGTTCTATTGCATTTAATACCAAAGAAGAATTAAAAACCGTTTTTGAAAAACATGAATTAACTTTAGGAAATGTCATTCAAAAACCAATAGATGGTTTAATTCAATATCACTTATTATACGAATAATATAAACTTCTATTTTGAAATTGTTATTGAAATTAATTTATTAGAAAATATTCGTTTTTTTCTATAAAAGAACTATATTTGCACGCAATTCAACTAGAAATTGCAACATGAAAGCACATATCTCAAAAATTGTCGGTGAAGGTTTAACATACGACGATGTACTATTAGTTCCAAACTATTCAGAGATACTTCCAAGAGAAGTAAGTATTCAAACAAAATTTTCTAAAAACATTACGCTTAACGTACCTATTGTATCTGCTGCAATGGATACAGTTACCGAAAGTGCAATGGCTATAGCAATGGCTCAAGAGGGTGGAATAGGAGTATTGCACAAAAACATGACTATTGAACAACAGGCTGCCGAAGTTCGCAAAGTAAAACGTGCCGAATCGGGAATGATTATAGATCCTGTAACTCTTACTCTTTCTGCAACTGTTGGAGAAGCCAAACAAGTAATGAAAGAATTCAGTATTGGTGGAATTCCTATCGTAGATGACAACGGAATTTTGAAAGGTATTGTAACCAATCGTGATTTGCGTTTCGAAAAAACTAACAGCCGTCCGATTACCGAAATTATGACAACTCAAAATCTGGTAACGGCAGGTGAGGGAACTAATCTGGCAATTGCTGAAGAAATTCTACAAAAAAATAAAATCGAAAAATTACCGGTAGTAAATTCTGAAAATAAACTTATCGGATTAATTACTTTCAGAGATATTACGAAGTTAAGAGTAAAACCAAATGCAAACAAAGACAAATACGGTCGTTTGCGTGTGGCTGCAGCGCTTGGTGTTACTGCCGATGCTGTAGAGAGAGCAACTGCTTTAGTAAAAGCAGGTGTAGATGCTGTTATTATTGATACTGCTCACGGACATACTAAAGGGGTGGTTACTGTTTTGAAAGAAGTAAAAGCAAGTTTCCCTGAATTGGATGTAGTTGTTGGAAATATCGCAACTCCGGAAGCTGCTTTGTATCTGGTTGAAAATGGTGCCGATGCTGTAAAAGTAGGTATTGGTCCCGGATCAATTTGTACTACACGTGTAGTTGCAGGTGTTGGATTCCCACAATTTTCAGCTGTGCTAGAAGTAGCTGCTGCGCTTAAAGGAACCGGTGTTCCTGTAATTGCTGACGGAGGAATTCGTTATACAGGAGATATTCCTAAAGCTATCGCTGCGGGTGCTGATTGTGTAATGCTTGGATCTTTATTGGCCGGAACTAAGGAATCTCCGGGAGAAACCATTATTTTTGAAGGAAGAAAATTCAAATCTTACAGAGGTATGGGTTCTGTTGAAGCTATGGGACAAGGTTCAAAAGACCGTTATTTCCAGGATGTTGAAGATGATGTTAAAAAACTGGTTCCGGAAGGAATTGTGGGACGAGTTCCTTACAAAGGTGAATTAAACGAAAGTATGATCCAATTCATTGGTGGTCTTCGTGCCGGAATGGGATATTGTGGTTCTAAAGATATTCAAACATTGAAAGATACTGGTCGTTTTGTGAGAATTACAACCAGCGGAATTGGAGAAAGTCATCCACATAATGTTACAATTACAAAAGAAGCTCCAAATTATTCGAGATAATTGAGTTGAAAGTTATAAAGTCAAAAAGTGCAAGAAATAAATCTTGCACTTTTTTTATAAAATTTATCAAAGCAAACGCATTTAGAATGAAAAATTCGGGAATTCGTGGCTTTTCTAAACTTATGATTGGAATTTTTTAACAGTATTTTAAACAGCTACAATTTGAACTATAATTTATATTATGTAAAATAGAATTTATATGTTTTAATTATACATCATTTTAATCAAATTAATTGGTTCTATTCTATTTGTACGATTTATTTTATTATTTTTAGATTTTAACAGCAAATTACAAAATCAATTGTAGCATATTTTCTAAACTATGAAAAATAGCATTACCGAATCAATAGCAAATTTTCTGGTTAATTTTCAACCTTTTTCTGAACTGACTTACGAAGAATTGACCCAAGTAGCTTTGGATATCAGAGTTTTGAATTTAGAAAAAAACAAAACTTTATTCAAAGTCAATGATCCATTACATGATTATTTTTATGTTGTTTTTTCCGGAACTATTGATTTATCTATTATTTCTGATGCAGATGAAATAACGATTACCAAATGTGAATTTGGTGATGTTTTTGGTTTACGACCATTTTTTGCTAAAAACAATTATATGATGACTGCTAAGGCCAACGACGAAAGTATTGTTTATGCAATTCCAATAGCCACTTTCAGACCTTTTGTTGCCAATAATACAAATGTTCTGGAATTTTTGCTTCAAAATTTTGCCAGTTCTGCTATAAATACCAATGACAAAAAAGGATCATTAATTAACGATACTGTTCAATATACGAGTAAACAAGCCGAAATTCAGTTTTTTCAGTCTTTAGATTATAATCGAAATCCGCTTTTGGCTGCACCAACAGCAATTGCGATGAACGTTGCTCAAATGATGGCCGATAATTTATTTGGCTGTGCAATTATTCATGAACGAAATTTACCTATTGGTGTTATTACGGATGTAGAACTCCGAAATAAAATTGCAACCGGTAAATTTCACATAACCACACTTGCCAGTAATATTATGACCAGTCCTGTAATTACTGTTACAGAAAATTTATCGGTTGCAGAAGCTCAACTTATCATGCTTCGTCATCATGTAAGCTATTTATGCGTAACAAGTGACGGCACCGATAAAACAGCCGTAAAAGGTGTAATTTCTCAGCAAGATTTAATAAACGCCCAATCAAATAACCCGGGGTTATTGATTAAAGAGATTAAAAAATGTATGAATTCGAATGACTTAAAGAATTTGAGATACAAACTTTCAGAGTTTATTCGAATTTCTATCAATAAAAAAATTCCGCTTAATCATATTATTAATATTGCCGGAGAAGTCAACATTACCTTAATAAAACGCGTAATCGATTTGTCAATATTAGAATTAGGCTCCCCTCCTATCCATTTTGCCTGGCTAAGCATTGGTAGTCAGGGTCGAAAAGAACAATTATTATTAACAGAACAAAATAGTTTTTTGGTTTTTGAAGATGTTTCTGAATCGAAATACCGCGAAGTAAGAGATTATTTTCTCAGATTATCAAAAAAAGTAACAACTGCTTTAGAATTTATAGGTTATAATCATGCTCCAAATGGTTATACAGCCAGCAATCCGTTGTATTGTAAATCAATCTCCGAATGGAAAGAATATTACATTAGTTGGATAGAATCTCCTGTTAAAAAATCAGAAGAGACAAACCCTATTTTTTTCGATTATGAAATGGTTTATGGTGACAGTAAACTGGTTGAAAATCTAACAGAAACTATTTTCGAAAAATTAGACAAAAACAAAAAATTCTTTGCGTTTTTAGGAAATGAAACCCTTAAAAAACCGGTTCCTTTGAGCTTTTTCAAACATTTTGTATTGGAAGAAGACGAAATCAACAAAAATTTATTTGACATAAAAAACAGAGCTATTTCAGGTTTGGTAGATGCTGCCAGGGTACTTATTTTGAGTTACAAAGTAAAAAGCAAAAACAATACTTTTTCAAGATTCAAACAGTTAGCAATTGAAGATGAAAAGCATGCCGAAATTTATCTGAAAGCAGCTGAAGATTTTCTTCTTTTAACAAAATTCAGAACTTTAGAAGGTCTTAAAAACGGAAATGACGGTCAATTTATCAATGTTGAAGATTTACCAAAAAATGATAAGGAAGATTTAAAAGAAAGTTTTCATTCTATGAAAGAATTAGAAGAAATTATAAAAAACAGATTCCAACTCACTTATTTCTCATAATATGTTCAATTGGCTAAAAAAAAATAAATATCCTGAATTTTGGAATAACTATTTAAAGAAATTTGAAGGACCAAAATCGCCCCGATTTATTATAATTGATATAAAAACTTCGGGAGATTCTATTGAAAATGATGTAATTCAATTCATCAGCACATTTGGTGTAGAAAACAATTCTATAATTGTAAATGATAGTTTTGAAGTTGTTTTGAAACAATACATTTATAATAAAAAAACGGGCATTTCAAACGATTATATTATTGAAAGTAAATGTTTGAAATTGACCGAAGCCGAAGCAATTGAAAAAGTTATAGAACAAATAGGAAATTCTGTTTTGGTTGGCTATCACGTCAATTTTTCTATTGATATGATTAATGCCGCTTTGGAAAGAATGAATTTGGGACGACTAAAAAATGACGCTCTCGATATTGAAATTATTTATCAGAAATGGAAAGAAGAAGATCATCCCGTTTCATTTGAAGAGATGTGCACTATATTCAATATTTCTCAGTTTAACTTTGAAGATTGTACTTTAAGTGCTTACAATATTGGCCTTATTTTTATTAAACTAAAATCAAAATTCGGAATATTCATGCATTAAAAAAGAGGTCTTTCGACCTCTTCTTTTTTTATTAACCTCTGATTAATTTTTTGTATTTCAAACGTTTTGGAGTCAAATCGCCACCAAGACGTTTCTTTTTGTTTTCTTCATATTCAGTGAAACTTCCTTCAAAGAAATAAACTTCAGAATCTCCTTCAAAAGCAAGAATATGTGTACAAATTCTGTCAAGGAACCATCTGTCGTGCGAAATTACAACCGCACAACCAGCAAAGTTTTCCAAACCTTCTTCAAGTGCACGAAGTGTATTCACATCCAAATCATTGGTAGGCTCATCCAGTAAAAGTACGTTTCCTTCTTCTTTCAAAGTCATTGCAAGATGCAAACGGTTACGCTCTCCACCTGAAAGCATAGAAACTTTTTTGTTTTGATCGCTTCCGCCAAAATTGAATCGGCTCAAATAAGCACGAGAATTCACCTGACGTCCGCCCATCATAATCAATTCCTGACCGTCGCAGAAGTTTTCCCAAATAGATTTATTTACATCAATGTTTGAATGCGATTGGTCAACATAAGCAATTTTAACTGTTTCTCCAATTGTAAACTCTCCGGCATCCGGTGTTTGTTCTCCCATAATCATTCTGAAAATAGTCGATTTTCCGGCACCATTTGGTCCGATGATTCCAACAATTCCAGCCTGTGGCAAAGTAAAGTTTAAATTATCATACAATAATTTATCTCCAAAAGCTTTGGCAACACTTTTTGCTTCAATAACATTGGTTCCCAAACGAGGTCCGTTCGGAATGTAGATTTCAAGCTTTTCGTCTAATTGTTTTTGATCTTCGTTCAATAATTTATCATAATTCTGCAAACGAGCTTTTTGTTTAGTCTGACGGCCTTTTGCTCCCTGACGCACCCACTCTAACTCTCTTTCCAAAGTTTTTCTTCTTTTAGAAGCTACTTTTTCTTCCAAAGCC
>CAZWAF010000010.1:0-57753 GCA_964631795.1 uncultured Flavobacterium sp. | reverse complement strand
ATCAACTCGTCTATTCTAGCTTGGTTTACTGTTCGGTGTGAAAACCAATCAAGTCTATTAACCAAATTGGCAAAGTGTACATCTCTTGATATATCAAACGCCACCTGCTCCAACTGAAAATATTTCTGCATACACTCCCCAAACCCATTTAGCATCACCAATATCCCCATGTTTTCGGGATTTGTTGGGTCTTCTGTATATAGTTTTAATAGGTTTGTGCTAATATCGGCCAGTTCGCTCAGATTGTTTTCGTCTCCTATCAATAAAGTAGAGCCGCAATTTTCGGCATTAAAACTTTTTAGCGCACAATTCCACATTTCCAGTCCTCTAAGTCCTGGGGCAGTAGTGCTTTCTACTATGGTACCACCCAATACCACAGTACTTGGCATAAACGTACTGTAGAAATATTTTAGTGCATCGGTATTTGCAGTAAGGTCTTTGGTTGCGGCAAATGCAGCTCCATAGGTTTTTAATTGTGTGGCATAACTGGTAATACTGCTCTTTGCCGTGGGAGAAAGCGTGTACTCGCCTCTTAGAATACCTCTTTTGTACTGGTCAAGTGACAGGCCTTGTCCTTGCGGTATGTTGGCAGTTAGTAAATTATTTAAATTTGCCGAGTACGTTTCCGTCATTGTTTTGTGCTCTGCATCACTCATAAGCTGAGCAAATGTGAAGTTGGAGAACAGAATGATGGCTAGTAGGCCGAAAAATATGTTTTTCATAATGTTAAGTATGTAAATTATCGTTTAATCTGTCCGCCGTGGCGGATCAGATTCTTATTATTTAATTTGTTTGCTGATTCTATTGTTTTATCAATTGAAATGAACTGCTACCGTTGTTGCCCGAAACTTTGGCTAAATAACAACCTGTTGGCATACCTGATAAATCTATTTGATTGAGTGATTTCGAATTCAAATTGCCTTCGTAAATAAGAGAACCCAGCATACTGAACACTCTTACAGTATCGTAATCTCCTTTTACATTTGTCAAATCTATATTGTATATGCCGTTGCTCGGGTTAGGATAAACAGTAACTACATCAGGTGTTTTTTGAACAATTGTATTAGACTTTCTTCCTGTAGCATTTGGATCGATAAGTACAATAATTGCAAAAGAAATGTCAGAGTTTGACTCACATGATCTTTGTGTGATTTTGTATTCAACAATATAAGTACCATAGTCACGTCTGGGATCTCCTTCTATATATATCGTACCATCCGGAAGCATATAAAAATTAGCCGGTGGATTAACAGAAACAATAGTACCAATGGTATTGTCATTTGAAACTACGCCACCGTCAATAGTGTAGTCATTGCTAAAAACAGAAGGAGTTATTCCTCCTGAATCTCCATTTATTGGTGTCGCACTAAAATCATCATAAACAGCCGAGATTGTTTTTTGTTTTACCAGAGTAAATGATTTTGTAACGGAGCAATAATCATCATATTCCGGGCTGAAAATATAATTTTTTGTTCCTTCAGTAACTGAATCAGGAAACCATGTTCCGTAAATTCCATTGGCAGATTCGTAAGGCAATACATAACCATTTAGACCGTAATCAATCATTGCGATATTATTAAAAACAGGAGTTGGTTTGACTGTAACCGTTATTGTGGTTGGGGTTATATTCACACATTGTTCCGCGTTAGGCGTAAAAGAATAGACTGTAGTAGCTGTGTTATTAAAAGCCGGTGACCAGATTCCTGTAATTCCGTTAGCAGAACTGGCAGGTAAAGGATTTACGGCACTTCCTGAACAAACAGGTTCAATAGCATCAAACAAAGGAGTTACCTTTGGATTAACCGTAACCGTCATAGTGGTTGTATTGGCACAAACCCCTCCGCTCGGAGTGAAAGTATAAGTTGTGGTTTCGGTATAATTTTTGGCAGGCGACCAGTTTCCTGTAATTCCGTTTGTAGAAGTTGTAGGTAAGGTAAAAGTACTGCCTGTACATATTGGCGCAATAGAATTGAAAGCAGGAGTAGCTTTCTGATCGATAGTAATTGTATGTGTAGTTGCGGCACCGCATTGTCCCGCGTTAGGAGTAAATGTATATGTTGTGGTTGCTGTATTGTTAAAAGCCGGCGACCAGGTTCCTGTGATTTGATTTGAAGAAGTGGTTGGAAAGGTATATGAACTTCCTACACAGAGTGAGCTTGGCAAATAAAGTGGCCATGTATTAAATACTGGAATCGTATTTTGGTCATTAACCACAACAGTTAAGTTTGCTGTTTCGGCAGTACATTGTCCCTGATCAGGTGTAAAGGTGTAAGTGGTGGTTGCCATATTATTGAATGCCGGCGACCAGGAACCTGTAATTCCGTTGTTAGATGTGGCAGGTAAGGTGTATGATGCTCCCTTGCAAATATAAGCGGGACTGAAAGCAGGGATATTTGCGGGTAAAGTGAGACACTCATTAAAACTCACTAATTGTGGCAGATATGCCCATTGGTTGAAAGAACCGTTATAAAACAACGAAATGCCCAGGTAGTTAGGGTAGTTGGTGCTGTCAGGTTGTTGTTTGTGGAGGGATCCGTAACCATCAAGAAAATATACAGAGCCATCGGGTCCTCGTCGCGAGGAGACAAAACTGCCATATTCTCCAATTGGTAATATACTTCCTGATTCCTGAATGGCATAAACCGATCCGTAATTGTTAATATCATCTACACAATACAGGGTGTTTCCATCGGCCGAAAATTCGGCATCTACTGTGTGTATTATGTTATTGAAGTTATTGAGATTCCTTTGTTCTAATGCATAATTTATGTTCGAATAACTATCGGTTATTGCTCCTGTTTCATCATTGAAGTCTTTTAAGGACGTTCCATTATAAAAGTTTACAATAGCGATATGTTTTTTATTGTCATAGCTTGTTTTGGGAGATATTTTAATTCTTAATGTTGCATAAGGATCTGATGGAGGAAGTTCAAAAACTCCGTCAGGGGTTGTGTTAATGCCGTTTTCAGTCACCAGATAAGACATTACATAATCATTGGCAAATGCGGTAATCCAGTAATCGATACCATTTGCGTGCACGGTCGAAGCTACTCCGCTACCTCCCGGACTTGAAAGTATAGGGTTTCCGTTTTGATCTTTTATTGAGGCTTCCTGATTTATAAGAGTTAAAGTTGTTAAATCTACTTCGGTATAGTTTAATTCCCATTCAGTAGAAGATATAATATAGTATCGATCCGAATGTTTGGGTTTGGGTACTATAATTGTATTTTGGGTATTGATGGCGGAAGGAATATTTCCAATTATTTGATCATTTGCCCACACAGTTCCATTATAGGAGTTAACAACAATCAAAGGGTCTCCATTTGGGTCACAAACAGAGGCTGTCACAAATCCGCTAAAGGGGTTGGGAGTGTCCTGAGGATATGCGTAAGGATTATAAGGGGTAAATTGCAGTTGTGTATTGTAAGCAAACCATTTTGAATTTCGAAGGTGGTTTTCCTGTGCAAAACCGGTACTCAGGCTCAATAGTGCAAAGCCTAATAAACAGTAGATTTTTTTCATAAATAGTAGGGATATATTTTATAATTATTTAAAATTTTTGTTAAAAATACATAAAGCACTATTAATAAAAAAAGAAAAATTATGGAAATATTTTACTTTATCGGGTTTATTAGCTGTTAATTACTTAAAGTGAGTTGGTTATGTTTTATTGGGTATTGAGCTTTGGGAACTCTTTTTAATAGATGTTGTTTCTGAGTTGATTCACCGGTAAGAAATCGTGTAATTCGCCAACCGGCTTTAGCCGGTAATCAGCGAAATTATTTTTCAATGCAAAGCATATAAATTTGCGAATTACTTCGTCTGTTCGCTTTGCTCGGGTCGTGGCAAAAAAAATCAGCGAATCTGCGGCAAATTCTATCTAACTCTTTGTAAATAGATGTTGTTTCTGAGTTGATTCACCGGTAAGAATTTGTGTAATTCGGCAACCGGCTTTAGCCGGTAATTAGCGTAATTATTTTTAACACCAAATACCTAATTCGTGAATTACTTCGTCCGTTCGCTCGGATCGTGGCAAAAATTATAGTTTAACCCAAAATCCGCATTAAAAGTTGTTACAACAAAGACACGCGAAGAAAACACAGAGATCCCTCCTTGTTATAAAAAACAGAAAAGCCGGCATTAGAAATTCTAATAACCGGCTTTTCTTATAGAAAAATTAAAAACAACACTTATTCACCTGATTTCGATTAATAACTACCTGTAAATCAGTCTTAAAATTAAACACATAGGCACATAGAAACAAACTATGGTCAAAGAATTAACTAGGAAATAATACTATTTCTCACATAGTTTAACTATGTGAAAAGTGAAACACCTATCAAACCCTTTTAAAACATTAAAATTTCTATGTATCTATGTGTTGTGAAATATAAAAATCAATGATACAGCAACTTACAAACAAAATAACACTTATTTATTTTTTCTGGTCAAATCTTGCATGTTTCACAATTTTGGAAGTAATCACAAAATATACCGACTCAGCAATATTGGTACAATGATCTGAAATACGTTCCAAATGTTTCAGAACAATTATCAAATCGGCACCTGAATCTACAATATCCGAATTTGCTTTCATCTCTACTATAATTCCTTGGATTGCAATTTCAATTCGGTCTTTGAGACTGGTATCCAAAGCAAAAATTTGCTCAATTTTGTCCTCTTCCAATTTCCTGAAATATCTGTTGGTTGTAACCGTAATTTCTTCAATTTCCCGGGCTATTTGAGCAATATTGTATTTTGAAACCAATTCCTTTTTATCAAGATTGTTTTTAGACCTCCTGATAATACTCATTGCCAAATCTCCAATTCGCTCGGCCTCATTTCCAATTTGCATTGCCGACAATACAAACCTTAAATCGGAAGCAACAGGTTGGTGCAAAGCCACAATATTCTGACAAATCTGATCTATTTTCATATCCAGTTTGTCTATCTTTTCTTCCGCTTTCTTTATTTCTTTGTTTCCTGAAATGTCATCTTCCGAAAGCAACGTTTTCATGGCATCAAAAACCTGATTTTCGGCCAACGTGTTTATTTCCTTAATTGTTTTTCCTAACTTTTTTATTTCTGTTTCTATAAAAGTTCCCATGCTGTGATTTTTGAGTTGTGATTTCAGACTTCTGAGTTATGATTTGTGATTTCGCATCATCATCCCTCTCCTTTCTTTTATCTTGTTTCTTATCTATTCCGATTAACCAAATCTTCCTGTAATATAATCTTCGGTTTGTTTCTTTGAAGGAGAAGTAAACAAGTTTTTGGTTTTACCCATTTCAATCAACTCTCCCATATAGAAAAAAGCCGTATGATCACTGGTTCTGGCAGCTTGTTGCATATTGTGAGTTACAATAATAATGGTATAATTGTCTTTTAACTCATGTACCAATTCTTCGATTTTTGAAGTTGAAATCGGATCCAAAGCACTGGCAGGTTCATCCATTAAAATAATATCCGGATTTACCGCCAAAGTTCTCGCAATACACAAACGCTGTTGTTGTCCGCCCGAAAGCCCCATGGCAGAATCGCCCAAACGATCTTTCAATTCGTCCCAAATAGCTGCCTGTTTCAATGATCTCTCAACAATTTCGTCCAATTCATTTTTACCGTTAATACCGTTAATTCTTGAACCGTAAGCTACATTTTCATAAATCGATTTTGGAAAAGGATTCGATTTCTGAAAAACCATTCCAATCTTCTTTCTTACGTTTACAACATCTACATCTCTGTCATAAATATCAATTCCTTCCACCAACATTTGACCCGTAATTTTAACATTCGGAATCAAATCATTCATTCGGTTAATACTTCTCAAAAAAGTCGATTTCCCACAACCCGAAGGCCCAATTAAAGCTGTTACCTTATTACTTGGAATTTCTAACGAAATCTCTTTCAGAGCTTGTTTTTCTCCGTAATAAAGCGATAAATCGTTAACTTCTATTTTTATGTTTTTCATTTTTTATTAATTATGGAAGGTTAGAAGGTCGAAATCTGAATTTAGAAATTAGAAACAACCTTAAACATTGAACTTCAAACCTTAAACTTTATAACTTATTATATTTTTAAGTGAATAGTGATTAGCACATTGATGGCTTAAAAATTTCTTTTCAGCTAATTACTAAGGGCTATTCACTAATCACTTACACCCTCTTTCTTCTGATTCTTGATCTGATAACTACTGCTACTATATTCAATGAAATGGTCAACATTAATAAAACCAAAGTAGTTGCAAATTGAATAGGCATTGTTTTCTCCACATCAGAAGATTGGGTTGACATAATATAAATGTGGTAACCCAAATTCATAAACTGATCACTTACTGATTTTGGTAAAGTTGCCAAATAATAAGCTGCTCCGGTAAACAAGATTGGTGCTACCTCTCCTGCTCCGCGGCTCACGGCAAGAATAGTTCCTGTCAATATTCCGGAAACCGAACCCGGTAAAACCACATTCTTGATTGTTTGCCATTTGGTTGCTCCCAAAGCCAGACTTGCTTCACGCAATTCTCTCGGAACCGTTTTCAAAGCTTCTTCTACCGAAACAATCACTACCGGCAATGTTAACAAAGCCATCGTTAAACTCGCCCATAATATATTAGGCTGAGCCCAATGAAGTTCTCCTGCATTAAAAGTCGAGTCCATTCCTCTTCCTACAAATTGGATAAAAAAACCAAGTCCGAAAAGCCCGAAAATAATCGATGGGACTACTGCCAAAGTACGAACCGAAAAACGAACTGCTGCTGCAAAAACGGAATTTTCTTTTGCATATTCGGTCAAATAAATAGCGGTTATGGTTCCGAAAGGAACTGCTGCAATCGACATTACAATTACCAATATAAAGGTTCCGATGATTGCCGGAAAAATTCCTCCTTTGGTCATTCCGTCTGTTGGAAATGAACTGATGAATTCCCAAGAAAATTTATCCCAACCCTGAACTACGATAATTCCGATTATCAGAAATAAAACCGCAATAATCAATATTACAGAAGACAAAGTAGCTCCTAAAATAATCTTCCCTTTTAGTTCTTTCTTTTTATCTCTTTCCGAGAAAAAATCACTTTTCACAACCTCATCTTTAATTTCTTTTATATCTGCCATTTCAGTCTTATTAGTTGTTTTCAGTTCATTTTTCTGAGTTTTTGTTTCAAAAAAATCTGTTTCCATACTTATTTACCTTGGAATTTCTTGATTAATCTACCTTTAACATAGAACTCGGCAATAGCATTCAATCCGAAAGAAAAAATGAAAAGCAAAGAACCAATAAAAAACAACATGCTGTAATGTGTATCTCCAAAAACCGTTTCGGCCATTTCGGAACCGATAGTCGCGGCAAAAGTTCTCACGCTTTCAAAAGGATTTGCAGAAGTCAAAGCGGCGTTTCCGGTAGCCATAAGGGCAATCATTGTTTCGCCAAAAACACGTCCAACACCAAGCAACAAGGCTGCAAATATTCCGGGAGTTGCCGCAGGAAGAACAACAAAAAAGGCTGTTTGCCATTTGGTTGCTCCCAAAGCTAAACTTGCTTCGCTATACGTTTTAGGAATGGCAGAAAGTGCATCTTCTGAAATTGTATAAATAATAGGAATGGCTGCCAATGCCATAGCAACACCACCTACAAAAGCATTCAGACGGGTTCCGTAACCAAATACATCCTGGAAGAAAGTAGCCAATACCATCAAAGCAAAGAATCCGATAACAACCGATGGAAAAGCTGCCAATAACTCAATAATAGGCTTAATAATTTCTTTTGCTTTTTTTGACGCAAATGTTGAAGTGTATAAAGCTGCTAAAACGGCAATGGGTCCGGCAATCAACATAGCGATCAATGTTACTTTTAAAGTTCCAATCAGTAATGCAATCAATCCGAATCTTGGATTGTCTGAAACAGGAACCCACTCTGTTGTGAGAATCGTGTCCCAAATAGACGAATCTTCTGTTCCTACTGCAACTGTTGCTACTTCAGTATCCATCAAAGGTTCTTTCTCAATACCGCCGTAACTTTCAGGTTCCAATTCCTCCACAGGCATAAGCTCTTCTTTTTCAACAACTCCATAAGTTTCTACCTCCAATTTATCTGTTGATGAAACAAATTCTGTTTGTGCTTTTTCAGAAGAATTTTTGCTCTCAAATATTGGCATTGATTCTCTGAATACGAAGAAAAAAATCAGAAATATAATAGCAATCGACATATAAGCGACCGACGAAATGATTTTCTCTGCCAAAAACTCTGATAACCTAAATTGTTTTTTCAGACTTTCTGCTGTGAATTTATTTTGTTGAATAGTGGAATCCATCTATTTGAATTGAATATTCGTAATTTAACTTTAAAAAAAGCCTCTTCAATAAACTAAAGAGGCTTCTGTATGTTTTTATTTAACCGGGAAATAACCCGCAGCTACTACTAATTTTTGACCTTCCGGGCTAAGAATCCAATCGATGAAAGCTTTGGTTTCTCCTGTTGGCTTAGATGTCATATACATAAAAAGGTATCTTGAAATTGGATATGTTTTGTTTTTAATAGTTTCGGCTGTTGGCAAAATTCCTTTGCTTTTAGCATCTTTTTTTACCTTACAATCTTTAACACCTTCTGCATAAGCAGCACCTCCGTAACCAATACTGTACTTGTCTTTTTTCACTGCATTTACAATTGCCGCAGTTCCCGGAAGAGTTTGACAAGACGGAGCAAAATCGGTCTTAACAACGTGTTCTTTAAAAAATTCGAAAGTACCTGAACTGCTCTCTCTTCCGTACAATTGAATTGGAGCATTTGGCCCGCCTACCTTATTCCAGTTTGTAATTTTACCCGAGAAAATATCTCCCAATTGTTGAATTGTTAATTCTGAAACCGGATTTGCTTTGTTTAAAAAAACAGACACTCCATCTTTAGCACATGGAATTTCAATAGTACTTTTCTTGAATTTATCTTTGATTTTTTGCATTTCAGACGGTTTAATCGGGCGACTTGAGTTAGCAATATCTGTAGAACCGTTCAGTAAAGCGGCAATCCCTACACCAGAACCACCTCCTGTTACCTGGATTGTTGTTGACGGATGCTTTTTCATATAAGCCTCAGCCCATTGTTGTGATAAAATCACCATAGTATCTGAACCTTTGATTGTAATTTTACTTAATGAAGCAAAAGAAAATCCAATAGCCATTATTACTAATAAAACCCCGGCTACTTTTAATTTTGTTGTTCTCATTTTAATTTTGAATTAAATGTTTTAATTTTTAGTTGTCTTGTTTGTTAAAAATTGAACTGTGCTTGCAATCTTAATAGATTTCCTTTTTGTCTGTTGTTTGGATTTGCACTGTCTTCAAATGTTCTGTCTGAAATTACCCACTCTGCTACCAATTCGAATGCTTTGATTGGCTGCCATTCTAATCCAAATTCATAGTCTCTCACTATATAACTTCTGGCATCTTTCTCAAATTTTTTCCCACCATCATAATATTGGAATTTAGCAAACGGATAAAGCAAGTGTTGTTTTGATAAATCAATTTTATAGTTCAAAGTCACATATCCACCTTCTAAATCAGATACCTCAACAGAATTTGTTACTTTATCATAACGAGGTCCTTTTCCTGCATTATACTCTGCCTGAATCCCGAATGGTTTTGGATAAAGAATAAATGAAGCAGCAGCTCTTTGATCTAATGTATTTTGCTTATTTTCAATTCCAACTCCTGTAGAAAGTTCATTTGTAAAAGCCCATTTACCCGTGTAAGCCTGTAAACCCGGTTCTATAATTTGGTTTCCAACTTTAAAAGGATAAGTCAACCTTGTTACAACATGCAAATTTCTGTTTGCCTCCGATTTATTTGCCGTTTGTCCGTTATAAACTCCAAAAGCAAAAACCCCATAATCTCCCGAACCTTTATAACCATCTCTAACAAGCATTGTAAAACGTTCTCTGATTTCACTTGGAGTCCAATAAAAGAAAACTCCTAAATCCCTTTCATTTACAACAGCACTGTTCAAACCATCATTACGATCTAAAGTCAATCTGTTTTGACTTGACTGCAAATTTTCAAAACCATAAGGAACCTTACTTTGTCCCACTCTTACACGATATTCTCTTTTTTTATCAAATGACAAATCAAAATAAGCATCTCTAAGTTGTGCATAGTTATTTACTCCAGACGAAGGAGAACTTGCAAAATCGGGCTGAATATAAATATACAAATTAGGATGTACCTGACCAAAGAACACCAAACGCGCCCGTCTGATAAAGAATCCATTATTTGATTTTGCATCCGGAACCGTAGAAGTTGTTCCCCAAGATTTATCACATTGTTCACATGCCACTTTATCATTTGTAGATAAAAGTCCGTTATACCTTACCTGAAAATATCCTCTCAAAGAGATTTGATTATACCAATATTCTTTTTTTTGTTTTATGCTTTCTGATTCTATTTTTGCCTTATTGATAGAATCCAATATTTGAACTATCGATTTAGAAATTTCACTTTTACTAACCTCCTGTGCTTTTAAGGTCATTGCTCCTAATAATAAAAATGCTAATGCAATTTTTTTCATTCCTTCTAATTATGTCTGTTTTAATTTTCTGGTGCAAAGGTGCGCAGCTTGTGTTAACTGAATATTACTTCCTGATTAAATTAATGACAACCCAATGTTATTAAATTGTTAATCGAAAACAGTAATCACATAACAAACAGACAATTATAAATATAAGAAAATAAAAACAAGAAGGACTGTTTTAATATAAAGTCATCTAAAACAACAAAAAAATTAATGTATATATCAAAAAAAAAAGTCAACTAACTTGTAGTTGACTTACCTGCTTTTTTAAGTGTAAAGGCAAATTGAGAACCGGTGCCAAATTCACTATCTACGTATATTTTTTCGTTATGAACTTCCAGAATATGTTTAACAATAGACAATCCTAAACCGGATCCGCCCTCCGATCGGGCACCACTTTTATCAACTCTGAAGAATCTTTCAAAAAGCCTCGGAATATTATGAACTTCGATACCTTCTCCATTATCCGAAACCTTGACAATTACTTTATCTTGTTCAAAGTCTTCTATACTTATTTCGGTAGAACCATTCTGTTTACCGTACTTAATAGAATTGGCGACTAGATTAATTACAACCTGTTGTATCTTTTCTTTGTCTCCTACTACCTTGACTACTTTATTGTATTTCTTATCTAAGGTTAAGAGAATATCTTTTTTTGCCGCTTTCATTTCAAGCAAATCAAGAACGCTCTGAACCAACTTCACAATATCGAATTCTGTAATATCCAAATGAAGTTCTCCGATTTCTAATTTTGAAATCATATCCAGATCCTGTACTATATATATAAGTCTCTCTACACCTTTATCGGCACGTTCCAGATATTTCTTTCTTATTTTTTTATCATCCATTGCACCGTCTAGCAAAGTCGAGATATATCCCTGAACTGTAAATAAAGGTGTTTTGAGTTCATGAGAAACATTGCCCAAAAATTCTCTTCGGTATTGTTCACGCTCTTTAAGCATTTCGATTTCTAACCTTTTATCGGTAGCAAACTTTTTTACCTCACGGCTCAATGTAGCAATATCGGTCGTAATAGGTCTTTTGGTTTTCATACTGGTTTCCAGAAGAGAAATATCATCATAAATCTTTTTAACTCTTCTGTAAATAAAACGCTCTACCCGATATTGAATCATAAAAAATGAAAAAAGACCAACAGTAAATGCGAAAATTAAACTGAATCCTACTGAGAATGTAAAAAACAGCGAAGTCAATGCCGCAGAAAGTACCGCAGAAAAAATGGTAATAAAGATTGCCAGTTTTATAGCAAAACGATATGTTTTTTTGAACTTCATCTATTTAACTTCAAACTTATACCCAACACCTTTTATAGTTTTGAATAAATCATCTCCTATTTTTTCTCTCAATTTTCTGATATGAACATCGATTGTTCTTCCTCCCACAACTACTTCATTGCCCCAAACTTTATCGAGTATATCTTCTCTTTTAAATACTTTGCCCGGTTTTGAAGCCAAAAGATAGAACAATTCAAATTCTTTTTTAGGAAGAAGAATCTCCTTTTCGCCTATAATAATTTTGTATTCTTCTCTATTAATTTCTATTCCGCCTACATTCAGCGTTTCAGAATCTTGTTTTTCTTCGTTTTTCAATCTGCGCAACAAAGCTTTTACCTTACTAATCAATAATTTTGGTTTAATAGGTTTTGAAATATAATCGTCGGCTCCGGCATCAAAACCGGCAACCTGAGAATAATCTTCGCTTCTTGCTGTCAGAAATGTAATAATTACATGGCTCAATTCAGGAATTTTTCGAATTTTCTCACAAGCTTCCATTCCGTCCATTTCCGGCATCATCACATCCATTATTATTAGCTGTGGCAATTCTTTCTTGGCTTTTTCAATTGCTTCTACTCCGTTTGCAGCGGTTACAACCTGATATCCTTCCTGTAATAAGTTATAGCCTACTATTTCTAAAATATCCGGTTCGTCATCTACCAATAAAATTTTTATGTCTTTACTCTTCATAATTATCTAAATATCATTTTATCAGTTGCGAATATAAATAGTAAATATAACATTATAAACCTGTGAAAATCTTCTTAACGATAATTTAATGTAGTAACAATTTCACAACAGACCGCTTACAATATCATAACAAAGGAACAACTCACACTTTACATTCGAGACATTACTTTGCAAAAAAATTAGAAGAGAAATGAAACTACGATTTTTACTTAGCATGCTATCTATTTCAGGCATTGCTTTTTCACAACCTAAAATCTCAAATTCTGAGAGTCTTGAAGGAAATCCACCTACAGCAACACAAAAATCTGAAAAAGGGATTATTACAGGAACCTTGACCGAAAAAGGTTTCAACAATCAGGTGGTACCTTTTTCTACCGTATCAATAAAAGGTACACAAATAAGCACTACTACAGATATTGACGGAAAATATTCCCTTTCGGTCGCTCCCGGAAAATACATTTTGCAATTCACTAATGTCGAATACAAAACTGTTGAAATCCCGGTAGTAGTCAACACCGATCAACCAATAGTGGTAAATCAGATTCTGACATCAAACAATATTGCTTTAGACGATATTGTGATTTACAAAAAGACAAGTCGCCAAAAAGAATCAGCTTTGCTTTTGGATCAGAAAAATGCAGCCGGAATTACACAAAGTATCGGAGCCATGGAACTTTCACGAAAAGGTGTTAGCGATGTTGCGGCAGCCGTAGCCAAAACGAGCGGTATTGCAAAACAAGAAGGCTCCGGAAATATTTTTGTTCGCGGATTAGGAGACCGTTACAATTCTACTACTATGAACGGATTGCCAATTCCTTCAAACGAACCTGAAAAGAAAAACATCAATCTGGAAATATTCCCAACAGACATTCTGGAATATGTTTCTATCGACAAGGTTTATAACAGCAAACTTTATGGCGATTTTTCGGGAGGTAACGTTGATATTATTTCTAAAAAGAATTCTGAAAGCGGATTTCTGAATATTCAGGCGGGTTCTAAAGTCAACACGAATTCACTTAACGAAGAAGCTTTTAAATTGCAAAACGGAATTGGACAATCTGGTTTCGATAACATATCTACTCCAAGCAATCCGTTGACAGAATACAACTATAATACTTTAGAATTAGGCGAAAAAACTCCAATCGGAATCTCAGGTGCCATTTCCGGAGGAAAATCTTTTACTATTGGTGACGAAGGGAAATTCAATTTCTTTGCTACAGCCAATCACAGCAATGAATACAATTCAAAAAGTGAAGGTACTGCAAAAGGAAGTGTAAACGGAGCCGGTGTTGCCAATAAAAATTTCGAAAAATATACCGACATGAATTACTCAACAAGTACAACGGCTATGAGTAATTTGGAATACAAAATAAACAACGACAACAAATTAAATTTCAACTCTGTTTTTATCAATACTTCAAATCAGTCAAAAGAAGAATATTATGGTTATATAGTTGATATTGCTAATGACGGTAACGGACTTATTCGCAGATTGAATTACGAAAAAAACAGTCTTTGGATCAATCAATTATTAGGAAATCATCGTTTAGGAAAAAGCTCTGAACTGAACTGGGGAGTTTCTTACAATACAATTGACGGAAATATGCCTGACAGGATTCAGAATATTTTCAGAAAAGAACCAAACGGTTATGTGCTTTCAAGTATTTCGGCTCCTGACAATCATCGTTATTTTCAAAATCTAAAAGAAAATGAATTAGCTGCCACTGCAAGTTTTGACCAAAAATTCAATGAAGTTGATGGTGAATACAAAGGTAAATTCAGCGTTGGATTGAATTCTAAAATAAAAAACAGAGATTTCCAGGCAACTCAATTCAACTTCAAATCGATTGCTCCTTATAACAGTACTATTGTCGACCCAAACAATCTGGATACTTTTTACAACCAACAAAATTTAAGCAACGGTTATTTTACCATTTCTACTTTCAGAGGAAATTCGCAAGTTGCTAATGCTACCGACCCGCAAACTTATACAGGTGAGCAAAATATCAGTGCTGCTTTTGCTAATGTTGAATACAAATTTCAAAAATTAACAACCACTGTTGGTTTAAGAGGTGAATCTATTTCTCAAAAAGTAGATTGGAACACACAATTAGGAGGTATAGGATCTGATAATTTAGATAAACTTGCCTTTCTTCCAAGCTTGGCGATGAAATATGAACTAAGCCAAAAACAGAATTTACGTTTTGGTTTCAGTAAAACATACACTTTGCCACAATTCAAAGAAAGAGCCTTATTTGTATATGAAGAAGTATTACAGGTAAAAATTGGAAATCCATACTTATACGAATCTGATGATTACAACTTTGATTTAAAATGGGAAATGTTCCCACAAAGTGAAGAAGTAGTATCTGTTTCCGGTTTTGGAAAATACATTCAGAATCCTATAAACGAAGTAACTATTTCGTCTTCTTCAAATGATATTTCATATATAAACACCGGAAATTACGGATATGTAGCAGGAGCAGAATTAGAATACAGAAAATTGTTATTCAAGACAGAAGCTGAAAATTCTAAAAAACTTTCAGCCGGAATTAACGCTTCTTACTTATATAGTGACCAGGAATTGAACGCAGAAAAGATTAAAAATGAAACCGATTATCAGGTTGATTTCACAAATTCAAAAAGTAAATTCACGGGAGCTTCCGATTTTCTACTTAACTCTGACCTTTCATTCCTAAATGAATGGAACGACAAGAAAAACAACCTGACTACCACACTTGCTTATAATTACTTTTCGGATCGGGTTTATACTATCGGAACTAACGGAAACGGAAACTTGGTTGACAAAGGTTTTGGAACATTTGATTTAATTCTGAAATCAAAACTAGGCACCAAATTAGGATTGGATTTTTCTGTAAAAAACATTTTAAATCCTACCATAAACAGAGTTCAGGAAAACAAAACTGCCGATGTCAATGTCTTATCGTACAAAAAAGGAACAACCTTAGGTCTCAGCCTTAACTACAAATTTTAAAAAAGAAGAACGGTTTTTAAGCCGTTCTTCTTTTTTAAAACCTATTTCATTTTGAATTACAAAAACAGTCCAAATAACCTACACAATCTGTTAACAAACAAAACATTAAATTAACATTTCAATAGCGTTTTAGTAAACAAACCGTCACATTTACTTAACTCAAAATAAAGAAAACTACTACATCTTTGTATCAAATAAAATCAAACAAAAAAACTTAAAAAAAAATGAAAAGAACATCTTTAAAATTATTTATGATTTTGGCCATTAATGCAAGCCTAATCACTAGTTGTACATCTGACAACAATGAAACAAAAGACAACAAACCTACAAGTTCTTTTGTAGTAAATGCAAACAGCCTTAAAGGAACAATCACCGAAGGAGAAGTGGTTTTGAATGCAGGAACTACTTATAAACTTACAGGGAAATTACAAGTCAATGACGGAGCTACATTAACCATTCCTGCTGGAACAATCATAGAAGGAATTGGCGGAACTGCTTCTTACATAGCTGTAGCACAAGGAGGTAAGCTAAACGTAAACGGTACAGCTACAAGTCCTGTAATAATGACAAGTGGTTTAGCTACTAAAAATGCAGGTGACTGGGGAGGAGTTGTAATTTGCGGTAGAGCACCTATCAATCGTATTTCAGGTGGTACTGGTACTGCTCAACCTGAAGTTGCCGATTTAACTTACGGAGGAACAATTGCAAATGACAATTCGGGTTCTATCAAATATTTAAGAATTGAATATGCCGGAGCAGCTTTCAACAGTGAAAAAGAATTCAACGGTATGTCTTTATTCGGAGTAGGTTCAGGAACTACAATTGATCACGTAGAAGCTTACCACGGAGCCGATGACGGTTTTGAATTTTTCGGAGGAACTGTAAACACTTCAAACTTAATTTCAATCGGAAACGAAGATGACCAATTTGACTGGACTGAAGGATGGAACGGAACCAACACAAACTGGTACGGAAAATTAGATTTTGGAAAAGGAAACAGAGGTATCGAAGCCGACAACTATGAATTTGGTTATGCAAACGCTCCTGTTGCCAATCCAACAATCACAAACCTTACATTGATTGGAGCAGGAAGTACTGCCGATGCAACAACTTATGTTGAAAATCAAGGAGTAAAACTGAGAAGAGGTACTAAAGGAATCCTTACAAACGTTGATCTTAGTGCCTGGAAAACCGGAGTTGATGTAGAAAACGATGAAACCATCGCTAATATCGGTACTAGTCTTAAAGTTTCTACTATAAATTTCTCTTCTGATGTACCTGCAAAAACAAAAGGAAAAAAGACAGATGCAACTAATGCTGATGTATCAGCCATAATCACTTCTGAATCTTCAAGTGCAACAGGTGCAGGAAACGGAACAAGTATGCCATCATGGGCCAGCGGTTGGTCTGTTGGATTCTAATCCACGACCCACATAAACATTAGTTAAGGTCTTTCTAAATAGAAAAACCTTAACTTTTAGTAAATATTTCAAATTATTTTTGTATATTTACCCATTAAACTTAACCCCGATGAAAAAAAAATACTTTTATATTATTCTAATCACGTTCTGTTTCTTTTTTCAGAGTTCTTTTGCTCAGGAAAACAGACAGCAGCCAAACGCTATAGAAGGACTTAGCTTCTACCCGAATCCTGTGAATACAGGAAGAATATACATTACTTCTAAACTTTCATTAGAAAAAGAAGTTACTGTATTTGATGTTTTAGGAAAGAAAATGCTACAATCAACCATAAACGGCAAAGAATTGAATATTTCTTCTCTCTCCCCTGGTGTTTATATCATCAAAATAAAAGAAGGTGAAGCTGTTGCTACCCGAAAATTAATTGTTGAATAATTAATGATAAATTTCAAAAAAGACTTCAATTAAAATTTGAAGTCTTTTTCATTTAATTACATTATTAAACTCGAAACTTTTGATTAAAACTCAAGATATATTCGGTATTTCAAGCCAAAAAGAATTTGAGAAAATTGCCTTGAAAGTTTTTCGTTTTCAACACGAAAACAATATTGTATATAAAGAATTTTGCGACTTACTTAACATCGAAAAACAAAACGTAAAATCTCTGAAGCAAATTCCGTTTTTACCTATACAATTCTTTAAAACGCACAAAGTAGTTTCAAATACCGATACAGCCGAAGAAACTTTTACCAGCAGCGGTACTACAGGAACTCTAACCAGCAGGCATTTTGTAACCGATGCCCATATCTATGAAGAGAGTTATAGAAAAGGGTTTTCTCATTTTTATGGAGACATTGAGAATTATGTAGTCTTAGCCCTTTTGCCTTCTTATCTCGAAAGAGAAGGTTCTTCATTGATATATATGGTTGAAGACCTGATTCAACTCTCAAAACATCCCGAAAGTGATTTTTATTTGCACAATCACGATGAATTAATCTCTAATTTAATTCGATTAGACAATTCAGGGCAAAATGTTATTCTTATTGGTGTCACTTATGCCCTTTTAGATTTAATCGAAAACCAAAAATTTCAATTAAACAACACCATTATCATAGAAACCGGAGGAATGAAAGGCCGACGCAAGGAAATGATTCGCGAGGAACTTCATCAACAATTGTGTGACGGTTTTGGAGTTTCGGCCATTCATTCAGAATACGGAATGACCGAATTACTTTCTCAGGCATACTCTCTCGGAAATGGAGTTTTTGAATGCCCTCCCTGGATGCAAATCATGATTCGAGACACCGAAGATGCTCTAACTTATCTGGAAAATGGAAAAACCGGAGGAATCAACGTAATCGATTTAGCCAACATTAACTCTTGCTCTTTTATTGCCACTCAGGATTTAGGCAAAAAAAATCCCAACACCTCTTTTGAAGTATTGGGACGTTTTGATAATTCTGATATTCGCGGTTGTAATTTAATGGTAGTTTAAACCATATTAAGAACTAAACCATGAGATACATTTTCTTTATCCTTTTTTCAATTTCGGTTTTCGCACAGAAAAACCCTTTAGAAATTAAAATTGACGCAATAACTTTTACTGATACAATCACTCATAGAGTGTACAATCAAGAAGGAAAGCCTTTCACAACAGATACTATCAATGCACGAAAATTCGCAATCAAATATCGCATTATCAATTTAACAGAAGAACCGGTTCGCTTTGTTAATGAATTAGCCGGTGTTTCCGAAAAACTTTATGAGAATCAAGACTACCTAGGGAGAGGATTTATGAGGAATGAGTGCGGATATTACAATGGCTATTTTTCATTTGGCCCTCCTCTAGAAAACAGTCAATTCACATCTGAAACCGGATTTCACAATGAAATAGAGGATGTCCGAAATTCAATCCTCACGCTTAACCCAAAGCAAGAATTAAAATTAATAGAAGTGTTTTATTGGGAAAAGAAAGGGCATTTGAGTCTTTATATGGAGCGTCAACCTAATTTTATTGAATTGCAACTTGAATTAAAGAAGGATCAATCAAATTGTTATTTTACACCTGAAGAACTGAAAGCCCAATCGAAAGATCCCAATTTCATTTTCGGAACATTTACTTCCAATAAATTTGGAATCAATTTTAAAGAATAAAAAAATGCTCGTATCTGCGAGCATTTTTCATTAATCTAATTATACTATAATCATTAAACCACTCTCCCCACAAAGTAATTTTTCTTGCCGCTTTGCAAAAGCACAAACTGATCATTAATTAAATCTTTTGAAGAAAGCACAAAATCTTCTTTTACTTTTTCTTTATTTACCGAAATCGAGTTAGCCGTCAAAGCACGTCTGGCTTCTCCGTTTGATTTCATAAATCCTGTTTTTTCATTCAAAACAGTTACAATATCAATCCCGTTTTCTATATCGTTTCTTGAAATTTGAGCTTGTGGAACACCGTCAAAAACTTCTAAGAATGTTTCTTCGTCCAATTCTTTCAAATCATCGGCAGTCGCATTTCCGAATAAAATATTTGATGCTTTAATCGCTTTTTCCAAAGCTTCTCTCGAATGAACAAAAGTAGTCACTTCTTCTGCCAATCTTTTTTGCAATACTCTCAAATGTGGTGCTTCATGATGTTGAGCAATCAACTCATCAACTGTATTTTTATCCAAAAAAGTAAAAATCTTAATATACTTTTCAGCATCGACATCAGTTGTATTCAACCAAAACTGATAAAATTTATAAACCGAAGTTTTATCTGCATCCAACCAAACATTTCCTCCTTCTGACTTCCCGAATTTAGAACCATCGGCTTTGGTAATCAAAGGACAAGTCATAGCAAAAGCTTTTGCTCCTTCTGCATTCATTCTTCTTACCAACTCAGTTCCAGTAGTAATATTCCCCCATTGATCAGAACCTCCCATTTGCAAAAGACAATTATAATGCTTGTGCAAATGATAGAAATCATACCCTTGAATTAATTGATAAGTAAATTCTGTAAACGACATTCCTTCTCCTTCTCCTGAAATACGTTTCTTTACAGAATCTTTGGCCATCATATAGTTTACCGTGATTCGTTTTCCTACTTCTCTTACAAATTCGATGAACGAAAAATTCTTCATCCAATCATAATTATTTACCAATAAAGGAGCATTAGGAGCGGTAGAATCGAAATTAAGAAAACGAGACAAAACACGTTTAATCCCTTCTACATTTTTATTCAAAGTAGCTTCATCCAGCAAATTTCTTTCGTCCGATTTACCCGAAGGATCTCCAATCATTCCGGTTGCACCTCCAACCAAAGCAATTGGCTTGTGACCAAATTTCTCTAAATGAACCAAAAGCATAATTGGCACCAAACTACCAATATGTAATGAATCTGAAGTTGGATCAAATCCAATATATGTAGTGGTCATTTCTTTCAACAACTGTTCTTCCGTACCCGGCATTATATCGTGAACCAAACCACGCCATTGCAATTCTGCTACTATATTTTTCATCTATGTAAAATTTATTTATCAGCGATACCCCCGATAGCTATCGAGGGTATCGCTTTTATTTTTTTAATGTTTGCTTACGCAAACTTATTATTAATGGTGATTTCTAAAATTCCGACAAATATAAGTTAATTCACCTATTTGAAAATTATTCAAACCTAAATTTCCAAACCTAATAATTATTACATTTGCAACTATGATTTTAGTAACAGGAGGAACCGGATTAGTTGGAGCGCATTTATTACTTCGTTTGATTGAAAATGGAGAAACTGTTCGTGCTATATACAGAAACCCTATTTCATTACAAAAAACAAAATCTCTTTTTAATCTTTATCAAAAAGGAAATTTATTTGACAAAATTGAATGGATTTTAGCAGACATCAATGAAATTCCAACTCTAAAAAAAGCATTTCAAGACATTGAATTTGTTTATCACTGCGCTGCAATTATTTCATTCGACAGAAAAAAAGAGGAACTTCTCAGAAAAATAAACATTGAAGGCACAGCCAATATTGTAAATTTTTGTTTAGAACACAACATAAAGAAGCTTTGTCACGTAAGTTCAATTGCCGCTTTGGGCAATTTACTTGAACATGAAACTGTAGTCACCGAAGAAACCGACTGGAATCCGGAGAAAGAACACAGCGATTATGCCATATCGAAATATGGAGCCGAAATGGAAATTTGGAGAGGCCAGCAAGAAGGACTTAATGTCGCAATTGTGAATCCCGGAGTTATCTTAGGTCCCGGTTTTTGGAATGACGGAAGCGGAAAACTTTTTAAATCGGTTGCTCAGGGTTTGCCTTTTTATACAAAAGGAATCACCGGATTTGTAGCTGTTGACGATGTTGTGAAATCGATGATTTCTTTGATGAAATCAGATATTGAGGGAGAACGTTTTATAGTTGTAGGAGAAAATGTTTCGTACGAAAATATTATAAAATCGATTGCCGAAAACCTGAAAGTAAAACAACCTCGAATTCATATTAAAAAATGGACTACCGAAATTTATTGGAGAATTGACTGGCTTTTGTCGAAACTGTTTTTGAAACCTCAAAAAATCACCAAATCGCTTTCAAATTCCATGCATTCATTTGACTATTATTCTAATGAAAAGATTAGAAAAGAATTACAACTGGAATTTACCTCTCCACTGGAATACATTAAAAAAATCAGCGTATTCTATGAAATCTAGCCCTTTCAATATCTAATTTCAAAGGAAGTTTCTTTTCCTTTTTCTTTTCATCTACTTTTGACTCACCTATGTTTACACCTTTTTTGATCAAAGAATCAGTTTCTTTCAGTTTTGATTCTAACCTCTTACCTACCTTATCAAAAATTTTAGCATACAGATTAACATCTGAAGCATAAAATTTATTGCTTGTTGAAAACTGCAAACTGTCAACCTGATATTTTTTAAAAATAAAAGTATCTGGCTTCAATTCTCTTTCTTGTATCGAAGCCGGTTGCGAAACTGTAATTGCTTCAAACAATGCCATATCATACAATATCTCAACCATTTTCTCTTCCGGAATAAGGTTTTTCGGTTTTTCAACAGACGTTTCATTACATCCTGCCAGAAAAACAAGTATTGCCAAAAGCACAATTATCTTTTTCATTTCAAATACATATTATCTCTCAAAAAGCAAACGTTCTCCTGCCGGATTTGAATTTACCTGAGAATCTGCATATACCAATTTCCCGTTTACAAACGTATGCGTAATTTTTGATTGAAAATTAGTTCCTTCAAACGGAGACCAACCACATTTGTACAAAATATTTTCTTTATTAACTTCCCATGAAGAATTTGGATTTACAATTGCTAAATCGGCATAATAACCTTCCTTAACAAAACCTCTTTTTTCAATTTTGAAAATTGTAGCCGGATTATGTGCCATTTTTTCAACAATTTTCTCTACTGAAATTTTTCCCTGATGATGTGCTTCAAACATGGCAACAACCGAATGTTGCACCAAAGGACCTCCCGAAGGAGCTTTCAGATAAGATTGTGATTTTTCTTCAAATGTATGAGGAGCATGATCTGTAGCAATCACATCAATTCTGTCATCAAGCAAGGCTTCCCAAAGCACTTTTCGGTCATTTGCCGTTTTAACAGCCGGATTCCATTTGATAAAATTCCCTTTTGTTTCATAATCATCATTAGTAAACCACAAATGATGAACACAAACTTCGGCAGTTATTTTCTTTTCTTCCAATGGAATTTCATTCGTAAACAATTCCATTTCTTTAGCCGTAGAAATATGAAAAATATGCAAACGGGCTCCTGTTTTTTTCGCCAAAGCTATCGCTTTTGATGAAGACAAATAACAAGCTTCTTCCGAACGAATCAAATGATGGTATTTCACAGGAATATCTTCTCCATATTCTGCCTTATACTTTTCTAAATTGTTTTTAATAGTCGTTTCATCTTCACAATGAACAGCAATCAACATTGAGGTTTTTGAAAATATATTTTCCAAAGTAGCTTCGTCATCAACCAACATATTTCCGGTTGAAGACCCCAAAAACAACTTAATTCCGGCTACATTTCTCGGATTGGTTTTCAATACTTCCTCCAAATTATCATTTGTTCCTCCCATCATAAAAGAATAATTGGCAAATGATTTTTCGGCTGCAATCTGATATTTTTGCTCTAAAAGTTCTTGAGTTACCGCATTCGGAACCGTATTTGGCTGATCGATAAAGGAAGTAATTCCTCCGGCAACAGCAGCACGAGATTCTGAACTAATATCGCCTTTATGAGTTAATCCCGGTTCTCTAAAATGAACCTGATCATCAATAGCTCCGGGAATTAAATAATTTCCTTCAGCATCAATAACTTGTGTTTCAGTATCTGAAATTTCAATTTTAGAATCGATTTTTACGATTAATTTATCTTCAATCAAAACATCTGCTTCAAAAATTGCCCCTTCATTGACAACTTTAGCATTTTTTATCAGAATTCTCCCCATTTTATTTTTTTATAATCGGTTGAAAAATTTTCTTATTCTTAATACAATTACGCCCAAAACAGCTTCTCTAATAATTGAACCACTCATTTTGGACTGTCCTTTGGTTCTGTCTGTAAATATAATTGGAACCTCAACAATATGCTTTCCTAACGAATAGGCTCTGTATTTCATTTCTATTTGAAACGCATATCCAATAAATTTAATCTTATCCAGATTAATATTTTCCAATACACTTCGGTCATAACACATAAACCCTGCCGTAGCATCGTGAATTTTCATCCCGGTTATCAACCTTACATAAACAGAGGCAAAATAGGACAACAAAACACGACTTAATGGCCAATTTACCACATTGACACCAGTAACATAGCGGGAACCTACAGCCACATCGGCCGAACCAAAATGACAGGTATCATAAAGTCTTTCTAAATCTTTTGGATTATGAGAAAAATCGGCATCCATCTCAAAAATATACTGATATTTTCGAGCCAAAGCCCATTTAAAACCGTGAACATAGGCCGTTCCTAAACCTGATTTTTTATTTCTGGTTTCCAAAAATAATCTGTCCGGAAATTCTTCTTGAAGTTCCCTGACTTTATCGCCCGTTTTATCGGGAGAATTATCATCAACAATCAGTAAATGCAATGGCCTGTGCAAAGAAAATACTGCTCTTATGATAACCTCGATATTTTCAATTTCGTTATAGGTTGGAATTATAACAACGCCATCGCTCATATTTCTGGTAAATTTCTGAGCAAAAATAAACTTTTTTGATTTGTTATTTCGGAATAAATCAAACAAATAAAAAATTAGTAATTTTGCGGCATTATGATGCAAATAACCCTTCAGGAACGAATCACAGAAAGCAAAGACTGGGCAACGGTCTTATTTATTTTTTCATTTGCACTTATTGCAATCACAAAAAACATTTTCGGTACCCGATTCAGTGATTTTTCACGACTAATTATCTCCAACAAATACATCAAAATTTACAGAGAAAATCCAAGTATGATGAATTGGTTTATCATACTATTATTTTGGGTACAAATCATTTCTTTTTCATTTTTAATTCAAATCTTTCTGAGCCGATATAACATTGTCTCAAAAACAGATTATCTGACATTCATCAGAATTACAACCTTGCTTATCGTTTTTATTTTATCTAAATATGTTATTGAAAAGATAATTGCTGTGCTGTTTGACATTGAAGAATTTATAGAACAGTTCAATTTTCAAAAAGTGAGCTACAGAACTTATATAAGCATCTGTTTTTTACCGTTCATTATTTTTGCATATTACAACAATACATCTATTTCGTTAATTAATTCCATAATTTTTAGCATTTTGTCAATAAACACTCTTGTATATATAAACTCCTTAAAGATGTATCAAAATTTAATAATCGGCAAAATGTTTTATTTTATTTTATATCTTTGCACTCTTGAAATAGCACCCTATTACTTACTGTATTATTGGTTTACTAAGGAGTCAATAAGCTAGAAAATACCTATCATGAAAGTTAAAACAATCTTGGTGTCACAACCGGAACCTAAAGTAGAAAATTCACCCTATTTTGAACTTCAGCAGAAGCTCAAAGTAAAGATCGACTTCAGGCCTTTTATCCACGTTGAAGGAGTAGCTGCTAAAGATGTTCGACTTCAAAAAATCGACTTGCACAACTACACCGCAATCATCTTAACAAGCAAGAACTCTGTAGATCACTTCTTTAGAGTTGCCGAAGAAATGAGATATAAAATCCCTGAAGGTCTTAAATATTTTTGTCAGTCAGAAGCAATCGCTTTCTACCTTCAAAAATATGTGGTGTACAGAAAAAGAAAAATCTATGTAGGACAAAAAGATTTTGCAGATTTATCTCCTTTGATCAAGAAGTATAAAGACGAAAAATTCTTATTACCGGCATCAGATCAACTAAATGCAGACGTTCCACAAACGCTGAACAATTTAAAAGTCGATTGGACTCCGGGAACTTTTTACAAAACTGTAATCAGCGATTTGTCTGATTTGGCAAATGTTTATTATGATGTTTTAGCTTTCTTTAGCCCAACAGGAATCAAATCTTTGTTTACAAATTTCCCTGATTTCCAACAAAACAACACAAGAATTGCTGTTTTTGGAAACACAACTCAAAAAGAAGCTTTAGATCACGGTTTGAGAGTCGATATTATGGCTCCTTCTCCCGAAGCTCCTTCTATGACAATGGCTTTGGAAAAATATATCAGCAAAGCAAACAAAGAAAAATAGTATTTGCACACATAAAGCCTCCTGAACGGAGGCTTTTTTTATCCATTGTCTTCTTCTAAATCCAGATGATTCTCTCCTCCTAAACTATAATAGTTATTTTCTTCATCCTCATCTCCCATTAGTTCTAAATCATTATCCAATTCAGCTCCCGGAATATCTAAATCTTCACTAAGAAAATCGCTATTTGTATTTCTTTTTTTCTTTTTACCAAAAACTGTCGTTTCGATAAAATCTTTTTTCTGAGAAATATCCTCAGGATCTACATCACGGGCTTTTTTGAATTTATTATAAATATCTTCCTCCTCAGGATATACTGGATAACTAGGAAAATCATTTTTATCGGTAATATCGTTCTTCAAAGAATTTGAATCCGGATTAGTTTTATCAGTTTTCATAACAGTAACATTTAAAAATACAATTGCACTAATTTAATGATTTACAACAATCTAAACTCATTATTACGAAATAAATTTTGATCTGTAAACGTAAAATTACACGACAATTTTAACTAATTTTATATAAAATCGTTTGTTATGAAAACAACAATCGAAGCCATACAGATTGCAGAATCTTTTAACATCAAGATGTTTCGCACCGAATTCAGAACAGAAGCCCACTACAGTTCGAATTCTGAAATTTTCTATGTATTAGAAAACGGTCGTTATTTATATATTTTTGATTATGGTGTTATTGTATTAGCTAATTATGATGTTGTTGCTAAAAGCAAATTAATCAACTTTATTAAGAAATATGCCGTTAATCCTATCTATTTAGACTTATCGGAAGAATACGAAATAAAATTAGATCTAAATACAGAAAAAGCATTGGTTAAAAACTCATTCATGAGTGTCCCAAATATCGACACTCCTTTGATGCGGATTGTAATGTTGAATATTGGACAATCAGTCACATTAGAATATTATGAATTTTTGACCGATGAATTGATTTCTTCTTCAAAACATTATATTTTAGAATTGGAAAAAAAAGGCAAACTCAGCATTTCTAAAACCAATCTATTGAAATACATCGGAAGAGTTCTAAACGTAAAAAACAGTATTATTGACAATCTCTACATTCTTGACGATCCTAATTTGGTTTGGGACAACGAAGAACTCAACTTATTAAACAAGCAACTAAAAACAAATTTCGATATTCATCCCCGTTTTAAAGACCTTGATTACCGACTTCAAATTATAGAAGACAATCTGACTCTTTTTACAGACGTGCTTAACGTGAGAGAAAGTTCCAGACTGGAATGGATTGTTATTATTCTGATTTTCATAGAGATTATAATGGGACTATTTTCTCATTTGTCATAGTAAAAAATAAGAAAACCGGTTTTATGCAGTAAAAACCGGTTTTCTTATTGATCTTAAACGAAGTTTATCGTTTCATTGAAAAATGCGCTTTAAATTGTTTTTTAACTCCTTTTTCCACATAATTTACCGTGAACCAATATTCGGTTGCAGGCAAAGGACTACCATTATAAGTACCATCCCAACCCGTTCCTGATGGCTTCAATTGCTTCAACAATTTTCCAAAACGATCATAAATAAAAATCTCTGAATCTGACTGGTCGTTAAGCGCAGAAATATTCCATGTATCATTATATCCGTCTGCATTTGGCGTAAAGAACCTAGGGAAATTAATTACAGTTACAACGGCATCCACTGTAGCACAACCTTCGGCATCTCTTACATGAACTACATGCTCTCCATAACCAACTTTTTCAAAAGTATTACTTTTCTGAAAAGATCCATTATCCAAAGAATATTCATAATCACCCACAGGAGTTGAAGTAACTAAAATACCCGCATTATCATCAAAATAAATAGTAGAAACCTCAGCCGAAACAGCTGTAGGCGGCAAAGACACCAAGACAGTTGTGCCGAAAGTATTTTTACAACCAACATTTAAATCCGTCACAGTAACTGTATATTCTCCACTGGCCGCCGCATCATAATAACTTTTTGTAGCACCGCTAACAGCAACACCGTCTTTATACCATTCAAAATTGTATTGCGACGACTCTAAGCCTGTATCTAATTTAGCATCGCGCATAATATCCCCAGTAGCAGCATCCACACAGATAAATGCTTTTGGCTTAAGCATTGAAACCACAGGTACAGGATTTACAATTAATACATTACTACTTTTCGCTGACTTTTCATTACCCAATACCGCTTCAACACTATAAGCATAGCTTCCTCCGATTGATGGCGCATTTGGAAGAGTTAATTCCGGAACAAGTGTAGTACCTATCAATTGATTATTAGCATCATACCAATTATATGTTACGCCTTGTCCTGCATTAGTGCAAGTAAACGTAACTGCCTCGTCAGGGCAAACGGAACTTATAGGATTCATTTGTGTTGAAATACAATCATTAACCTTAACCGTTGTACTTGTACTGTAATCAGGACAATTCCCTTTTGACAATACCTTATACGTTATAGTATAAGTACCCGCAACCGCATCTGTCAAATTTAAAGTTCCGGTTGTCGCATCGATTTGTAACCCAGATTGAGGACTTATTGTATAAAAACCTCCGGCAGTAAACTGATCAGAAGTTGTAACTTTCAGTGCTGTATTAGAATTTTTGCAAAATTCGGAAGTACTATCAACCTCCGCATATTGAAAAGTTCCCGATGATGGATCCACATAATGCAACTTAAATGTTTTGGTTGGGATACACACAGCTTGAGCTCCAAGATATTCAATTGTCATATAAATAGTATCGCCTTCCGTACCAGAATAATTTTTTAAATCTTTATCTACAATTGGCTTATAATCGGTTACATCTTGCTGAGAATTAAAATAATATATATCGAAATCATTTCTATTTTTCCCTGCCAAAACAGTCGATTCGTTAGCCGTAAGATCGAAACCATTCTCTGAATAATTACACAAGTATAAATCGTCCGGTTCCTGTAAAGGCACGTCTTGAGTATATATAACCGAAATATTATCGCTTTGTTCACATCCTGTAGCATAGCGATAAATAACAGTATAAACCCCTTCCTGATCAATCGTTATTTTATATGTATTAGCACCCGGGATGATTTCGCCGTTTCTCTTCCATATATATTCTTTTACATTAGGTAACATTTTTGTTCCAGTCATCAATATATCGGTCATGCCCTGACATAATTGCAAATTATCTGCCACCCCATCCTTACTGACAATTTTTGGCTGTCCGAAATCAAAACTTCCTGCTTCAATAAAGACAGCAGAGTCTATTTTCATATCATTATAATCACCAACAATTAACTTAATCGTGTATGTGTCTCCGGGAATTATATCAGCAGAGGCCACTAAAGGTGCCGTTTGTCCGCTCATATTGATGGCTGAATCGGCAACATTTGCCACCGGAGCTGCATTATACGCACCAAACAATCCCGGATAACTATCCTCACATCCGGCATTGTATTTCTTTTGCCTGATTGAAGTAGCAGCAACAGGAATACCATCACTCGTAGGAGTTGTAGTCCCCGGTACAACTGCAATATTTACTGGTGGAGTACCCTTTGAAACATTAGTCAGGATAAATGCAAATACATCGCTGTAATTGCATTGATAAAGCCCGTATTCATTTGATGCAAAAAGATAATTGAACTTAAATTTATCTCCCAGAGCCACAAATTGAAATTTCACGCTTGAAACATCTTGTACACTACCTGTTTTACCAGATTTATTACTTATTTGTTGTAGTTCTGCATCACCCTGAGTAGAGCATACGGTTGAATCGTATTCAAATTGACTACGGTCTTTATATTTACCTTCCGACATCTTTACATTACCACTTCTTATAACCAATCCTTTTTCCAGGGGAAATTTTGAATTATTTCGATGGAAATATCCAAAACCACAAGATTTTGTTGATGCAAAGGCTGAAATATCCACACAAGGAGAATTTATCAGTACGTTTGAAACCAGTTCTTTAACTGTATAGGTTTGATCATCAACCGTAACATAATCAGGCCGAGGAGAATCTGAATCACTGCAATCACAGCTCGGATTTGGATCAGTAGTATCACTGTTTACCGTTACAGCATTTGTCAGATTCTTTAGCGCAACTGATGGATTTGCAGGATCTGCCGGACTGTAAATTTTAGGCACATTAACAACCACCGTATAAATCAGCGTTTCGCCTACTTTTAATGTGGTAATGGTATCATTTAAATCTCCAGAACCTCGTATTCCCGTATTACTGTACCAGGTCATGGTGTTAATTCCCGGAGGTACAGCATCTTGAATTTGTACATTTTGAGCATCACTCGGACCCACATTTGCCACAACGATTGTATATGTATTAGGACTGTCCAGTAAGAATTGTGTTTTATTATCCGTTTTTACAATTTGCAAATCGGCATATGGATTTGGTGTATCGGTGTCTTTACATCTTAAGCAGTTTGAAGAATTCTGGACTCCGTCTACAGAATATTTAACTTCATGTACCAAATTTGTTTTTTGATCAAAGCCGCTTGGAACCTTCACAACTACCGTGTAGGTTATAGTCTGATTTGGATTTAAAGTATTTATTGATGCATTTAGATTTCCCGTACCAGTGGAACCATCGCTTCCACTCCAGAAAATATCAGAAGTATTAATTCCGGAAGAAAAAATACCCTGAATTAAAACATTCGTTGCTGCAACCGGATCGTAGTTTGTAACGGTAACTGTGTAGGTAGCCTGTTGTCCGGCCACATATTTTGTCATATTATCTGAATTATCGACAATCACACCTGACTTCACCTTATCGATATCTTTACATTTATCACATACCGGATTCAAATCCGGCGTGCTGCTGGTCATGGTAACCTCAGTGATCAAATCACTTTCAAATGTTCCGGGAATCGTCACCTTCACATTATAAGTAACCACCTGCCCCACTGCCAATGTGGTTATTGTATCGGCCAGATTTCCGTTACCGAATGTACCGTTGCTACCTGTCCAGCTCATATTTTCTGAGGAAATCCCTGATGGTACTATAACATTTATAACCACCTTTGAAGCATCAATAGGTCCATTGTTTTTAATAGTAACAATGTAATTTGTCTCACCTGAAGTCAAATAATCAGTATTGTCTGTTATTTCTGCAATCAGATCTGTTGCATTTGCCATCGTATCCGTATCTATACATTGACTGCACTCAGGATAGGGATCATTAGTTGTACTTGTAACCTTCGTTTCATTTTTCAGGTCCCCATAAAAATTTAACGGAATGGTCATCGAAATGGTGTAGGTAACTTTTTCACCTACGGCTAAAGAAGCGATAGTATCTTCCAGATCTTTATTTGTCCCACTATTTCCGTTTCCTTGCCATGAAAACTGAGTTATCCCGTTTGGAATCAAATTATTTACATGTACATCAACAGCCTTTTGAGGTCCTTTATTTTCTACTGTAACAGTATAAGTTTTTGTCTCGCCGGGCGTATAATTATCTGTTTCATCTGTATTAGTCACCACTATATCTGCACCCGAGAGAGCCACATCAACATCGATAAAAGTGTTATTTGTAATATCCGGATCTTTTGTCTCTGAGGTGACCGTAACTTGATTAACCAGATCATCACTAAAAGAAGTCGGCACTTTTATCACAATGGTATAAGTGACAGTTTCACCGCTTTTCAATAAATATATATTGTTTTTCAGAGGAATATTAGTCCCCGACGAGCTATTTGTACCTGTCCAGGAAAACTGAGTTATTCCGCTGGGAATAAGATTATTCACTTTAACATTAACAGCATCCAAAGGACCGTTGTTGGTAACTTTTAGGGTATATGTGCTCAAAGAACCCGGGAAATAATATTGTGAATTATCAGAACAACTCACCTCTATATCTGCATCTGTACCTTTTAAATCTGAATCGACAGCTTGAGTGTCGTCAATCGTAACTTTAGGATCGTACGGCTTCGTAGTCACTTCGGCTTTATTAACCAAATCCTGATCATAACTTAGAGGAACGTCAAAAATAACCTGATAAGTCAGTATTTTGCCCGCGCCTAATGAGGGAACAAAATCGCTGACAGCAGTATTAATACCTGTGATCCCATTGGGACCGACCCAACGGAAATTTGTTACTCCCATGGGTGGCGCATTATATATATTTATGTTTGCTGCCGGCAGGGGGCCAAAATTAATGACAGTTATTGTATAAGAATTTGAACCGCCCGGCACAAAATAATTTTTGTAATCAGTGTTTACCACCTTGAGATTTGCCTGCGAAAAACCTTTAACTGCAATAAGCACAAAAGCCACGAAAAATATAACCTTCTTCATTCAATGTAATTTTATTTCATTCACTAATAAATTTGCAAAACATCACTCTAATCAAAAAAAATAATCCGAAAAATATAAAATTTTAATAAAACCTACAATTCAACCCGATCAAAAAATCACCCATTCCACATATTTAACTTAATAAAATCGGATCCTTAAAAAACAAAACTTAACCGACAAACATCTCCTAAAATTACCACCAATACATTTAACCCAAAACCCGTACATCGGTCCAATTATTTCTGAACTGTTCCCGAAAGCTTACCAAAATTGACAGAGATTTCGTCTCAATCCTTATTGGGTTCGGTTTTACCTAATACCAAAAAAAGAACTGCTTATACATGGAGGGCACTGAAAAACTACCGATTTTCAAAAACCATTAAAAAAGTGACCAAATAAGGCTTTAATTTTATTTGATTACCATTTCGATTAGAAGGCGGCTATAGTAACTAAAAGGAGCGAAAATACAGTATTTTCGCTCCTTTGGGGTTTTTGTTGATTTTCCAATTTTAGGGACTTTTTCAGTACCCTCTTATAATCGCAGTCCTTTTTGAAATTAAATTACTTTGATTATTTTTTCAACACTTTTACCACTTTAGATTGATTGCCTGAAACAACCTTAATCAGGTACGCTCCCTCAGATAACGTTGTCATATCTACTACAGCATGAGATGAATGTGCAGCTACAGACATTACTTGCTGACCAAGCAGATTAACAACCTTGATTTCAGTAATTTCCTGATCCATGGTGATATTTAAAACATTTATAACCGGATTAGGATAATAAACCAAATGGTTTGTTTCAAAAATATCAGTGCCTAAAACTGGCTCTGTAACCGGACCATCATAAGCAGAAACCTTGAATGATCCATATTGGTCTCCTCCATTTTCCCAAACTCTTAAATACAGCTTTTCACCTGAAGTTCTCTCTACAAACGAAATAGCTAGTTGTTTAAGTCCATCAATACTATTACACGCTAACAATTGAAGATTATCCAGTTCACCGCTATATACAGCAGCAGCAATATCTGTAATACCATCTGGAACTGTCTGAAGTTCGAAATTTAATCTACCTGTACTTGGAACCGTTGCGCTGTACCAAACATCACCTCCGTTAAAATTGCCGCAAGTAGGAGCGTTTATAGATCCTGTTGCGTCAACATTGGTTGAAGTTATGTTATGATCTTCAAACTTGGTTCCTCTGATCAGGGCTATAGCGCCTGATGCCTCGTCATTAGCTGGTTTAGCAACAATATTTAATGCCATATCTACCGTTATACCCCACACACCATTATAGCATGGATCGATAATAGTATTATCCAATATCGTTACGATTCTCATACGGTGTACACCCGTTGTTATAGACGCTGGCATTACAAATGTGCAGTCTAAGGTGTTCGGAGATGTATTTGCCGTTTTGCCATCTTTAAACACCCTTTCAGATTCTTCAAACTCGTAATTATTATTAACATCAACCCATACATTAACATTGTAAACTTGACCATTAGTGTTGAAAGAAAGTTTCAAATTAGTATTCTCTCCTTTTGCAAAATTTACCGGTGTAGAAGTATGATCTGAATAAGTAACATTTTGATTACTAAAATTAGCAGTCCCTAACGTAACATTTGTAATTCCCTGACCATCCATAGATGTCGGGACTGAAACGCAATAGCAACCTTTAGAATTTGTAACAAATTGTTGTTCTGGGCACTCTATTGCATCTCCTCCGTTAGTATAAGGAATAACAGTATAGAAATAAGTTGTACCCGGTATTCCTGCATTAACAGTATATGTAGTAACAGAACCCAAATCCACCTTATTGAGTACATCTGTACCACCCGAAGTAGTTCCAACGGTTATTTTGTAACCGTCAGCAATATTTACCGAATCCCATGTTATCTGTGTACCTCCGTTTCCACAATCGGCATTTGGAGTTGCAATAACATTAGTAGCACAAGTAGGCACAGCTTTTAAAACTTTTACAGAAACATCATCAATATAAATATCTGGACCGTTCAAGAGTTTTCTAAATGCCAATACCTCTGAACCAGGTGCGGTATCTATCAGATAAATTACATGAGTAAAGACCTTAGCCGTACTATTTGTAAAAGTTTTAAGTAATACAAAGGAAGCCGGATCGGAAGGGTTGGTAAGATAACCCAATTGAAAGCTACTATTTGCTGCGTTTCCTGCAAATTTAAAATCTAATAAGTGAGTTCCCGCACCCATATTTTTTACCGGAGGCAGGGCCATAATTCCTAACGATGAAGCAGTCTGACTATTCAAATATAGAGTCTCAGCTCCACTAGGCACCACAATCGAAGTATCAGAAGGAGCCGTTATAAATGCATTCCCAGGTCCTACTCTGTGCCAACAACCCCATCCGTTAAAAGTACCAACCAGATAATCATGATCAAAGTTTTCCTGAACGAAATCTACAGGAGCACAAGTAGTGGTAAAACTCAAAGGCCCGATCCAAAAACCTTGCGTATTTTCATCACATACCGTACGTACCCAAAATTTATACGTAGATGAAGATGTCAAATTACTCAGATGAAGATTTGCGATCTTATTGTTTAAGTCTACATTCACTGCATTCAAATCCAAATCTTGAGGATCCAGATTATCAGGTGTGGTTTCTGTTATAGACATTACATATTGCCATGCTGTTTCAGAGCCCGAAATAGTCCATTTCAAATCTGCCGAGTCAGACTTAACCAATTTAACTCCCAGAGAAGAAGGATCAGGACAAACCGGTTTTACCTCCCAATTCACATCGTCAATATATAGATCCAACGGGGTACTAGCAAGTCCTGGATTTCTGAATGCCAATTCCTGAGCTGTAAAATTAGTCCCCAGGTCAACTACTTTAGTCTCATAAACAGAAGTTGAACTTACGGTAAGAGTTTTTAGCAAAACAAAAGTCTTAGAATTAGACATATATCCTATGTCAAAACTTGCGCCGGCCATACTCCCTTTAACTTTAAATCTTAGTCTGTTAGTTCCTGCAGCCGCATTATTTATAGCCGGCATTGCCATTATTGTTGCACCGGCTTGAGCATTAGCAGACATTTTCAAAACATTTGGAGCACTGGCTCCCTGATCATTTACAATTGTCAAGAAGCCCGTATTACTAACAGGTCTCCAACAGAAAGGTATTAATGAACTGGTATCAAAATTCTCCATAATCGTATCAGCAGGAGCACACAATGTTTTAAAAGTCAATGGCAATGACCAGTCACCAAATACATTATTCCCACAGTTTGAACGAATCCAGATTTTATATTCTGTTTGAGGAGAAAGCCCAGTTGCTATTCCTGTAACATTCGTTCCTGAAACAACTGGATTTACAAAATCTACCGGACTAAGACCATCCGGAGCCATTACACTTGACACAGCAGTTACATATTGCCAAGCTGTTTCTGTACCGTTTTTTGTCCAAGCTACAGTAAGTGAATTTGATGCAATTCCATTCACGAATAGATCAGTTTGATCCGGGCAAATTGGTTTCAATTCCCAATGTACCTCATCTATAAACAACCCTCCTGTTCCCGTATTTTTAATCGCTAATTCTTCAGCAATAAAACCAGTACCTAAGTCTGCTCTTTTAGTTTCAAAATCCACAGTTGATCCTACCGTTCCTGTCCATACCGGAACAAATGTGGACAAATCTGACATATATCCAACTTGTATAGGAGAATTAGCAACTGTTGTTTTAACTATAAATCTCAATCGGTTCGTTCCGGCATCAGCATTAGAAACCGGTGGCATTGCCACTATAGTTCCACTGCCCATGAGTAAAGACTTCGGTGTTCCAGAGGAAATGATTACGCTGTTTCCACTATCCGCTTGTCTCCAGCAGGATGGTAAAGTAGTACTGCCTTCAAAATCCTGATCAAAGGTAGCAACTTGACTACAGAGTGTAGTAAAACTCATAGCGTCAGACCAAGCTCCCACGCCATCATCACATTTTGAACGAACCCAAACCCTATAGTTTGTAGAAGGATTCAAACCAGTTACCGATCCTGAAGCTGTTGTGCTCACCAAAGCAGGATTTACAAAATCAATGGCTGGCGAAATATTATTAGGATTGGTTTCTGTAGCAGAAACCACATATTGCCAGGCTGTTTCTGAACTTCCTTGCTTCCAATTTAATACCATTGAATTTCCTGATATCTTTTTAGGACTCAAACCTGTAATATCAGCACAAGGTGGGATTGCTTCCCAAATTACATCATCTACATAGATAGATCCTGCAGTACCAACATATCTAAATGCAAGAACTTCTGTGGTAATATTAGTCCCAAGTTTCATTTCTACAGAATCGAAGTCTTGATCTTTACCAATCTTCTTTGATTGAAGCAATTGAAAACTTGCTGGATCTAAAGGATTTTTCATATAACCCACATGAATAGCAACACTATCTACTTTTGCAATAGTAGTACCATCTGTCGCATAAGTAACAATGTCTACTGTAGCTCTCGCTCTGAATCTTAATCTGTACGTACCCGTAGCTGAATTACTAACAGGAGGCAGGGCAACAATAGAGGATGGAGCATTTATCCTTAAAACATTAGGGGTACTAGGGCCTGATACAGCACCTACCGTAACAGTTCCTGAAATTGGTCTCCAGCAATTTGGTAAAGATGTGTTTGTATCAAAGCTCTCAGTAAATGCAGAAACAGAAGTACAATTTGTTATAAATTCAATAGGCCCGCTCCAACTGCCTGTAATACCATCGGTACATCTTGGACGAATCCACAATTTATAAGATGTTGAAGCAGTAAGACCTGAAATAGTCGCAGAAACAGAACCATCAACTATCACTGCAGAACTAACCGCTACAGGAGGAGATAATATTGTTGAATCATCGCCAAATGCGTAATCCCAACCTATTTCAGAACCTCCCATTGTCCAACTCGCACTAATCGAAGTGTCTGTTACATTTGTTGCCTTTAGCAGTGAAATATCTGTACAATCAGGCAATACTTCCCAACTGATATCGTCTATATAAATTGAATTCGTAGATACTCCTGGATTTCTAAATGCCAGAATTTGCGAAGTAGGATTCGTCCCTAATATGGCCGCTACATTTATAAGGGCGGTCTTAGATGTTGAACTTATCGAAATGTCTGTCACCTTGGTGAAAGTACTGGAATAGTTATTTTGAGTCAAATAACCCACTTCAAGCTTAGAAGCAGCAACAGTTCCGGCAACTTTGAATCTCAAGATATAAGTCCCATCCTTAGCATTACCGAAAGGAGGAAGCGCCACAATCGCCTTAGTTGAAGTGTTACCATTCATTTGTAAAAGATTATTTCCTTCGGAAACATTGATAACAGTGGCTGTTCCTGCTAGTATTTTCCAGCAAACAGGCAAATTTGTATCGGTATTAAAATCCTGCGTATATTCATCCACTGCAGAACACATGGTACTTACATATAACGGACCCATCCAACTTCCTTTTGAAGTAGGACCACAATTAGAACGTACCCAAACTTTATATGCGGTATTAGGGCTTAATCCCGCAACCGTACCCGTAAGACTTGTACCGTTTTTTATAGGTGAACTAAAATCACTTATAACTGCAATACTATTTGGATCGTAAACTGTCGTATCTCCTACAACGTATTGCCACAAAGTTTCATTACCGTTAGTCGTCCAATTCAATTTCACAGAATTACCGAAAGCTTCATACATACTAATATTCAAAAGATCAGTACAAGATGGAAAAAGCTCCCATGCAAAATCATCAATATATAATGAAGTTGCATTTGCACTGTTAGCAAATCTGAAAGCTAAAGGATTAGCCTGATCGTTTGACATTATCTTTTCATTAACCTCATAAACTGTATTGGCTGTAGTAACCGAAATTGATTTTACCGAAGTAAAAGTAGAAGCATCCAATGCATCAGTCAAATAACCCAATTCAATCGTACCGCCAATTTTAGGTGATCTTACTTTAAATCTCATTCTGTAATTGCCGGACATAGTATCGATAAAATCAGGAAGCTTTACCACTACTTTATTTGCAGTAGTAGTATTTTTCAGTTCCAAAGCATTTGAGCTACCTGTTCCAACTAAAGCAGTCACGGCCATAGTTCCGGTTGTCTTATCAACTTTTTTCCAGCAGTCCGGCAAAGTTGTTGAAACATCAAAAGCCTCATATTTCTGAGCCACCGGGTCACAGCTTGTACTAAATAAAAACGGACCGTTCCAGGAACCCACAGAAGTTCCGTCACAAACTGAACGTATCCATAACTTATAATTTGTATTAGAAGTTAATCCGGTTATCTGAGCTGGTGAAGGAGTTGTTACATCATATGTAGTTAATCCTGCCGGAGAATTCACACTAACCGGAGCATATGCATACTGCCAGGCTGCCTGAGCAAAAGCCCAAGATATATTGATAGAATTAGCAGATGGATTTTTAAATGTGATAGCAGTTAAATCCGGACAGTTCGTGGCAGGTACAGCTTCCCAAATCACATCATCAATCCAAATAGACGTTTTAGTTGAACCATTCCAACCAACTGTTTTTAAAACTAAATGATTAACATTGTCAGGGATGCTCACCGCCATTTCAGGTGTGATTACAAAAGTGCAATTCTGCATGTTATTAGCAGTTGTACTGGTAATAACTATAGAAGTTGTGGTTAAGGCAACAAAGGAAGTTGCGTCACCGTAATTCGTAAAATACCCAATATCCACAGGCTTAGCATTTGCAGCAGCATATGCCTTAAATCGCAGTCTGTAATTTCCGCTCTTTAGATTATTTACTATAGGCAAATGGGCATAAACAACAGGTAAAGGAGCTGGACTTGCAGTTGCAACTGTCGAAAGCAATAAAGCATTTGAAGCCGATCCGTTACCGACCTGAGGAATTCCATCTGTTAAAACACAGCTTGCTGTCGCTGTTGTTCCTCTACCAGACCAACAATTAGGTGTCACCAAATTGGCGGCATCATAAGTTTGGTTATCAAAACTTTCGTTTAATGTACTTTGTGCAGGACAAAAAGTTTTAAAACTGTCGTAAAGTACCCAAGGATTAAAGGTTGAACCCTTATAGGAACGCATATAAATATAGTATTGCGTACTGGCTGTTAAACTTCCCTCTGTAACAGTTTGAGCAGCAAGAGATTTTCCACTGGTATTTTCTGATGGCAAAGTCGAGAAAGTGCTTACAATATATTCATATCCATCGGGACTTTGTAAATAATTCCCCCAACTAAAGGTCACGCTTGTGTCAGTAAGAGTATTTATCACTAAGTCTTTAGCATCTCCAAATGAATTACCAGGAGTCCATGTATACGTAAGTCCATTAGCAGGCATATAAAGACTGCTGGCCACTATTGTAGCGTTAGAAGATAATCCCGCAGAAGTATTTGACCAATCGGAAGTTTCCGAAGTTCTGTTATTGAAATTTATTCCATTAACAGCATCACCCCTTAAACCGACCTGACAAGTTTTTTCTGTGGCATTGGTAGAAGTACAAGCGCCATAGACAAATTCAATATTGTTAGTTGTTTCATAGAGCCTCACCTGAAAATTTAAGTTTTCAGTCGCCGCGGTAGCAATAGTCCTGATATAGTCCTTCCATTGAATTACTAAAACCCTATTTGGTTTTGAACCTTCTACCTTATATGTTAATGAAGAAGTAGAAGTACTACCTTTCCCTTTTAAAGCTAGAGCAAATGGCGCAATTCTAGTCGCCAGATAATCCGGCGAGATAGCCTTATTTGAGGAAAGTGGATAAAGATTGCTATCAACTCCCATATTTACAGCGGGTGTATTAGCCGATTTTCCCAACGCAATCCATCCATTTGTATGCACTGCAAAACGGTCATAGTCTTCACCGTTATAAGTAAAGATGAAGTCGTCATTAACGCTATCAATCTTATATCCTGCTCCGGTAGTAACGGCGGTGCTACCAGTTTTTCCAGCTTCATAAAAATAAAGATTGGTATTGGTTCCAGTTCCAAGTACAGTACCACCAGTAATTTCAGGATAACTGGAAGCTGTAGTCGATGAAAATGAATAGTTCCGTACTTGCGAATAGCTCCATAACGCAGACATGAACATTAATAGTAAAATAATTTTCCTCATACATCAGTTAATTTTAAATTAATTTTTTGATAAAAATATCATTTTTAATAACAATTACAAAAAATTTTTACTAAAAAAACAAACAATACCAAATCATTTGTTGAAATAACAATAAGGAAATCAAAACATATTTGGACAAACACTAAACAAACTCCATTTACCTATAGTTAAAAGATTGCGTTCGCTTTGCCATAATTCATGTAAAGAAAATAGAAAGCAAAACTTAGTCGTGTTTAATCCCTTTACCCCAGATTACGCATCGCTTAAAAAATAACCGCAGATTGCTTCGCCTATTCGCTATTACTCGGGCGGCAGATTTCGAAACATTTTAGAATGATTAATTCTTCAAAGACACAAAATATTTAATCGTTTAATTTTAGTCTCAAATAAACATCAAAAGATTTTTGTTTGCAATCTGTGGGATTTTAAAGAAAGAATACTCGTGAAAAATCAGCGAAACGAAGTTCGACGCAGTCAATCTATGGCAAAAACGAGAAACAATTTCTAACGCATAATTTAGTTTTAATGCGCATTTTGGCGTTTAGATTTGCGATAAAAAAAGGGACATCTTTGTTAGATATCCCTTTCAAGAATTATTTCTGTTTTCTATTAATATAAATCCAACCCTCGGCTTTCTTGTTCTGCTCATAATGAACTAGGTAGAAATAAGTACCATCAGGAAGTTGATCTCCATTATTGGATTGTCCTTCCCACTCATTTTTATAATTATCCTTTTCATACACGACAGTACCATAACGATTGAAAATTTCTAACCTGTTTACATTCAAAGCAGTCAAGTCTAATTTATCATTCATGCCATCTCCATCTGGGGAAATTCCTTTTGGAATCGTACAAGAAAAATCTGATACCGTCTTTAATTCTTCAGACGAACATCCCTCAGCAGTTGTTATATTGACAGTATAAGTCCCGGCTTTCTTCAAAATAATAGTATTTGCATTATCGGAAACCGTAAATACACCATCATTTGTACTCCATTTATAAACTGCAGATTTTGCATCTTGTGTATTATCATCAATATGAGCTGATAACTGATAGCTATTACCTAAACATCCTTGAGTGAATGCAATCATGATCGGACTAGTATCCTCAATCACTTCAGTTGTTTTAGACGTTTTGCAACCATAATAATCAACTTCCAAAGTGTAAGTTCCAATTTGAAAAGCAGTTAATGTTTTTCCCGTTGTCTGAGTACCGTCGGGAGCTGTCCAAAGGAATTTGATGTCAGGGTCATTTACATCAAAATCAACTGATGAAATCGAAATCGTTGTTGTTCCTCCCAAACACATTACATAAGGAGCATTTTCAAATTTAAAATTCTTATCAACTTGATTTGCTGCAATATCAAATGTCTGAGTATCGGCGCATCCGTCAGAACCATTCTTAAAGCTAACTGTATAAGTTCCATATGCCTTCGATCCATTTAATATTATAGAGCTTCCTTTTGCGTCCATCACAGTACCATTATAAGTCCAGGTGTAAGTAACGCTTTGCGGGTCGTAACTGTTCTCAACCGGAGTAACATTAATTGTAGTCGGTTCAGTTGGACAAATTAATTTTTTACCGCTTAAGGAATATTTCAGTGCAGACGGTTTTACATTTACCGTGAAACTAACGATCTGGCTGCAGCCTGTTGTACTATTATTGATTCTAGCGTAAATCAGTTGCTGATTAGTATCGTTTGTAAAAGCGGCAGGATTTGGTATAGCATTAAGACTATTATTAGCATCTGTCAAGGACGTAAAATATGAAACAGTACTGTCTGGGTTAAGGGGCGCCAAAATAATTGGCGAATTTTTAGTCAGATCAAAAACTGCTTTCCCAGAATCGCCACATTCAAAAATATCTACCGGAGTACCTGTAGCAATGAATGGATAATATTCAACAACCAGGCTATCTTCAGAATCACAATTTGTATTTTTCAAATGCGCCTGAATGGTATAAGTTGCAGCATCAGAAATAGTCAGATTCGGACTTGTTTCGCCGGCAATTTCTTTCCCATCTTTCAGCCATTTAATATCAAACAAATCGGCTGACAAAAGTGATTTTATCATATAAGTCTGATCTTTACAAAGCGCATTATTTGTTGCCACAAGCAAATCTGACCCCAAATCTAATTTACCAACATCCATACTTCCTCCTTCAAGGAATATGGCAGAATCAAATTTAAAATCTTGTCGGTCAGCAATCACTAGCTTTATATGGTAAGTTTCTCCTGGAACAACCGTCGCTTGAGCAACCATTGGTTTTGTGATTCCATTAAAATTGATAGGCGCCGAAATAGGAGATTTACCATTTGTCCCATAATAACTGTCAAAGTAAATGGCGTTTTCTGAAGTACAGTTCGGACTATATTTTCTATCCCTAATTTTTGTTGTTGTAATAGGAATACTCGTATTAGGAACAACCGCCAGATTTTTAGTTACGTTCGAATTCTTATTTGTTAACAAAAAAGCAAATGCATCTGTCGATCTCTCTTGGCATTGATATTCTCCATATTCCTCTGAGGCATACATAAAGTTGAAACTGATTTTATCTGTAAAAGGCACAAAATCGAACTCTATTTTTGACGCATTGTAAGTTATCCCTTTTACACCGGTAGCTGCATAAATAATTGCCTCTAACTGACTATCCCCCTTCCATTTAAACGGACCTCCTTCACTTAAGACACTTACATTAGGCCCCGGTACACTCGTCGCTGCCCCTGTAGATAATATAATACCATCCTTGAATGCAAAACTTGAAGCCGATTTCTCGAAATATCCAATACCGTTTACAATAGGAAAACCAGCCGTGACATTATCAGGATCAGTTCCCGTGGAATAAGTAATATTCGTAACATTAGCACATTTTGTCCCCAGTAATACATCCTCCACCAATTCTCTCATAGATTTTGTATCGTCCACTACAATTGGAGGTGGCACTGTTCCCAAACAGATATTAAAGTCAATAATTTGAGGATCCGTTGAGTTAGACCAAACTCTTACATAGTAAGTTTGACCTATCACAAAATTACCTGAATTGCTCGCAAGTGAAGAAGCTGCACTACAATATAACAGTTGTAATCCATCGCAACTTCCTATGTATACAGCGTGATTGATATTAGTAGATGTTCCAACTATGTTACTAATGGTAACATAATGTTTATTTGAAGTAGCAACAAACTTGTACCAAACATCATCATTTGCGTTTCCTATGCAGGTGTTTGACGCGAAAGAAGCTGTCGCCGCCGTTAGTGTCCCTCGAGCTGATTGAATACATGGCAAGTCAGCATTCACCGGTAAATCAATCGCATTAACACATTCATTATTTACTACCGGAGCAGGAGTAAGAACGTAGATATCAAATTTAGCAGAATTACCCGTATCATTTTTATCACCTGTATAAACCCTTATTTTATACTCCTTACCCTCAGTCAAATTGGTTGCCAGGCTTATGTTTGTAGCACTGCAATACAATTGGGTCAACGCAGCACAATCAGTACCTGAATACAAGATGTGATTCACATCGGTAGTATTTCCAACTATATTTTTTAATAAAATAATATGAGTTGTCGAAGTTGCTGTAAAACTATACCAAATATCATCATCCGCATATCCCTGACACGCCGATAAATGAGCAGTATCGGTCGCTCCTTTAGTGTTTCCTGAAGCTTTCACCACATAACTCATTCCATTATTTACAGAAACCACAACTGAATTATTACATTCATCGTTAACAGGTGTGGTAGCAAAAGTTTTAGGATCATTTAATGTCCAGGCTGTAGCATCAGAACCGGAACAGATCGCTCTCACATAAAAATCATAAGTAGAGCTCGGATCTAATCCTGTAATGGTAACCAGATTAGTGTCTGCCGAATAAAATGGTGGTTGCGGCTGAGTATTTACCGGAATACCGTTTATAGGCGCTTTGCCACCGGCAGGAACTACATATACCTCCCATTTTTCGGCAGCTCCGCTTTGGGTCCACGATAAAGTAGCCGAAGTTGAAGCAATACTTTCTAATTTAGGAAAAGTCGGCTTAGCACAACTTGGAGGTATACAATTTCCGGTTGACGAAAACAAAACAGTCAATGGCTCTCCTTCACCAGGTAATTTAGTATAAATCGGATCACCAAAAGGATTATAAATTGCCAAACCAATTTCATTAGGCTTTGTCCCGGCAGTATCCCAATAAATATCAAAAGGAAGTCCATTGCATAATGACACAGTTAGAGGGGGAGCTGTTTGACTACTAATGGAACCACCTATAGCTGATACCACAACTCCGTTTTGTCGTATTTGCATGGTACCACCGTTCCATCCGTTCTTCACTGAAGTTAAATTAATTGTGTAATCACATTTATCAGATGAAATACAAGTTTTTGTACTAAATGATGGTTTAGAAACAGGCCCCATCGCCCAAGCACTCTTGTCAGTATCAGAACAAATAGTCCTCATATAATAATAGTAAATAGTTGACGGCTCCAAACCTGTCACAGTATATGGTGAAGAACTAGGAGGAGAGGTAACTGTAATTAAAATATCACCGCTATTTAAAACAGGAGTAACCAATGGTTTTGGTGGCAATCCATAAGTTGGTCCGACTGCTTTTACCAACAATATTTCCCATTTATTATCAGTAGTACTTTCATTGGACCACGATATTTTTGCAGAATTCATGGTTATTCCACTTAGAGGAACCGATAACCCTACAGGTTTGTAGCAAGTCGGTACTGTTGTAAATATGCTTCCAGCAGACCAATCCGACGGAGAAGGTGAACATACTGAACGCACATAAAAAGTATAAGAGTTATCAGCGAGTAATCCCGTAATATTAAAAGGGTTCGATGTAACGTTACTGTAGCTAGGAACTGTTAAAGCATTTGGTGCCGGTGAATCTGAATTAACCACGTATATATCCCAAACGGTAGTACCTTGTGGATCCCAATTTAATTTTGCAGTAGTATTTCCAATATCCGTCACACTCATAGAAGCTGGCACTATGGTACAAGCAGGACTGTCGCATTTTACGATTTCATTATATATGACATCCCCTACATTTCCAGTATTAGCGGGTTTAGTATACAATGTTTGTCCAAATGAGTTTATTACTGAGACCGAACATTGCTCCGGATGACCTCCCGAATTGCTCCAATAAAGATCAAACGGCACGTTATTACATAAGGTTACTTGTACACTTTGAGGCCCCACCCCATTGCTAAAATCCTTACCGATTGTTGCAACCACAATACCATTTTGCCTTACATCCATAGAGTTTCCTTCCCAACCGTTACCACCGGCATCCTCCATTTTAAACACATAATTACACTTATCTGTTTCATCACAAATTAATGTGTTAAAAAGATAAGGCCCTGCCCAAGAGCTAAATTGTCCATTAGAACATACCGATCTTACATAATATTGATATTGAGTCGCTGCTATTAAATTTTTCGCTACAAAAGAATTGGTATCTGTCTTTTCCCCGGCACCTGATGGTATTGGTTTCCCCAATGTCTGTACAGCAACTTCCCACGAAGATGAATTAGAAGGATTGCCCCAGGATAATTGAGCGCTAGTGGTCGTGAAATTATTTGCTGACAAAGTATCTGGAGGCAAACATTTTTCTTCCTGAAGAATTAGTGTATATCCGACGGTTTGTGTTTGAGAGCTTGAAGAAATTACAATATAATAAGTCGATCCAGCTGTCACCGGTATATTACTAATATATCGTTGATTTGCAGTAACATCAGCCATACCAGCCAAACACGGACCCGAAATAGGACATCCTTCGTAAATAAAAACAGATGAGTTTTTTGTTGTAGGTATCATTTTTACACTTATAACACCATTCTTTGTGGCTTTATAACTATAAAACACATCATTTCCATCTAAATAATTTGTTCCTGAAGGAGTGGCTCCGCAAGACACAGCTGTATTTTGAGGCCCGTCAAATAAATCAGCATAATTACCGGTATTCCCAGAGATTTGATAAGGTAGTGAAGATACAGCGATTGGACCTTCACACCCTACCCCTAACGGAAGAGTCTTAAAACTAAAGGGGCCAATCCAAATGCTTTTATTATCTGTATCACAAACTGATCTTATATAGTAATCATACGCTAAATCAGGTTGCAAAGCCATTGCCGTGTAAGGCTTTGTCATAGTTGTAGCAGAAACATTCCCTTTTGGAACACTTCCTGACGGTACCAATTCAATTTCCCATTTTGAAGCATTGTTGTCAACCCAGTCCAAATTGGCAGTTGTAGCAGTAACACTATTCGCAACCGCTGCCGAAGGATCCAAACATTTGGAAACGACACTTACTTTATCCAAAAACCATCTGTCTCCACGATTAGGAGCTGAGCCCGACGGGGTTGGAGGCTGTGTAAAAATCTTGACAAAAGCAATGTATACAACCTGATCCTTATAATCTGAAATATCAACAATTTGTTCCTGACAAATATTAAAAGTCGTATTCATTTCAAATTCTTTCCATTCCTCAATAGTTTCATAAGAACCAAGTACACCACCGTCAGTCACAGTCGAAATCTTTACCTGATAAATAGTTCCCTGGTCGCCAGCTAAACCTTGTCTGGAATAAAATCTGAGCTGACCGTTATTTGGCACTTTAAATTGTGGAGTTACTAAATAATCATAACTAGTATTATTATCCCCTAAATTCTCTATATCCACAAAGACAGCGTTGTTTCCCTCACAAATGCTAGGCGGATCAGTAACAAGACTACTAATACTCCATGTTTTGGTCATACCAAATCCTTCCTGATACTTTGACCATCCTATAGGCAAATTTGTCGACCCCTCAAACCCTTCAGAAAACTGAGAATAGCCCACCAGAGAAAATAAAAAAATCAATAAATAAGTAATTTTCTTCATGAAATGTTAAATATGCAGTTAATATTATTAAACTTTTAAATCAAACCCCAATTATACCTAATTATATTCAATTATAATTAAAATTTATCGCATATATAATATTTTATTTTCAAAAAAAAAAGAAAATAGTCAAATAATGACCTTTCGATAACAATAAAAATTTATGATTATTAAAATAGCCCTACCTAACAACCTTTAATTCAGACAACAATATCAAATCACTCTATAATAATGGGTTTTCAATTTCAACCCACATTTGAACAATTTTAACGTTTCACCAATCCATTAATACTTATTTGAAAAATTAGCGAAATCCATATTTTTAATCAAAAAACCTCACGATTCGGTTGATTTCGCATTTCAATCACAATCCCGGCAAGGAAAATATTAGATTAAGTTCTTTTTTCAAAAAAACACATCCTCCCTCTTGAGGAGACTATCAGGAGGGAATGAAGAGGATTAACTTAGCCTGTTTATGAAGTATAAATACTAGAAAAGATTAATCGTAAAAGATTGCCATCAATCCTCACAACTGACTGCCTGTTCCCTATTAAACAAAAAAAAAGAGCCTTTCTTTCGAAAGACTCTTTAATAATATATTCAGAAAAACATAAATTACAACTGAGGACCAACTTTTACCAAGTTTTTACCTTCTTCATTATCTGTATACTGAACGAAGTTTTTAACAAATCTTCCTGCTAAATCTTCTGCTTTTGCAGTCCATTCAGAAGCATCAGCATAAGTATTTCTTGGATCCAGGATTTCAGTATTTACACCTTCTAAAGCTGTTGGAACTTCTAAATTGAAAATTGGTACGATTTGGGTATCGGCTTTCTCCAAAGAACCATCTAAGATTCTGTCGATAATAGCACGAGTATCTTTGATAGAAATACGTTTTCCGGTACCATTCCAACCTGTGTTTACCATGTAAGCAGTAGCATTATGCTCTTCCATTTTCTTAACCAATTCTTCTCCGTATTTTGTTGGGTGCAAGCACAAGAATGCTTTACCGAAACAAGCTGAGAAAGTAGGCTCTGGCTGAGTTACTCCACGCTCTGTACCGGCCAATTTAGCTGTAAATCCAGATAAGAAGTAATATTTAGTTTGCTCAGGAGTCAATTTAGAAACCGGAGGCATAACACCAAAAGCATCAGCAGTCAAGAAGATTACTTTTGAAGCGTGACCCGCTTTAGAAACCGGCTTAACAATATTTTCAATATGGTTGATTGGGTAAGAAACACGGGTATTTTGTGTAACTGAACCGTCTTTAAAATCAATTTTTCCGTTAGCATCAAGAGTAACATTTTCTAATAATGCATCACGACGAATAGCTCCATAAATATCCGGTTCGTTTTCTTTACTCAAATCGATAGTTTTTGCGTAGCAACCTCCTTCGAAGTTGAAAACACCTTCATTATCCCATCCATGCTCATCGTCACCGATTAATTCACGTTTTGGATCTGTAGATAAAGTAGTTTTTCCTGTTCCTGAAAGCCCGAAGAAAACAGCTACATCGCCATCTTTTCCTTTGTTTGCAGAACAGTGCATAGAAGCAATTCCTTGTAATGGCAAGTAATAGTTCATCATAGAGAACAATCCTTTTTTCATCTCACCACCATACCAGGTTCCTCCAATTAATTGGATTTTTTCAGTCAAGTTGAAAGCAACATATACTTCAGAGTTCAATCCGTGAGCAGCATAGTCTTTGAAACTTGTTTTCGAACCATTCATCACGATGAAATCTGGCTCTCCAAAGTTTTCCAATTCAGCTTCTGTAGGACGAATGAACATATTTGTTACAAAGTGAGCTTGCCAGGCAACCTCCATGATGAAACGAACTTTCAAACGTGTATTTTCATTAGCTCCACAAAAAGCATCAACCACATACAATTTTTTACCAGACAATTGGTCAACTGTAGTTTTTTTCAAAGCATTCCAGGTATCTGTAGAAATTGCTTTGTTGTCATTTACCGCTTTATCAGATGTCCACCAAATAGTATCTTTAGTAACATCGTCATTAACAATATACTTATCTTTTGGAGATCTTCCTGTAAAAACACCTGTCATTACATTTACAGCTCCAAGCTCAGATAATTGTCCTTTCTCAAAACCTTCCAAAGAAGAGTTTAATTCTTCATTATACAAATAATCGTAAGATGGGTTGTGAATAATTTCAACCACATCAACGATACCATACTTTTCTAATGAAATTGTTTTCGTTAAATTCATAACTTACTATTGTGTTGTGTTATTTATTATGTTGTTTTTAATCGTAATTTTCAGCCATTACGGCGCAAAAGTAAAAATTAAATTTCATATATGTTTTATTTATAACAACATTATGCCTTTTTATTGATAACATTTAACAACAAAGTTATCCAGGCCGAAATTAGTAACAATCCTCCTATAGGAGTTACAGGCCCTAAGAATTTAAAATTAATTCCGGATAAAGATCGTGTTGCCAACAAATAAATGGATCCCGAAAAGAAAATAACTCCGGCCAATGTTAAATAAAAGATAGTTTCTTTTGTTTTCTCGCCTATCAAACCGGTTGTGGCAACAAACAACAAAAACATTGCGTGATACATCTGATATTTTACTCCTGTTTCGAACGAAACCAGTTCATCTGCACTTAAAACTTTTTTCAAAGCATGAGCTCCAAAAGCTCCTAAGATTATGGCCACAGCTCCAAACAAAGCTGCGGTAATAACAATTTTTCTTTCCATTTTAATTTATTTTATTGAAATCCCTCACAAAAATAAGCTTTCCAAGCTATAAACCATCAGTCCATCAACAAATTTTAAAACATCAAACCTCAACAAAAACAGAACAATCAGTATATTTGATTTTATTCTATTATCATGAGACACATTCTAATCATTGGAGCCGGCCGTTCGGCTTCTTCACTTATAAAATATTTACTTGAAAAATCAGATTCTGAAAAACTACACCTGACAATTGGCGATTTGTCTTTGGAATTAGCTCAGCAAAAAACCAAAAATCACCCAAATGCCACGCCAATTGCGTTTGACATAAACAACGAATTCCAGAGAAAAACCGAAATTCAAAAAACCGATTTGGTAATTTCTATGTTGCCTGCTCATCTTCATATTGAAGTCGCAAAAGATTGTCTCGTTTTCAAAAAACATTTAGTTACAGCTTCATATATCAGTGATGCGATGATGGAATTGAACGAAGATGTCAAAAAAAACAATCTTATTTTCATGAACGAAATTGGGCTCGATCCCGGAATTGACCACATGAGTGCCATGAAAATCATAGACAAGATTAAAGAACAAGGCGGAAAAATCACTTCCTTCGAATCATTCTGCGGCGGATTGGTTTCTCCTGAATCTGATAATAACATCTGGAACTACAAATTTACCTGGGCACCACGCAATGTAGTTTTGGCAGGACAAGGCGGAGTATCTAAATTTATTCAGCAGGGAGAATACAAATACATTCCTTATCAGCAATTATTTCTGAGAACCGATATTTTAGATTTGGGAATTCATGGCAAATTTGAAGCTTATGCCAATCGGGATTCACTCAAATACCAACATGTTTACGGATTGGAAGAAGCCAAAACATTATATCGCGGAACTTTAAGAAAAACAGGTTTTTCTAAAGCTTGGAACGTACTCGTTCAATTGGGAATGACTGATGATTCTTATATTATGGATAATTCCGAAAACATGAGTTACCGTGATTTCACCAATTCATTTCTGCCATTTCACCCTGTCAATTCGGTTGAAACCAAATTACTTCTGAATTTTAATTTAAATCAATCCGATGACATTTGGAAAAAACTTATAGATTTAGATTTATTCAATTCTAATAAAATAATCGGACTAAAAAATGCCACTCCGGCACAAATTCTCCAAAAAATTCTTTCAGAAAGTTGGGCTTTATCTCCCAACGATAAAGACATGATTGTAATGTATCATCGATTTGTTTTTGAAATCAACGGAATTAAAAAACAAATCGACAGCACTATGGTTTGTTTGGGCGAAGATCAGACTTATACTGCCATGGCAAAAACCGTTGGTCTTCCGGTTGCCATGGGTGCTTTACAAATCCTGAACGGAAACATTAAATCTCCGGGAGTGCAATTGCCTATAGACAAAAATGTTTACATTACTATTTTGAAAGAACTCGAATCATTCGGAATATCATTCACCGAAAACAAAATCTCTCTTTAAAACAAAAACCCGGCAATCCATAAGAACTGTCGGGTTAGTTTTATCAAATTATCGAATTTATCTTCTGTTATTATAAATCGAAATATAATACAATAAAGTAGCGATCGAACCAATTGCAGCCACCACATAAGTTCTGGCAGCCCATTTCAAAGAATCTTTTGCTCCGGCCTGTTCTTCACGTGTCAGCATTCTTTTGTTTTCCAACCAAGCCAACGCACGATTACTCGCATCATATTCTACCGGCAAAGTAATAACCGAAAACAAAGTAGTTGCAGCAAAAATCACAATTCCAATCAACAGCAATTGCGGGAAAGTTTTCATCATAAAAATCCCACCAATCAAAATCCATTGCACATAATTGGAAGCCACACTTACCACAGGAACCAATTTCGAACGCATTTGCAACCAGCTGTAAGCCGTGGCATGTTGAACTGCGTGACCACATTCGTGAGCCGCAACCGCTGCTGCTGCTGCATTTCTTTGGTTATAAACCGCTTCACTTAAATTAACTGTTTTATCTGCCGGATTGTAGTGATCCGTCAAACGACCCGGAGTAGAAATTACTTTCACGTCAAAAATACCGTGATCGTGCAACATTTTCTCGGCAATTTCAGCACCGCTCATTCCGTTTTGCAAATGCACTTTGGAATATTTTTCAAATTTACTCTGTAACCTGTTGCTCACTAACCAACTGAACAACATTATTAAAATCATTAAAATCAAATACATATTTTTTCTTTTTTTAAAATTCTAAATTTACTTAAACCTATCAAATATGAAACCAAAATAGATTTTCCTGACATATCATGTAAAAATGACACACAGATGAAACTAATTTAGCTGATTTCAATTAGTATCCGTTTTAATCAGTATAATCCGTGACCTATATAAGTATTATCCAACTAGATTGATAATCTTACCGGGAACGATAATCACCTTATTCGGCGTTTTTCCGTCAAGTTGTTTTATAGTTCTCTCATCAGCCATCACTATTTCCTGAATCTGCGAAACCGTCAAATCCAAAGGCAATTTGATAGTGAAACGCATCTTTCCGTTGAAGGAAACCGGATATTCTTTCTCGCTTTCCACCAAATATTTCTCTTCACAAACAGGGAAAGCAACAGTAGAAATAGAGCCTTCGTGTCCCAACTGGCTCCATAATTCCTCGGCAATATGAGGCGCATAAGGCGAAACCAAAATCGCCAATGGCTCCAATATCTCACGGTGATGACATTTGGCCTGAGCCAATTCGTTCACACAAATCATAAACTGGGAAACAGAAGTATTGAAAGAGAAATTCTCGATATCCTCGGTAACTTTCTTGATTGTTTTGTGCAATGACTTGTACATATCCGCCGTTGGTTCGTCATTAGTCACGATTGAACCATTATCATCAAAATACAATCTCCATAGCTTCTTTAAGAAACCAGACACTCCGGTGATTCCCGCAGTATTCCAAGGCTTGGCTTGTTCCAATGGTCCTAAGAACATTTCATACAATCTTAATGTATCGGCGCCGTAATCGTTGCAGATGTCATCCGGGTTTACAACATTGTATTTTGACTTCGACATTTTTTCAACCTCGCGACCAACGATGTATTTATCATTACTATTATTAACAATCTCACCTTTTTCACCAATAAAAATTGCGCCTTTATAATCCTGACATAAAGGATGCTTTTTGAAAGCTTCAATATCCAATTCATCAGAAGCATTTATCATTGAAACATCTACATGGATTGCATCAAATGTGACTCTTCTTTCAGGACTAACAGAATTAAGATATTCTCTTCTTTCAAATTCTACCCGGGTAGATTCTTCAATATGGTCAAATAATTTCTTACTTAATTCCTCAATATTACATCCATCTTCAATTTTTTTTCTCAATCCATTTGAAATCATAATATTGTAGACAATTGCCGACCATCCGGTCTTTGGATTTGGTCTAAATTCTAGTTTCAACCTATAAACAAACGCACTCATTCCCAAAATCATCCCCTGATTGATCAGTTTTTTGAACGGCTCTTCAGTAGGTGCGTAACCTCTGTCTTTTAAGAATTTGTTCCAGAAACGAGAGTACAACAAGTGGCCTGTTGCGTGCTCGCTTCCTCCTATATATAGGTCTACGCTTTCCCAGTATTTCAATGCGTCCTGGCTTGCGAATTCTGCATCGTTATGTGCATCCATATAACGCATCCAATACCAAGAACTTCCCGCCCAACCAGGCATGGTATTTAACTCTAATGGAAATACGGTTACGTTATCTATCAACTGGTTACTTACAACTGTGTTCTGCACTGTGTCCCAAGCCCAAGTTGTCGCGTTACCCAAAGGCGGTTGCCCGTCTTCGGTTGGCAAATATTTCTCCACTTCCGGCAACACGATTGGCAAATGTTTCGCATCAATCATCTGCGGAAGCCCGTTCACGTAATAAACCGGGAACGGCTCACCCCAATATCTCTGGCGGGAGAAAACAGCATCGCGCAAACGGTAGTTGGTCTTGCCTTTTCCCTGCCCGATCTTCTCTAATTCTTCAATAACTTTTTTAGTAGCTTCTTTATAACCCAATCCATCAAGGAAATCAGAGTTTACAATTTCGAAACCACTTTTTTCTCCATATGCCGATTCAGAAATATCCTGATTGAAAATATTTTTGATTTCAGCCATCCCGTTTTGACCTTTGAAGAAATTCGCAAAAGCGTAATCTCTCTCGTCCCCGCAAGGAACCGCCATCACGGCGCCTGTTCCGTAACCCGCCAAGACATAATCTCCAATCCAAACCGGAATAGCTTCTTTGGTGAACGGATGCTCGGCGTAAGCTCCCGTGAAAACACCTGAAATGGTTTTCACGTCTGCCATTCTTTCTCTTTCAGAACGTTTAGATGTAGCTTCGATATAGGCTTCAACCTCTGCTTTTTGATCCGGAGTGGTGATTTGAGAAACCAATTCGTGCTCGGGAGCCAAAGTCATGAACGTCACTCCAAAAATGGTGTCAGGACGGGTGGTGAATACCGAAATACTGGTTTCCCCATGCGCCATTCTGAACTCCACAGACGCTCCGACAGATTTTCCTATCCAGTTTCTTTGTGATTCTTTGATGGATTCGCTCCAGTCGATGGTATCCAAACCTTGCAAAAGCCTTTCAGCATAAGCAGAAATTCGCATTGACCATTGCGTCATCTTTTTGCGGATTACCGGATGGCCTCCACGCTCGGAAACTCCGTTTATGATTTCGTCATTTGCCAAAACGGTTCCCAAAGCCGGACACCAGTTTACTTCGGTTTCTGCCAAATAAGTCAAACGATACTGCAATAATATTTTTTGCTGTTCTTCTGAAGAAAAAGCGTTCCATTCAGAAGCTGAAAAAGATGCAATATTATCGTCGCAAACTGCATTGACGTTTACATTTCCTTCTTTCTCGAATATTGAAATCAAAGTCGAAATATCCTCCGCTTTGTCGGTGTCTTTATTATACCAAGATTCAAATAATTGGATAAAAATCCATTGCGTGTGTTTGTAATATTCCGGATTTGAAGTACGCACTTCTCGGCTCCAATCGAATGAAAAACCGATTTTGTCCAACTGCTCGCGGTAGCGCACAATGTTCTCGCGGGTTGTTTTCTCAGGATGTTGACCTGTTTGAATCGCATACTGTTCAGCCGGCAATCCGAAAGAATCATATCCCTGCGGATGCAACACATTGAAACCTTTATGACGTTTGAAGCGGGCCACAATATCTGATGCGATATACCCCAGCGGGTGTCCTACGTGCAAGCCCGCACCCGAAGGATAAGGAAACATGTCCAAAACAAAATATTTTGGTTTATCGGAATTGCTTTCAGCAGCGAAAGTTTGATTTTCTGCCCAATATTGTTGCCATTTGGCTTCTATTTTTTCGTGGAAGTATTTCATTCGTTCTATCTTTTGTCTTTTATCGGACTCATGCTTTCACAAGCTCAAGTCATTTATGTCTTTTTTAACCCTTTCAGGGTTTAATCCCGAACCATCGGGACTGAAAGAGTTATTATTTTAAAAATTTTGAAGAGCAAAAATACGTTTATTGCACTAATGTCAAAACTTTAAAGACGATAAACACATGAATAAAGAAATTCTTTATTATTTTTACCGCCATAATTTAAGCAAAACATGAGTTCTTCTTTCGATAAATTCCAAAAACGCCAATTAATTTCCTCTTATTTTTCAGCAGTATTAAGCATTTTCTTATTGCTTTTTTTATTAGGAACCTTAGGACTGTTTGTTATTAATTCAAAAAAACTTTCAAACGATTTCAAAGAAGAAATACCAATGACGGTTTTCTTCAAAAATGAAGCAACCGATACCATTATCAAAGCTTTTGAAGAGGAATTGAAAACAGCAAAATTTGTAAAAACAAGTGTCTATGTTTCGAAAGATGTAGCCGCAAGCACGCATTCAAAAGATTTGGGTGAAGACTTTGTAGCTTTCCTTGGAGAAAATCCGCTACAAAATTCTTTTGACATTCACCTGAAAGCTGATTACATCAACAATGACAGCATTGCAAAAATTGAAGATCGCCTGAAAAAAAACGAATATATCTCTGAAATTGGATATGACAAAATTTTGGTGAATCTGGTAAATGACAACATTGAAAAAGTAAGCTATTGGATATTAATTACCAGTTCTGTACTTGCAATAATTGCTGTTTTATTAATAAACAGTTCGTTGAGATTGTCAATTTATTCACATCGTTTTACCATCAAAACCATGCAAATGGTAGGTGCTACCAAATCGTTTATCAGAATGCCTTTTATTTGGAGAAGTATCAGACTAGGATTAATCGGTTCTTTGGCCGCAATTATAACTTTAGTAATTTCGCTCTTTACTTTAGATAAAAATTACCCTAAACTTGGACTTCTGGAACAACCTTTACTAATTGGTTTGGTTCTTGGAGCAGTACTTATTGCCGGTGTTTTGATTACCGGAATAAGCACTTTCTTTGCAACTCAACGTTTTTTAAATTTAAGAACCGAAGATCTTTATTAAAACTTTATTTAAAAAAAATGGAAAACAAACCTGAATTTTTATTCGATAAAACAAACTACAAAATCCTTTTGATTGGATTGGCTGTTATTGCCTTTGGATTTATCTTAATGTCTGGAGGCGGAAGCGATGATCCAAATGTTTTCAACGAAGAAATTTTCAATTTCAGAAGAATACGTCTGGCTCCAACCACCGTTTTAATTGGTTTTGGAATCACTATTTATTCTATTTTCAAAAACCCAAAGAAATAGAACTTTTGATTATTTTGATTGCCGGATTGTTTGAAAAATTGAATAATCCAACAATCAAATAATCCTAAAAACACACTTCATGACTTATATTCAAGCGCTTATTTTGGCCATTATTGAAGGAATAACAGAATATCTTCCTATATCTTCAACCGGCCACATGATTATTGCCTCTTCTTTTTACGGAATTGCTCAAGACGATTTTACTAAACTTTTTACTATTGTAATTCAATTCGGAACTATTCTTTCGGTTTTGGTTTTATATTTCAAACGATTTTTTCAGTCGTTCGATTTTTATTTCAAACTATTGGTCGCTTTTATTCCTGCGGTAGTTTTCGGATTGCTTTTCAGCGAAAAAATCGATTCTCTGATGGAAAATCCTGTAACAGTTGCTATTTCGTTGCTAATTGGCGGATTTATTTTGTTGAAAGCAGACAGTTGGTTCTCAGATTCAGAAGAATCACAAACCACAGATGATATTAATTACCCAACAGCTCTCAAAATAGGAATGTTTCAATGTTTGGCAATGATTCCGGGAGTTTCCCGAAGTGGAGCAAGCATCATTGGCGGAATGTCTCAAAAACTATCAAGAACTGTCGCAGCCGAATTTTCTTTCTTTTTGGCTGTTCCAACCATGTTGGGAGCAACGGTAAAAAAATGTTACGATTATTACAAACAAGGTTTGGTTTTGTCTGACGAACAAATCAATTTATTAATTATCGGAAACATAGTTGGTTTCATCGTTGCCATGCTGGCCATCAAATATTTCATAGGATATTTACAAAAGAACGGTTTCAAATTATTTGGTTACTACCGAATTATTGCCGGACTTGCCATATTGATAATCCATTTCTTTGTTCTAAAACTAACTACTATTTAATGACAGCCGAAGATTTTCAAAACGGACAGGTTTTATTGATTGACAAACCTTTGCACTGGACCTCTTTTCAGGCGGTGAATAAAATGAAATGGGTTTTAAAAAGCCAGTTAAGTTTAAAGAAAATAAAAATTGGTCACGCCGGAACATTAGATCCTTTGGCTTCCGGTCTTTTAATCGTTTGCACCGGAAAATTTACCAAACGAATCAGTGAAATTCAAGGTCAAATCAAGGAATATACAGGAACTATCTTTGTGGGAGCCACCACTCCTTCTTATGATTTGGAAACAGAAATCGATCAGACTTTTCCGGTTTCTCATATTGATGAGCATCTGATTTATGAAACTACAAAACAATTTTTGGGCGAAATAGATCAAAAACCACCTATTTTTTCGGCAATTAAAAAAGATGGAAAACGTTTGTATGAACACGCCCGCGCTGG
>CAZWAF010000009.1:22993-60309 GCA_964631795.1 uncultured Flavobacterium sp. | reverse complement strand
TTTCCTTTTGGCAATGCAGGACGATAGTATTGACGGGATTTATGACACGTTGAAACAAACGGCTAAAATCTCTCAATCGGCAGGTGGAATCGGGCTTTCTATTCATAATGTTCGTGCTACAGGTTCTTACATTCGTGGAACAAATGGAACTTCAAACGGAATTGTTCCTATGTTGAGAGTTTTCAATGATACAGCTCGTTATGTAGATCAAGGTGGTGGAAAACGTAAAGGAAGTTTTGCAATTTATATTGAACCATGGCATGCTGATATTTTTGAATTCCTTGATTTGAAAAAGAATACAGGAAAAGAAGAAATGCGTGCCAGAGATTTGTTCTTTGCTATGTGGACTTCAGATTTGTTCATGAAACGTGTACAGGAAGATGCTCATTGGACACTAATGTGTCCAAACGAATGTCCCGGATTGTATGACGTTTACGGAGACGAATTTGAAGCAATGTACACTGCTTATGAAGTAGCCGGAAAAGGAAGAAAAACCATCAAAGCACGTGAATTATGGGAGAAAATTCTTGAATCTCAAATCGAGACAGGAACTCCTTATATGTTGTATAAAGATGCTGCCAATAAAAAATCAAACCAAAAGAATCTGGGAACCATTCGTTCGTCGAACTTATGTACCGAGATTATGGAATTTACGTCAAAAGACGAAATTGCAGTTTGTAATTTGGCTTCTATTTCTTTGCCAATGTTTGTTGAAAACGGAACATTCAATCACCAATTGTTGTATGATGTTACAAAACGTGTAACCCGTAACCTGAACAAAGTAATTGACAGAAACTATTATCCGGTAAAAGAAGCCGAGAATTCAAATATGCGTCACAGGCCAATTGGTCTTGGAGTACAAGGATTGGCCGATGCTTTTATCATGTTGCGTTTGCCTTTTACTTCGGATGAAGCTAAAAAACTGAATCAGGAAATCTTTGAAACTCTTTATTTTGCCGCTGTTACCGCTTCTATGGAAATGGCCAAAGAAGAAGGACCATATTCAACATTTGCAGGTTCGCCTATTTCTCAGGGAGAATTCCAACACAATATGTGGGGAATTAAAGACGAAGAATTGTCTGGAAGATGGGATTGGGCTTCACTTAGAAAAGAAGTGATGGCAAATGGTGTAAGAAACTCATTGTTGGTTGCTCCTATGCCTACGGCTTCTACATCTCAAATTCTTGGAAATAACGAAGCATTCGAACCATATACTTCAAACATCTATACAAGAAGAGTATTGTCTGGAGAGTTTATCGTGGTTAATAAACATTTATTGCATGATTTGGTAGAACGTGGTTTGTGGAACGATACAATGAAACAGGAAATTATGCGTCATAATGGTTCGGTTCAAAACATTCCGGGGATTCCTCAGGAATTGAAAGAATTGTACAAAACCGTTTGGGAAATGTCTATGAAAGACATTATCGATATGTCCCGCAACAGAGGATATTTTATCGACCAGTCGCAATCGTTGAACTTGTTTATGCAAGATGCCACTTATGCAAAACTGACTTCTATGCACTTCTACGCTTGGCAATCGGGATTGAAAACAGGAATGTATTACCTAAGAACAAAAGCGGCTGTAGATGCTATCAAGTTCACTTTGAACAATGATAAAAAGACAGAAGAAGCTCCAAAAACCGAAGCAATTGCTGTAGAAGATTTTCAGGCAATGTTGCTCAAAGCACAAGCTGCAGCTCCTGAAGATTGCGAAATGTGTGGGTCTTAATAAAACCATATGATTATATATAAAAACAGCCATCAATTCGATGGCTGTTTTTGTTTTTAAAAGTATTTAGTTTTTATGATTCATCTTCCGATTTCAAATTCGGGTTGATTACCATAAGCAGAAATAATAAAGATCCTGCTCCAAATGTTATCAGTGCTGCTTTTAAATTATAATCGGCTCTTTCTGTCAGTGGTTCGTTAAAAGGTAATAGAACTACATCAGATTTGTTGGTGTATTTAGCATTGTTTTTAATTGCCGAAACATAATTATTGTATTCATTCCCGGTTTTTGTAATGCGATCCAAGTACAGAAATCGATTTATATCAAGATTTTCAAATACCCTCATTCGATTACTGATAAATCTTTTGACCTCAGTTGAATTTTCTATTGTATCTATGCTAATGTCATTAAAGTTATAGATTAGGGAAAAGGAGGAGCGATTAGATATGAAGTCGTATTCTGTATGTGCATACTTAACTCCATACCATCCAATACAATTTGAACCTATTGTATCGCTTGCAGAATTCAAAATGGGAACCACAATGTATATCTCCATTTCCAAATTTTGAGAATGTTTTCCACCGGCATAAAAAATCTTTTTTATACTAAAATTCTTTTTGTCGAGATAAAAATTTTTGAGCGTATAGAATTTTGTAGGTTCTTTTTTTTCAATTTGACTGATGGAGGACAGATCGGTCAGTTTATTGGTGGTTAATATGATGTATTCGTGAGTAAAATAACTTAGACAGCCCATTGAAATACAGGCAACAATTAAATAAAAAGGAAAATGATCTTTATCTATTTTTAGCAATTTTATTCTTTTATTGAGCCAAATAAGAATTGAAATTAAAGATAGGACTGCTGGTGCAATCATCGATATAAGTGACTCGTCTACTTGAAAGACATTGAGCTTTATAAACAACAACCAATACAAAAACGTCCATGCAATTAGTATTGCCAATGAAATTATCAAATACGGTATATAAATCAGTTTGATTTTAGTTTTGATGTCATTCGTAATAGGTCTTTTAATATTGTCTTCAGAATTACCAGATCGGACTGTATTGTTTCGTTTCTCACCCAAATTTGAATTAATCGTATGGTTGTCATATTTGTAAATTCTGTTGTAAAGACTAACATTGTATGGTAGCTCAGATCCAAGATAATTATAGTTTTTGTCAAGTAATGCCGACTTAATGTCTTTGAAATTAGATTGCGCAATTTGCATAATGCTAATTTTAGCCCCGTCTTTTAAATAGATGATTATTTCATCGATTTCCCAAATTCCATAAGCAATTACCGAAGTGCTAAAGCCTTTAATGGCATCTTTATCTATTGACTTTGTTTTAGAAGTCAACATGTTAAAAACTTCAATGGAATCGTTCTTGATTGAATAGGTTTTTATCGCTTTGATAATTCGTTGAATTAATATTTTAAAATTCAAATATAAAATTGCTAAAAAAAGTATTAATACTATGTATTGAACAAATTCAGTTGTCTTAAAGTCCCGAATAAAAGGATAAATTAAATATCCAAACGTCCCATAGTTTAATATTATAATAGCAAGTCCTCCTATTAAGAATAGAAGATCAAATCGTGTCTTAAAGTCGTTCATTGATTTTTTTATAATCGCTCAGTTGTTATTAAGTTTTCCTACTGCGTGGAAATTCTTTTCATGCCCAGCACAATCGGTTTTTTTTTCAAATTCTTAAAACGATAAATATAAAATTAATCCCCAAACTTTTAGGGTTTGAGGATTTGAATTTTGATGTTATTTGTTATTCTGTATTGAACTTTGGAAACTCTATTGTTTTGTGTTAGTTAGGGACATGGTCTAGTCAGGCTGGGACATGGCGTTTTAGAGAGTTTAATTTTATAAAAAGTAATTCTTAGATAATAATGTCTAAGAACGCGTTTTAGTTATTAAATGATTAAATTTGAGGTAGTTGTTTTTCAGATCCGACCGCTCGGATATGCGCAAAGATTGCGCGGATTTGTAATCCGTGCCCGCAAAGATTTGACATTTTCTTAGAATAAATTTCATCAAAGCTTTGTCGATTTTGTTTACGGGCACGGAAAAAATTTCCGCGCTATCTGTGGTGACACATCAGCGCAGTCGGGTATTTGCAAGTGCGATTTATTAAGATTTTATTTATTTTACAGTTAAAATACTATCAATAACATTCGGTTTTTATCGTTTTTTTTCTTCATTTTTACGAAACCAAATTTTAAAAATAAAAACATATGAAAAGAATTTTAGTTATTGCACTTATGCTTGTTGGTACGGCAACTTTTGCACAAGTTAAGGACTTCAAGTCCATAGTGGTTCATTTTTTTCTGAAATATATGATTGCTTTGATATCCTTTGTAATGCTGTCAGGAACTTTAATGATTTCTGAATAATATTCTTCCTTGTTTTTAATCTTACTCAATGTATCGGAACTATAAAATTTCTTGTTGATATATACTAAAATTTTTGAATTGTTATTTGGAGTTAATCCTGGATGAGGATTTTTATAGTCGAAATTGTCATAAATATCGATCCCATTATTGGTTTTTATGTCTTTATTAATGATTATTGAGTTCCTAGTTTCTTGAGAATACAAAACATTAGAGAGTAAATAGAACATAAAAACATATAGTTTTTCTTTCATAATTAATTTGTTATTTGTCTAGCATAAGCTTGCCCAGGTGGGGGACAAATCTTTGGAAAATAAAATTCTACTAGAGCACTAGATGATGTAAATAAACATTCATTATTAGAATCACAACTCAACATACCATAATGAAAACATCCAGTACCTCCATTAAAAAAATAACCGATTTTCTCAGTAAATCCTGGATTTGAGGTCATTGAAGGAAGTGTTTCGTGTAATCTAGTTAATAAGTTATAATGAATAGGAACTACTAATACATCATCAAAAAGGAATTTCATTGTTTGAAGAGAAGCTATATAATTTATCCTTTGCATATTGAGTGCAAAATTAGATCGTAAAGACTCAATAATACTAAAATTAGGAATATTTAACTGTCTCATTAAAGAATGTAATTGTTCTTCATTCGTGGCTTGCGCTAAAAAAGCTTGGTTGTTTTCTATTATAGATTTGTTGCTTTCTGTAAAAGTAATTAGTGCATTAATATAATTTGCAACAGAAACCACACTCATACAATCACCAAACCCACTCAACATCACCAATACTCCCATGTTTCCCGCATATAGATTTAGTTTGTTTACACTTGCGCTAGCGAGTATATCCATGTTGTACTTGTCGCTTACAAGTGCAGTCGAGCCACAATTGTCAGTGCCAAAAGTTTCCAAGGCACAAGTCCACATTTCGACAGCAGTAAGACCGGCGGTACTTTCTACAAGTTTACCGTTTTGTATTGTAGTACTGGGAGCAAAAGTACTGTAGAAGTATTTGTAATTATCGTTTGGTGCATTTAACCCTTTGGCTATTGCAAATTTATCACCATAATCTAATAGAGGTAAAGCTGCGGTAATTATGCTGGTTTGCGCCGTTCCATTGAGGTAATAATTTCCATTTACAATGCCTCGTTTGTATTGGTCAATTGTTAAGCCTTGTGGGCAACTTGGGGCAAGAGCAGCGTTTAAATTTGTCGCATAGGTATTCATCATTATCCTATGTTGTTCGTCACTAATTAACTGAGCAAAAATGACGTTGGAGAATAAAAAGGTAGCCAAAAGGGAGTGTAGTATATTTTTACTCATAATTTTAAAATTGTTTTTTTGTGTTCGTGAATCTTCGATTTCATAATATAGCTGTTCAGAAAATTCAATTCCCTGTTTAGGGTGGTTGCTTCGTCATACAGGCTGGCCGTAATGTTCTTTTGTTCGGTGGTTAGAACCAGACCACTTTCAAGTGTTTTGACCTGCTCTAGTTTTTGGATAAAAGCGTCCAGGAAAGTACCATCTAGTTTCGGGAATCGCTGCACGATGGCTGTTTTTGGTCTCTAACGAAACTGGTTTTTACAAAATCACCCAAAGTGGTGTACTCTTCTTTTTTAATTCTTGTTTGCATAGTTAATTCTTGTTTTAATTAGACTTTACTTATTTTAAACACAATTTATTTGTTAAAAAGTAGCCGAATTTATAAAATAAATCTTATTAAACAACACTTATTTCAAGCACACATTGCTTTATATCGTTCTTTTTTGCTGTTAACTACTTAAAATGAATTGATTACACATTGCTTTTTTTTAAAATAAATTAATACGGATTGTTTCTCTGTAAAAATGGCTAATCACGAATCTTGGATGTTGAATCTCGGGAACTGTTTTTTAAAACACGAATTGTACAAATTGATTCCGGAAGTCAATTACATAAATCGAATAAGTTGCATAGAATCTGCGTGATCTGCGGGCAAAAGTCTCCCGCTGATTTCGCTGATTTCGCAGATTTTTGTCTTTACTGTTTGGAAGGGACATGGTCTGGTCGGTTCGGGACATGGTCTAGTCAGGTCGGGACATAATCTACTTTGGTTGGGACATGATCTACTTAAGTCGGGACATAGTCTACTTTGGTCGGGACATGATCTACTTCGGTCGGGACATAGTCCACTTTGGTCGGGACATGATCTACTTCGGTCGGGACATAGTCCACTTTGGTCGGAACATGATCTACTTAAGTCGGGACATGATCTACTTAAGTCGGGACATTTGGTCCTTAGATAATAATTACTAAGAATGCATTTCATTTATTAAATGCTTAAATTTGAGGTAGTTATTTGTTTTTTAGTGCTAATTGAAAAAGATAAAACTATGGAACCTGTAAAATTTATTATAACCCAGGATTTGTTGGCTTCCCGCGGATTGCGATTCTTGAATTGTCTGCTCGATTTACTATTTATTTATATTTTGGGAGTTAGTGCGGCTGCTTCGGTTGATATTATTGCCGATATGACTTATAATTACTCTTTATCAGCCTGGATTGAAAATATGGTCATATCTACAAAAGTGTTTTTTGGAATCGTGATTATGGTGTTTTATTATGGGTTTACAGAGTTTTATTTGTCTCGTTCTGTGGCCAAATACCTCACTAAAACCGTAGTTGTGATGCAGGACGGTTCCAGACCGGACAGAAACACCATCTTGAAACGTACCTTGTGCCGGTTGATTCCTTTTGATATGTTTACTTTTTTGGGAGCCGATGCCAGAGGTTGGCACGATGCTTTTTCACAAACCTATGTGGTTAAGAAACATCGGTTCAATAGCAAGAAAGGCCATGTTCCGTTTTATGGATGAAGAAGAAAATGAGAAGAGAAGTTTATATTACAAACAGTCATCAATGTGATGGCTGTTCTTTTTATATAATGATTAGCAACTTCATTTTTTAGTGGGTTTTTGCTGTAAAATGACTTCTGACTTTATAACTTTAAAACTTTCGACTTACTTATTCGTACATTTGCCCTCATTAAAACCGAAAAATATGAACTGGGAACAACTTTTATCTTTGAAACGTCAGGGCGATACAGGCAAAAGATTGCGTATTGATCAGGATGATACCCGTTTGGGGTTTGAAGTCGATTATGACCGGATTATCTTTTCGTCTGCCTTTAGAAGTTTGCAGGATAAAACCCAGGTTATTCCTTTGTCGAAGACCGATTTTGTTCATACCCGTTTGACTCACAGTTTGGAAGTTTCGGTTGTAGGACGTTCTTTGGGGCGTTCGGTTGGGAAAAAAATTATAGAAAAACATCCGGAATTGAAAGAGATTCACGGTTATCACATGAACGATTTTGGGGCTATAGTTGCCGCAGCTTCTTTGGCTCACGATATAGGAAATCCGCCTTTCGGTCATTCGGGAGAAAAAGCAATCGGAGAATATTTTTCTATTGGAAAAGGTCAGGTTTTTAAAGAATCGCTGACTTCTAAACAATGGCAGGACTTAATAGATTTTGAAGGAAATGCCAATGGCTTTTCACTTCTAACGGCAAATCGTCCCGGAATTCAGGGAGGTTTGAGAATTTCGTATGCTACTTTGGGAGCCTTTATGAAATACCCAAAAGAGAGTTTGCCCAAGAAACCAACCCAAAAAATTGCCGATAAAAAGTATGGTTTTTTTCAATCGGATAAAGAAGCATTCTTAGAAATTGCTTCTGATTTAGGTTTGATTTCTAATAAAGGAGAAGGAGACATTGGTTTTGAAAGACATCCTTTGGCTTATTTGGTCGAAGCAGCCGATGATATCTGTTATACCATAATTGATTTTGAAGACGGAATTAACTTAGGTTTGGTTTCCGAAGATTTTGCTTTAGAATATTTAATAAAATTAGTTCAGGACAGTATTGATACTGCAAAATATCAGTCTTTGAAAACCAAAGAAGACCGAATTAGTTATCTGAGAGCTTTGGCTATTGGTAGTTTGATCAATGATGCGGTGAAAATTTTTATCGAAAACGAAGAAGCTATTTTAGAAGGGAATTTCCCGTTTTCGTTGATGGATAAAAGTAAATACAAAGCTCAAATGAAAGACATCATCAATTTGAGCGTGAAGAATATTTATGAAAGCAGGGAAGTGGTAGAGAAAGAATTGGTAGGTTATCAAATCATTCAGATTTTGTTAGATAAATTTATTACGGCATACAACAATCAGGCGGAAGGAAAAACATCCAATTATGATGAATTAATTCTGAAAATGTTGCCGGAGAAATTCCTGACCAAAAAAGAAAATTTATACGAAAGATTACTTCATATTTCGCATTATGTATCATTGCTTACCGACGGCAATGCTTTAGAATTGTATGAAACCATACAAGGAACCAAGAGAGTTTAGAAAGTATAGACAGCTCCCAAAGCGAGTATTTGTTTTAGTTGAAGCCGAGCTCCTTTGGTAACCTGTACTCCGTTTTCCTGCACTTTGGTTTTAATATCATCATCATAAATGGTATGAATACCCACAGTGGTTTTTACATATTTATTTATAGTCATTTCGGCCTGACAAAACCAGTTTACGTCTATGTTTCCAAACTTGTTAATGTAGTCGGTATAGAGCGCCAGACGATTTTCCAGATTGACATTTTCCATAATTCTAAAAATATATTTTCCGGTAAACAGAAAACCGAGTTCTGTTCTGCTGTTGAATCCATGCTGGATTAAAACACCGTTTGCATCATATTTGGCAGGTTTTACACCAAAAGCCCCTTGGTCGGCCAATCGGGTGTCTAAAACCATAGTGTGTTTTAATGTCAACGGAGAAATATAAAGATTTAATTTTTCTTTAATATTGTTGTATTCGGCCCCTAAACCCAGATGTGTATAAGCAGGAGCCAAAGGTTTCGAAATTGCTTCTCTTGTGTCCGGATAAGCGTAACCGTTGGTAAATTGAGTGTTGAAGTTTAATTTGGCCGAATGATACCAGTTTGAAATAGTGTCATTTCTATATCCCACAGTGGAATTGAATTGTAAAACGTCATCGGTTTTTCGTGTCCCGATTCCTTGTTGATCATTTAATCCATAGCGCACAATGAGTTCATTGTTCCAGATCATTTTGTCTATTGTGTAAATTCGGGTGAAGTTTCCTTTTAGTGTTCCTGCAATCGAACTGTTTCCTCCGGCGTTCCAGTTTACAAATAGAATTTCGTTAAGGTCAAATCCTACAATGTTTTTCTTTTTCCAATTAGTATCATCCATATTTTTCTTGGTTCTGACAACTTGTGAATAAGTGCTAGTTGAAAGAAATAGTATAAATAACGCAATGATTGAAATCTTTATTTTCATTAGATCAGAGTTGTTTTTTCTAAAGTATTAAAAAATGCCGAAAGACTTTCAACGTCTATTTTGCAATAGTGTTGCAATTCGTTGACAGTTCCCTGTTCGATAAATTCATCCGGAACTCCCAGAATATTTATTTTTGAATCATAATTGTTTTCGGAAGCAAATTCGGTAACAGCACTTCCAAAACCGCCTTTTATTACTCCGTCTTCTACAGTAATAATTGTTTCAAATTGATTAAATATTTCATGAAGCAGTTTTTCGTCCAAAGGTTTTACAAAACCAAAATCATAATGTGCAAAAACCTCCGGATTGTTTGTTTTGGTCAAAGCCAGAGTAACATTGTTTCCAATGGTTCCGGTTGATAAAATAGCTGTTTTAGAACCTTTTTTAATAAGATTTGCTTTTCCTGTTTCAATTTTTTTATAAGGTTTTTGCCAGTCGATAATCTCTCCGCGACCTCTAGGATAACGAATCGCAATCGGATTTGGTAAACCTAATTGCGCTGTGTATAAAATATTGCGCAAATCAATTTCATTTCTTGGAGCATAAATAATCAAATTCGGAATACATCTCAGGTAAGCCAAATCAAAAACACCGTGATGAGTTGCTCCGTCTTCACCAACAAGACCGGCTCTGTCGAGACAGAAAATCACAGGTAAATTCTGCAAAGCCACATCGTGAATTATTTGGTCATAAGCTCTTTGTAGAAAACTGGAATAAATATTACAAAAAACAATCATGCCCTGAGTTGCCATTCCGGCTGATAAAGTCACAGCGTGTTGTTCGGCAATTCCCACATCAAAAGCGCGTTTTGGATATACGTCCATCATGAATTTTAACGAACTTCCTGTAGGCATGGCAGGAGTAATTCCAATAATCTTTTCGTTTTGATGGGCTAAATCCAATAAGGTTAATCCAAAAACATCCTGATATTTTGGTGGTAAATTCTCTTCCGATTTCGGAATTATCTCACCGGTATTTTTGTCGAATTTTCCGGGAGCATGATATTTTACCTGATTTTCTTCGGCTTGTTGAAGCCCTTTCCCTTTGGTGGTGATAATATGAAGGAATTTTGGTCCCTTTACTTTTTTCAGCCGGTTCAATTCTTTGATAAGACGAAAAATATCGTGACCGTCAATAGGTCCCGAATAATTAAAATTCAAAGATTTGATCATGTTATTTTGCCTCGGGTTTTTTCCTTCTTTTACCGAAGTGAAATATTTTTTTAAAGCACCCACACTTGGATCAATCCCGATAGCGTTGTCGTTCAGGATAACCAATAAATTGGCGTCTGTAACTCCGGCGTGATTTAGTCCTTCAAAAGCCATTCCCGAAGCGATAGAAGCATCGCCAATAACCGCTATGTGTTGTTTTTCGAAATCACCTTTTAGGTTAGAGGCAATTGCCATTCCCAGTGCTGCCGAAATAGAAGTAGAGGAGTGGCCTACGCCAAAAGTGTCATAAATGCTTTCACTTCTCTTTGGAAAACCCGAAATACCGCCCAATTGTCTGTTGGTATCGAACTGGGTTCTTCTTTCGGTTAGTATTTTGTGGCCATAAGCTTGGTGACCAACGTCCCAAACCAGTAAATCTTCGGGAGTGTTGAAAACATAATGCAAAGCAATGGTCAATTCAACCACGCCCAGGCTGGCGCCCAAATGACCTTCTTTTACCGAAACAATATCAATAATAAAGTCACGCAATTCCTGGGCAAGCTGCGGAAGTTGAGCTTCGTTCAGTTTGCGCAAATCGGCGGGATTTTGAATATGTTTAAGTAATTCTCCGGTCATGGCGCAAATGTACGAATTGAATTTTTAAAATATCAGAAGCTCAAAACGGAAATATGATAATGGTTTTGATGTTTTTTTAAAAATAGGCTCTCACAAAAGGCATAAAAGCATCAGCATAAACCTGCTTGTTTTCGTTGAAAAGCACATTGTATCTCATTCCGACAGTAATGTTTTGAGAACGATAACCGGCACCCAAAAACAAAGCAGTGTTCCAGAAATCATCTTTTATGCTAATTCCCGGGCTGATTGTTTCGGTTCTTTGGACGTATAATTCTTCAATTTCTGCCGAAAATTGTAATTGTGGAAACGGATTTACGAGGCCTATCAGGTTTACTCCATAAATAGAACTGTCAAAATTATTTTTGGAAGAAATATAAGTTCCCTGTATTCCGGTTCCGAGTGCGAAAAATTGGTTGAAATTGTACAAAGCTCCCGGAGCAAGTGTCAATTCGGTATAATTATTTGAAAAATTGGCAACAAAAGATCCGCCAAACTGAACGTGACTCCAGAAGTCACTTTTGGGTTTAGAGGGATTTGAATATTGAGAAAAAATATCTGATGAAAACGATATTAACAATATAAAAGGAAGTAAAAGATTACTAAAATTGACGTGTGAGCATTTCATAATTTGAAATTGTGAAAAGTTTAGTTTATAAATGTATAAAATTATTATTAGGTTGTTGTAATTATCGTATTTTAGCCGAAATTTTTTTAACAAATTAGGATATTCAAAAAACATCATGGATAGGTTCTCCTTTTTAAACGCAGCACATACCGAATTTTTTGCCGATTTATACGATCAATATTTAGAAAATCCAGATAGCGTAGAGCCAAGTTGGAGAAGTTTCTTTCAAGGTTTCGACTTTGGAATGGAAACTTACAACGAAGAGCATCCTGCCGCGCAGATGGCTTCTTATGCACTTGATTCTCAAAATTCGGGTCAGGTTTCTGAAAAAGTACAGAAAGAATTTAATGTTCTGAGATTGATTGATGCTTACAGAAAGCACGGGCATTTGTTTGCAAAAACAAATCCTATCAGAGACGATAAAAACGCAGTTGTGAGTTTGGATATTGAAAACTTTGGATTGTCGAATGCTGATTTGACAACCGTTTTTGATGCTGCCAAAACTTTGAAGTTGGCTCCGTGCTCACTTCAGGAAATTGTCAATGCATTGAAATCTGTTTTCAGTGATTCTATCGCAATTGAATATACTTACATTTCGAATCCGGAAGTAACTCAATGGATTGAGAACAGACTGGCTCAAAACAGCAACAAACCTCAATTCTCTGCTGACCAAAAGAAAAATATTCTTGCCAAACTGAACGAAGCTACTTCTTTCGAGAACTTCTTGCATACTAAGTACGTTGGACAAAAGCGTTTTTCATTAGAAGGAAACGAAAGTGTAATTCCTGCTTTAGACGCATTGATTGAATCTGCTGCCGATCAGGGAGTAGAACAACTGGTTCTTGGAATGGCTCACCGTGGTCGTTTGAATATTTTGGCTAATATCTTTGGAAAATCAACTCAGGATATTTTCTCTGAATTTGACGGAAAAGATTATGATGATGATGATTTGTTTGACGGTGACGTGAAATATCACTTAGGACTGACTGCGAATAAATCGACCAAATCAGGAAAAAATATCAATATCAATTTGGTGCCAAATCCTTCTCACCTTGAAACTGTAGGTGCGGTGGTTGAAGGTATTGCCAGAGCAAAACAAGATCGTTACTATCCGGACAATGCTTCAAAAGTATTGCCAATAGCAATTCACGGTGACGCAGCGGTTTCAGGCCAAGGAATTGTTTATGAAATTGTTCAAATGTCGCAATTGAATGGTTATAAAACCGGAGGAACAGTTCATATTGTAATCAATAACCAAGTAGGTTTCACAACAAATTATACTGATTCTCGTACAGCTACTTATTGTACTGATGTTGCAAAAGTAACTTCATCACCGGTTTTACACGTAAATGCAGACGATGCCGAAGCAGTTGTTCACGCTATGTTGTTTGCTTTGGATTATAGAATGCAATTTGGAAGCGATGTTTTCATCGACTTGTTAGGATACAGAAAATACGGTCATAATGAAGGTGATGAGCCTCGTTTTACGCAGCCGGTTTTATATAAAATCATTTCTAAACACACTAATCCGAGAGATATTTATGCTCAGAAATTAATTGCCGAAGGTGTTATTAATGCTGATTATGTGAAAGGTTTGGAGACAGAATACAAAGCAATTCTTGATAAAAATCTTGAAGAATCCCGTAAAAAACCATTAACGGTAATCACTCCGTTTATGCAGGATGAATGGGAAGGATTTACTCAGGTTGATCAAAAAGGAATGTTTGAAAAAGTAGATACTACTTATTCAAAAGACGGATTGACTGAAATTGCAAAAGTGATTACTGAATTGCCTGCCGGTAAAAAATTTATCAGCAAAATTCAGAAGCTAATCAACGACAGAAAGACAATGTACTTTGAAACCGATAAGCTTGACTGGGCTATGGCTGAGTTGCTTGCTTACGGATCTTTGATGGTTGAAGGATATGATGTTCGTATTTCGGGTCAGGACGTAGAAAGAGGAACTTTCTCTCACCGTCATGCGGTTGTAAAAGTAGAAGATACTGAAGAAAGAATTACTCTTTTGAATCAATTGAAAGATCAAAAAGGGCAATTGAGAATTTATAACTCATTGTTGTCAGAATACGGAGTTTTAGGTTTTGATTATGGTTATGCTATGGCAAATCCAAGAGCTTTGACTATTTGGGAAGCACAATTTGGAGATTTCAGTAATGGAGCCCAAATTATGTTAGACCAATATATCTCGGCTGCAGAAGATAAATGGAACAATCAAAACGGAATTGTAATGTTGTTGCCTCACGGATATGAAAACCAGGGAGCAGAACATTCATCTGCAAGAATGGAGCGTTACCTGCAATTGTGTGCCAACGAAAATATGTTTGTTGCCGATTGTACAACTCCGGCTAACTTCTTCCACTTGTTGAGAAGACAAATGAAATCGACTTACAGAAAACCGTTGGTAGTGTTTACTCCAAAGAGTTTGTTGCGTGATCCAAGAGTAGTTTCTTCTGCCGAAGAATTTGCAACCGGATCATTTCAGGAAACTATTGACGATGTAACTATAGATAAAAAGAAAGTAAAAACATTGGTTTTCTGTACCGGAAAAATCTACTACGATTTGTTGGCAGAAAGAGAAAACCAAAACAGAGAAGATGTTGCTTTGGTAAGAATCGAGCAATTGTTTCCGTTGGCAATCGATCAGTTGAAAGCAATTATCGAAAGTTATCCAAATGCTGATGATTACGTTTGGGCACAGGAAGAACCTAAAAACATGGGAGCTTACGGATATATGCTGATGAATTTTGATTTGGTTAAATTCAGATTGGCTTCGCCAAAAGCATATAGTGCTCCGGCTGCTGGAAGTTATGTTCGTTCTAAACAACGTCAGGCAGATGCAATCAAAATGGTTTTTGACAAGAATTTATCTCATAATGGAGTAGTTTCGTCAGAACAAAAAAAGCAAACAAGTACAAAATAATATAAAGTTTAAAATTCATCATTTAAAAGAATATAGGATATGATTTTAGAAATGAAAGTCCCTTCACCGGGAGAATCAATCAAAGAAGTTGAAATTGCAACTTGGTTAGTAAAAGACGGAGATTATGTAGAGAAAGATCAGGCTATTGCTGAGGTTGACTCTGATAAAGCAACACTTGAATTGCCTGCTGAAATGAGCGGAATCATTACGTTGAAAGCAGAAGAAGGTGATGCTGTTGCTGTAGGAGCAGTTGTTTGTTTAATTGATACTGCTGCTGCAAAACCAGCAGGAGGTTCGGCACCGGTTGCTGCGGCACCGGCAGCTGTTGAAGCTCCAAAACAAGAAGTGAAAGCGGCGCCTGCACCAGCTGCAACTTACGCTACCGGAACTCCTTCTCCGGCTGCTAAAAAAATATTAGACGAAAAAAACATTCCTGCTGCTTCAGTTAATGGAACAGGAAGAGCCGGAAGAATCACTAAAGAAGATGCTGTAAATGCGGTGCCTTCTATGGGAACTCCAACAGGCGGAAGTCGTGGTGTGGAAAGAACTAAATTGTCTATGTTGCGTCGTAAAGTAGCTGAGAGATTGGTTGCTGCCAAAAATGAAACAGCTATGTTGACTACTTTCAATGAAGTTAACATGACTCCAATCAATTTGATTCGCAATGAATACAAAGATGCATTCAAAGCAAAACACGGTGGTTTGAGTTTAGGATATATGTCATTCTTTACAAAAGCGGTAACAAGAGCGTTGCAATTGTATCCTGATGTAAATTCTATGATGGACGGAGATCATAAATTGGCATTTGATTTTTGTGATATTTCTATCGCGGTTTCAGGACCAAAAGGTTTGATGGTTCCTGTAGTTCGCAATGCTGAAAATCTTACTTTCAGAGGTGTTGAAGCTGAAATCAAAAGATTGGCATTGAGAGCTCGTGACGGGCAAATCACTGTTGACGATATGACCGGAGGAACATTTACTATTACAAATGGTGGTGTTTTCGGAAGTATGTTGTCAACTCCAATCATCAATCCTCCGCAATCAGGAATTTTGGGAATGCACAACATTATTGAGCGTCCGATTGCCGTAAACGGAAAAGTAGAAATTCATCCAATGATGTATGTGGCTTTGTCTTACGATCACAGAATCATCGACGGACGTGAGTCTGTAGGTTTCTTAGTGGCTGTTAAAGAAGCTTTAGAAAACCCAATGGAATTATTGATGGATAACAATCCTAAAAAAGCATTGGAACTTTAATAAGTACAATCAGTTTATAAAAAATCGGGCTATCTAAATTAATAGATAGCCCGATTTTTTTTGTGAATAAGTGAAGGTTTTAATTCAAAGTCTGAATATTGGAAACTGTATAAGTTTTTCCGTCAACTTCAGCTTCTACTTTTTCTTTTAGGTTTTCGGCAGAAAGTTTTGCGTTGTCAAATTCTACAATAGCAGTTTCTTTGTCAAAATCTACTGTTGCAGTTTTTACGCCTTCAGTTGCTTTAAGATCTTTTTCAATTTTAGCAGCACACATTACAGCGCAACTCATTCCTTTGATTGTAAAACTGACTTTTTCTAATTTCCCAACAACTTTATCTGTAGGAGTAGAAGTTTTTTCAGTTTCTGTAGTGGTTGTTTCTTTAGTGTTTTCGCCGGTATTTTTGCAACCAACAAATATAAGTCCGGTTAGGGCTAATGTGAAAAAGGATTTGGTAAAATTCATAATTGTATTTTTAAATTAATTTTTACTCAGAAAAGTATTGCGAAATTACTAAAACAAAACAGATTATATTTTAAATGATAGAATTTTAGCAAACTTTTAATAAGTAAGATTCTTAGAAAAGTTAAGGATTGACCGTCAGTATGATTTTCTTAAGAAAATTGTAGTTGTATAAAGCACTATATTTGCGTAACTGAAATTTTATGAATCACACCTTATTATCTTCGCCTTTACAGGGATTTACCGATTTCCGTTTTAGAAATGCTATCAATAAGTATTTTGGCGGAATCGACACTTATTATTCTCCTTACATTCGTTTAAACGGAAAGTTAGTAATTAAGTCTTCTTATGAAAGAGATTTGCTTCCTGAAAACAATGTCGGCTTAGAAGTAATTCCTCAAATTATAACCAATGATGCTGATGAGTTTTTGTTTGTGGCAAAATATGTTCAGGAACTTGGTTATAAAGAATTGAACTGGAATTTAGGTTGTCCGTATCCGATGGTTACCAAATGCGGAATGGGTTCGGGTTTAATCAAGGAATTTGAAAAGATTAATTCTATTCTTGATAGAGTACATTCAGAATCCGATATTATTGTGTCGATGAAAATGCGTTTGGGTTATGAAAATACCGATGAAATCCTTCATGTATTACCTGTTTTGGAGAAATATCCGATTAAGAATATTGCCATACATGCACGTCTTGGACAACAACTTTATAAAGGAGGAGTGCATCTGGATGCGTTTCAGAAATGTGTAGATAATACAAAATTGAAATTGTATTATAACGGAGATATCACTTCTGTTGCTAAATTCAATGAAATGACGGAGCGTTTTCCGACTATCGATCATTGGATGATTGGGAGAGGATTGATTTCAGATCCTTTTTTGCCGAGTATGATAAAAAGCAATGCTCAGGAATATCCTAAAAACAAAATGGAATTGTTTAGTGCTTTTCACGATACATTGTACGAAGGCTACAGTAGTTCATTATCGGGAGCTACACATATACTTTTAAAAATGCATCATCTATGGGAATATTTCTCTGTTACTTTTTCAGATCCTCAAAAAGTGTATAAAAAAATAAAGAAAGCGAAGACTATCAGAAATTACGAAGCGGCTGTTAAGGAGATTTTTGAGAAAGGGAAATTGAGATAAATCAGGATTAAATAATTGAAGATTATTTCGCAAAGACACACAAAGACTTACAGATAAATAAGGCTTTAATTTTATTCGATTACGATTTTTTCAAACTAGTTTTGTGAGATTAGAAGGTGGATATAATAATTAAAAGGAGTGAAAAACACTGTGTTTTTTACTCCTTTTTCGTTTTTGTTATTTTTTCAATTTTAGGGGCTTTTTCAGTGCCTCGTTTCAAACACGGTATTTTATTGAGTCGTAAAAATAGTTTCATTGCGACAAATCAAACGCTAGCCGAGTATGAGAAGAAGACAAAAAGGAAAATTTACTTTATAGATATTAACCAGGTATTTATTGACGAGTTCGAACGCTGGTTACTTAAGACTAAAAAGTATGCCGTAAATACATCTTCAAAACACATTGCAAATATCAAAAACAATTTGTAATGAAGCCGAAAAGAAAGGTGTTCAGGTACATAGTTCACTAAAGAAATAATGGTTGTGTCAGAGGCGGACAATAACCGATATATTCAAACATTGTCATTTGATGAATTGGACGAAATACGGAAAGCAGAGATAGGCAGTAAGACATTAATAAACGTTCGCAAATGGTTGTTGATTGGGCAGCGTGGCGGGGGATTTACTTAGTATTACAAAAGAAAGCATCCGGTAGAAGGGTGGGAATATGTATTTAGACCTTGTGCAGTAAAAAAAACAAAGAAATTCGTTACCATTGGAATAATCGCCCCGTATGTGATTGATATAATTGAAAACGGGTTTCTTTATAAACTCAGTCTTCAAAAACTAAATGACCATATCGAAAAGGTTTGTGAGATTGCCAAAATAAATACATTGGAAGAGGGCAAAATATTTGACTCAAAGACCGGGTGTAAAGAGTTTGGAATGTATGAGAGAAACATAAACTTATAACTATTCATAATTTCCGCCGTTCCTTTTGTACCAACTGCTATAAAAAGATTCCGACACCTGTATTGATGGGAATATCGGGACATTCGAAAGAATCAATATTTAGAGTTTACATAAATGCTTCAGAAGATAAAGATGAGAATGCCGATTTGTTTATGAAATTTTACAACGATGTACATAAAGACAAAAAACCTGAAATGAAAGTGTTAAAAATAGTACTGAATAAATCAAAACGTATCTAATTCGTTACCTTTGTAAAAGATAAGAATCAATGAGAATAATATTTAAAACTTTAGAGTTTACGGAATTTCTGGAAAGTGTTGATTTTGCAACTAAAGAAAAAATTGATTATTTGTCCGAAATACTAATAACGCAGCCGGTAATAAACACCAAGGTAGCCAAGAAATTGACTAATACCGATTTTTATGAAGTTCGGGTGCAGGTTAAAAATGAATACCGAATTATGGTTTTTACAATTGACCACGACAATATAAATCAATGTTCAAACATTTTGTTTATAAGTGGATTTATGAAAAAATCAACAAAGGATTACGACAAAGAAATAAAAAAGGCACTCAAAATTTTAGAGCAATGGAAAGAATAAAACTGAATTTAGAAAAAATCAAACAGTTGCCAACTGCAAATGATTATTTGGATAAAAATTACGGAGCACAAGGAACGATCGAAAGGGAAGAGTTTAATAAAAATGCAATTGCCTTCTACTACGGTGAATTGATTAAGGAAAAACGGAAAGAAAAACACTTGACACAAGAAGAACTTGCTCAACAAATAGGGAAAAACAGAGCATATATTGCCCGAATAGAGCAAGGTAAAACAGATTTGCAGCTCTCAAACTTTATGCAAATTATCAACGCTTTGGGGTTGTCGTTTCAAATTACATAATTAAAAATCATAAAATAACCTCAACGATGAAACTGTGAGTTTAAAGCCGAATTGACTGTGAAAAAAAGGAAAGATTTTTATCGACTTATGAAGAAATGATGAATATGTGTTTGTCGATGCAGAAATAAAACAGTTAGCAGCAATACATAAAAAACCTAAACTATATATGAAACAACTTTTTACAATTTTAGCATTCGCATTTTTAACAACTTCATTTGGACAAACCGCGGACGAATATCTGAAAAGCGGAATTGAAAAGCAAAACGCAAAAGATTATGAAGGCGCGATTAAAGATTATAGTAAAGCCATCAAGTTAGATAAAGATTTAAAAGTTGGTTATTTTAATCGAGGAGTTTGTGAGATGGGATTGAATGATTTAAAATCTGCAAAAAAGGACTTTGACAAAACAATTGGACTTGACGCACAATTTGTAAAAGCATTTTATAGTCGTGCAACGGTTTATATAAATCAGGAAAAATATAAAGAATCTTTGCCTGACCTTGATAAAACAATAGAACTCGATCAAAAATTTCCTAATGCTTTAATGCTACGTGGTCAAATGAGATTTAAAACAGGAAATAAAAATGGAGCTTGTGAAGATTTTAATCAAGCAAAAGAAATTGGGGAAAAACGAGCTGATAAATATTTAAGTGGACTTTGTGGCAACAAACAGCAAGGCGGAGAAAGTTTTGCTCTGCATTGGCCAGAAAATGAGAATTGGAAAATCGGAAGTAATCAGGAAAATGGTCAAATGACTATGATTGAATTTATTCATTCAAATGAAACATTTGAAAATTGGACGGAAATAGGAACTTGTATTGCATATAAGAATACAACTAACATTCCAATGGATAAGGCGATGAATATGATGTTTGAAGGATTGGAGAAAGATTCTCCAAAAGCAAAATTGACTTTTATAGAAAAAGACGAGAAAGCTGAATACCCTTGGATTCTTTTCACAATTGAAACTACAAACTCCAAAGATGACAAAACTCCTGAATCTCAGCTTTGGTATATTGTTCAGGGAAAACATGCACTATACTCAAATTTCAGAGCGGTTAAAAAAGACACCATTCCAACTGAATTAAAAGATAAGTGGATACCTTTTTTTAAGAGCGGAAAAGTGGTTTATCAAAGAGATTAACTGTACTGCTGGTAACAGCCGTTTGGCAAGATTGAGGGCTTTAGTGGAATTACCGTTTTTATTTATATATTCGTTTAGCCGAAAATACTCGGTTTCAAAATCCCCCAACCTTGCTAAGCATCGGGACGTTTTACGATGGATTAATAGACGTTTCGGGGATTGAACTGATAGCAGGATTTTAGTAAAAACATCAGACGCACAATAGGAGAAGAAAACAACAAAGAATTTTTAGAATGTGCTAAAAAACATAATTTGAGTTCTTTTAAGAGAATAGATTTTTTAGAGCAAAGAAAACAGGAACTTGAAATAAATCAAGATGCATAATTTAGAAACACAAAAAAGGAATTTGATGTAACACAGTATTACCAAAATCGATTATATGAGTTTTTCTTTTCTTTATAAACGGTTATAAAAATGGAATATGATTTTGTTGTCAAAGAAATAGGCGATTGTCTTTACAACTGTATGAGATTAGTTGTTGAGACAAAAAAGCAACAACTCATTGGAACTTCAAAAGGAGAAAGAAAATTTAGATATTTATCACGACTACTTAGCAACCAAAATATAAAGTTTAGAACCGTTTACAGAAACCTAAACACTAACAAAGTAGTTGAGATTGAGAATACAGAGATACTACCAATTATCAGTTAGAGAATGTTGTTTTTATGATGAGGTAAGCAATATTGTTTTTGTGACCAAATGAGGAATTAAATGTCTTATCCGTTACATCTTTCGAAAGACAATGAAATTGATGGTAATGAGTTCTTAATAGATATTCATTTATTCAAATAAAGTCAATTTTAAAAAGTTCGAGACTGAATTCGAGTCGATAAAAAAAAGGGCTGAAAAGAGTGTTTTTAAAATTGTCGGGCAAATTGTTTGGCAACTCTTAAAGCAAAAAGTCCGTAACTCTTGAAAAACAAGTGATTACGGACTTTTAAAGTACCCGGAGCCGGAGTCGAACCGGCACGGTTTCCCACAGGTGTTTGAGACCAGCGCGTCTACCAATTCCGCCATCCGGGCTTAGCAGACATAAAATAAACAAAAGTTTATCTTAAACGCATTAAAATCATAACTGTTGTTGTGATTTCTTTAACACGGTGCAAATATAAGGGAGTTTGTATTTAACTTCCAAATAAAATACTTAAATTTTTTTCTTTCAGAGTTGAATTTTATTCTTAAATTTGCAGCTCGTTAAAGCGAAAAACGACTAACTAATTACAAAACAACATATTAAAATGTCACACCAAGAACCAGAAGCAAAAATTTTTGCGTGTTCACAAAGTGTATATTTAGCTGAAAAAATAGCTGAAAGCTACGGAACTCAGTTAGGTAAGGTAACTTTTTCAACTTATAGCGATGGTGAATTCCAACCTTCGTTTGAAGAATCTATCAGAGGGTTAAGAGTTTTTCTCGTTTGTTCTACTTTTCCAAGTGCAGACAATTTGATGGAATTGTTGCTTATGATTGATGCGGCCAAAAGAGCTTCGGCACGTCATATTACAGCTGTAATTCCTTATTTTGGCTGGGCAAGACAAGATAGAAAAGACAAACCAAGAGTTCCGATTGGAGCTAAGTTGGTTGCTAAACTTTTAGAATCTGCCGGTGCAACACGTATTATGACAATGGATTTGCATGCAGATCAAATTCAAGGTTTTTTCGAAAAACCGGTTGATCATTTGTTTGCTTCCACTATCTTTGTGCCCTATGTTAAGAGTTTAGGTCTTGAGAACTTAACGATTGCTTCTCCTGATATGGGTGGTTCAAAAAGAGCATACGCTTATTCTAAGTTTTTAGGTTCAGAAGTAGTGATTTGCTACAAGCAAAGAAAAGTTGCCAATGTTATCGAGACGATGGAATTGATTGGTAATGTTGAAGGCAGACACGTAGTTCTTGTTGATGATATGATTGATACAGGAGGTACGTTGGCAAAAGCGGCCGATGTGATGATGGCAAAAGGGGCATTGAGCGTTAGAGCTATTTGCACTCATGCGATCTTGTCAGGAAAAGCTTACGAAACAATTGAAAATTCTCAATTGACAGAATTAATTGTTACTGATTCTATTCCTTTGAAAAAACAAACGAATAAAATTAAAGTGGTGAGTTGTGCTCCTCTTTTTGCAGAAGTAATGCAAATGGTTCAGCATAATAATTCTATCAGCGGAAAATTCATCGTATAGGAATTGATGATTTCGATTCTTCGATGGTTCGGTTTTTCGAACAGTCGGGTGATCGAAAAATTCTTCTTAACTAAGTATTTTTTTATTTATTAACTATATTTTTTACAATGAAATCGATTACAATTAAAGGATCAGAAAGAGAAAGCGTGGGTAAAGTTGCGACTAAAGCCTTGCGTAATGCTGGAATGGTTCCTTGCGTATTATACGGAGGAAATCAGGCAGTACATTTCTCTGCGGAAGAAATTGCTTTTAAAAACTTGGTTTACACTCCAAACGCTCACACAGTTGTGATCGAACTTGGAAACGGTAAATCTTTCAATGCAGTTCTTCAGGACTTACAAGTTCACCCTATCAGTGACAGAATTTTGCACATTGACTTCTTTCAAATCCACGAGGATAAAGAAATCACTATGGAAGTTCCTGTTAAAATCATCGGTAACTCTAAAGGAGTTATGGCAGGTGGAGATTTGCGTATGAACAACCGTAAATTGAAAGTGAAAGCTTTACCTAAAAATCTTCCTGATTTTGTTGAGGCTGATATTACTCCACTTGATATGGGTAACAAATTATATGTTACTAAAGTGCCAACGCCAAACTTCAAAATCATGCACCCAGACAATACAGTAATTTGTCAGGTGAAGATTTCTCGTGCTGCTATGAAAGCGGCTCAAGAGGCAGCAAAAGCAGCGAAAGCTCCTGCAAAAGGAAAGAAAAAATAATTTTCTATATCCAAAATCTCAAAAGCACCGGTCTAAGATCGGTGCTTTTTTGTTTGTTCTTATTTTGTTTTTAACTCAGAACTGCAACTAGAACTTATAAATTTAGCCGCAAATTCTACCAATTTTCACGGAATTATGCGGTCGAAGTGATTAGTGTAATTGATTTCACGAATTAATTTGAGCCAATTTGTTCGATTCGTGGCTGAAAATTTCTAACACTTATGTGGGTTTAGTTCAATTGTTTTCTGAATAATTAGAAATTGAAAATCAATTAGGTTTATTATCGGTCTTCATCTTCAAAAAATCAAAGAAATGGTTATTTTTGTTCCTCACAATTTTCAAGCCTTTTCATTTTGAGTTTATATAAAAATCTTTTTAAACAAACTGCAATATATGGTCTAGCAACCGTTTTGCCCAGAATGTTCAGTTTCTTACTGGTTCCGATATACACCAATTTGTTGCCAAAGGCCGAATATGGTAAGGTTTCGATCATCTTTTCGTGGATGATTTTCTTTAATGTAATTCTTTCTTACGGAATGGAAACGGCGTTTTTTAGGTTTTATAATAAAGAAACCGACAAGAAAAATGTCATAGGTACCTCAATGGTTTCTGTATTTTGGAGTTCAATAGCGTTTTTGTTTGGTGCGCTTTTAATGAAAAAACAACTGGCTGCCTGGTCTGAAATTGATGTTGAGTACATTGTTTATACTATTTGGATTCTGGTACTCGATGCTTTGGTAATCATTCCTTTTTCAAAATTACGAGCCAATCAACAGCCGATGGTTTATGCGGTGGTAAAGATTGGAAACGTGGTTGTGAATTTGGCTTTGAATATTTTCTTCTTGTTCTTTTTGCCAAAGTTGGCACAGGAACAACCGGGTGGATTTTGGAATACCATTTACTTTGAGGATTTTCAAATAGGATATATTTTTGTTTCTAATATAATAGCGAGTTTGCTGACTTTCATTGTTCTTTCGCCTGATTATCTAAGGGTAAAATGGAAATTTGATTTTCTTCTTTGGAAACAAATGATGAAATATGGTTTGCCTATTTTGGTCGCGGGAATCGCTTTTGCTATTAATGAACAGTTTGACAAAATTCTTTTGGGGAAACTTTTGCCTGCCGATATTGCCGAATCGGAAGTAGGTGTTTATTCGGCTTGCTATAAATTAGGACTTTTTATGGTGTTGTTTCGCACAGCTTATACGTTAGGAATTGAACCTTTTTTCTTTAGTCATGCCGATAAAGAAAATGCAACTCAAACTTATGCAACTATAACCAAATATTTTGTCATATTCGGATCTTTCATTTTGTTGGTTGTAATTGTATTTGCCGATCTTTTCAAGATTTTAATGATTCGGGATACATCTTATTGGGAAGCAATGAAAGTAGTGCCGTTGATTATTTTGGCCAACTTTTTCCTTGGAATTTATACTAATCTTTCGGTTTGGTACAAACTGATTGACAAGACACATATTGGAGCTTATATTTCTATTGTTGGGGCTTTGGTAACTTTGGTTCTCAATTTTCTGCTGATTCCGAGTATGAGTTATTATGGCTCGGCCATTGCAACGCTTGCCGCTTACGGAAGCATGATGTTTATATCGTATTATTTAGGAAATAAATATTACCCAATTCCGTATGAGAAAAAGAAAATAGGGGGCTATCTTGCGCTTTCGGTACTGTTTTCGTCTGTCTCTTTTTATGGTTTCAGAGAAAACTACTTTGTGGGAGTTATACTTTTGATAATATTCCTTTATTTTATTTATTATAATGAAAAGGAAACTTTGATGAGAATTATAAAGAGAGGTGCTTAGAGTTTAAGAATCTGAGAGCCTTAAAAACTTGATAAAAATGAACATAAACATTATAAACAAATCGCAACACGAATTGCCAAACTATGAAACCATAGCTTCGGCAGGAATGGATTTGAGAGCAAATTTAACTGAATCGGTTACATTGAAACCATTGGAAAGAGCTATTATCAAAACCGGACTTTTCATAGAATTACCAATTGGTTACGAAGCACAAGTTCGTCCAAGAAGTGGCTTGGCAGCCAAAAAAGGAATCACGGTTTTGAATTCTCCCGGAACAGTTGATGCCGATTATCGTGGTGAAATTGGGGTTATTCTGGTAAATCTTTCGAATGAATCTTTTACAGTTGAAAACGGAGAAAGAATTGCACAACTAATAATTGCCAAACACGAAAGAGCCAATTGGGTTGAAGTTCAGGAATTGTCTGAAACAACAAGAGGCGAAGGCGGTTTTGGGAGTACAGGAGTGAAATAAATTTAATAATTCAGTGATTGAAAGATTTAAAGATTCGGTTCGAATGTTTAAATTTTTTAGTATTTAAATCTTTTAATAAAATATTGTAATGAAAATAATAGTACCAATGGCAGGACGTGGTTCCCGATTGAGACCACATACATTAACAATTCCAAAACCATTAATCCCGATTGCCGGAAAACCAATTGTTCACCGTTTGGTTGAAGATATTGCCGGAGTTTTAAATCAAAAAATTGATGAAATTGCATTTATCATTCACAAAGATTTTGGGATTCAGGTTGAAAATGATTTGATAGAAATTGCTGAAAAATTGGGTTCAAAAGGAACTATTTATTACCAAAATGAAGCTTTGGGAACGGCGCATGCTATCATGTGTGCAAAAGAAAGTATGCAAGGACCGTTGGTTGTTGCTTATGCCGACACACTTTTTAGAGCCGATTTTACGTTAGATACGACTGCCGACAGCGTTATTTGGGTAAAACAAGTAGAAGATCCGAGTGCTTTTGGAGTGGTACAATTGAATGAAAACAATCAGATTATTGATTTTGTTGAAAAACCGAAAGATTTTGTTTCTGATTTGGCGATTATCGGAATTTACTATTTCAAATCGGGTGAAACTTTGCGTTCTGAATTGCAATATTTGCTGGATAATAATGTTGTAAACGGAGGCGAATATCAATTGACCGATGCTTTGGAAAACATGAAAGTAAAAGGGATGAAATTTGTTCCCGGAAAAGTGGACGAATGGATGGATTGCGGAAATAAAAATGTGACTGTAGAAACCAATTCACGGATGTTGAATTTCCTGAATAATGACGGAGTGAATCTGGTTTCAAATTCGGTTGTGACTGAAAATTCTACTATTGTTCAGCCTTGTTTTATTGGCGAAAATGTGGTTTTGAGAAATACAACTGTTGGCCCGAATGTTTCTTTGGGAAATAATTGTGTGGTAGAAAATACAACCATCAAAAATAGTTTGGTTCAGAATAATTCGATTATAAAAAATGCCAATCTGGATAATGCTATGATAGGGAATAATGCCAGTTTTGACGGAAATTTTACCAGTATTAGCATTGGAGATTATTCAGTTTTAGAATAAATATTATGAAAAAAACCGTTGCACTATTTTCGTTTTTGGTATTCAATTGCTTTTCCGGAGTTCTTTTGGCACAAAAGGCACCCGATGATATTGCAACGGTAGATGATAAATTTCAGGAATCGTTTTACGAATCTTTGAAGCAAAAGGCAATTGAGAATTATGACAAAGCTATTCTGGCATTGGAAGTTTGTGAGAAAATACAACCCGAAAATGCAGTAGTTCTTTACGAATTGGGTAAAAATCATCAATATCAAAAAGAGTATCAAAAAGCTTTTGAATATTATGATAAAGCTTCAAAATTTGATTCAAAAAACCGTTGGTATCTCAACGGAAAATACGAAGCTGCTTATAGAATGAATGATTTTCAGACAGCTATTGAAACCGTTGGAAAATTGATTGAATCCGAAAAAGGATATAGAGAAGATTTGGTTGTACTTTATATTAAAACTGCTCAATATCAGAAAGCATTGGATTTGATTAATGTTTTGAATGATGAAGTTGGTAAATCAGAGAAAAGAGAATTGTTTAAGTCTCAGATTTTGAGAGATTCGAGATTTCAAGGTTCTGAAATAACCAATTTACAGAATTTAATCAAAAAAAATCCAACCGAAGAATCCAATTATATCGAATTGATTAATCTTTACAACAGCAATAATCAAGACGATAAAGCATTGGAAATTGCTAAAAAACTGGAAAAGGCAATTCCTGCTTCCGATTGGGCACAGGTTGATTTGTTTCGTACATATCTTAAAAACGGTCAAAATGATTTGGCAATTTCTTCTTTAAACAAAGCTCTTGCCAGTTCAAAAATTGATCGAAAAGTAAAGCACAAATTATTCAATGAATTTTTGATTTTTGTAAAAAACAATCCGCAATACAATTCCGATTTAGAACGTGCTATTGGTTATCTCAAAGACGATAAAGAGGTAAAAGTTGCCAAAGAGGTTGGAAAGTTTTTTCAAAGTAAAAAAGAATGGGACAATGCTATTCGCTATTATGAATTGGATAAAACGAATAATCCAAACGACATAGAAACTCAGGGTTTATTGATTGAATGTTATGTGGTAAAAGAACAGTATGATGCTGTTTTGAAAAATGCCGATGCTTCGATTGAGCTTTTTCCGATGCAACCCGAATTTTATTATTATTCCGGTTTGGCAAATAATCAGTTGAAAAATTACAAGAAAGCGCTGCAAATTTTGGAGCAGGGATTGGATTATCTGGTAGAAGATAAGAGATTAGAAACAAATTTTTACATTCAGTTGGGCGAGGCTTATAATGGTTTAGGAGATAATAAAAAGAAAGAATATTATTTCAAAAAAGCCAACGAATTATTAAAGTAAATTAGGGAATGAAGAAAGTATTTGGGTTGGTTTTTATGATTTTATTGATGTCTTGTACTGCCAAAAAAACAATTGCAGTAAAGAAAATGCCAATCAATAAAATGTCTGCCGAAACGGTTATTGCCAATCATTACAATGTGAAGAATGATTTTAAAACTTTGTATTTAAGATCAGGTGTAAGATATAGTGGCGAATATCAGACTCAAAATGTAACTGCTGAAATAAAGATTTTGAAAGATGAAAAAATACTTGTAAGTATTCGTTTTTTGGGAATTACTATGGCAAAAGCACTGATTACGCCACAAGAAGTAAGCTATTATGAAAAAATAAACAGTAATTATTTTGAAGGAGATTTTTCGACTTTGAGCAAATGGTTGGGAACCGATTTGGATTTTTTTAAAATTCAAAATATCCTTTTGGGCGAAGCCATGGAAGATTTGAAAAAAGGAGAATACAATGTGACTTTTGAAGATACTACTTTTAGGCTTAATAGTACCTCTTCTTCAGATATTCAAAAGACCTATTTTATAGAAGATCTTAGTTTTTTGGTGAAAAAACAGGAAATTTCCCAACTTTCAAAAAATAGAAAATTACAAGTAGTTTATCCTGATTTTAAGACTTATACTGATTTTAGATTGCCAACCAGTTTAGAAATTCAGGCAACTGAAAATACAAAGAAAACCAGTATAAGCATTGCCAATACCAATGTAACCATCAATGAAGAACTCACTTTTCCGTATAAAGTTCCTCAAGGTTATACAAGAATATTAATTGATTAGATTTGCACAAACTTTTCTCGATATGTACAGATATATTTTAAGTGTTTTGTTTTTTATGGTTACTTCATTTTCCTGGAGTCAATTGAATCAGGAAAAACTGGAGCAACGCAAGGCGCAATTGCAGGAAGAAATCAGAGCGAAACAACAATTGTTGGATAAGCAAAATAAAGAACAAAAATCGGTTACGGTTATTATTGAAGAACAAACCGAGAAAATAAAATTGAGAGAAAAGTTAATCAATACAACCGAGAAGCAGGCAAAAATATTGAAAGACAATATGTATCTGAATCAGTTGGAAATGAATAGACTTGGCAGCGATTTGAAAAAATTAAAAGCCGATTATGCAGATATGATTGTTAAGTCATACAAAAGTCGTTCACAACAAAGCCGTGCAATGTTTTTACTTTCGTCAGAGAATTTTCTTCAGGCTTACAAACGGGCGCAGTATATGAAACAATATGCGGCATTCAGAAAAGCACAAGGAGAAGAAATAAAGGTGAAAACGGAACGATTGAATTTACTAAACGGACAGTTAGAAATACAAAAAGTAGAAAAACAAAAATTGATTGCCGAACAAGAGCAAGAACGCTTGGAGTTACAGAAAGATAAGCAGGAAAAGGAAAAACTGGTTGAATTAATTAAAAAAGAGAAGAAAAAGACTCTTGCTGAAATCAAGAAAAAACAACAAGAGACCAAAAATATTGACAAACAAATCAATAAATTAATTAGAGAAGCAATTGCTGAAGCAAATAGAAAAGCGGCTGAAGCTAAGAGAAAAGCTGCAATAGCGAATAAAAAACCGGTAACTGTTGCCGATACTAAAGCAATTGAAAGTTCTACAAAAATTGTTTTGACTCCCGAAGCCAAAGGAATTTCAGATAATTTCAAGGCAAATAAAGGAAAATTACCTTGGCCGGTAGAGAAAGGACAATTGTATCTTGGTTATGGAGATCAGCCTCATCCTATGTTTAAATCACTTATAGTACATAATAGCGGAGTTGATATTATAACCGAAGAAGGAGCCAATGCCAGAGCTGTTTTTGGTGGTACTGTAACCAAAGTGATTGCGCTTTCTCCAATAAACAAAGCGGTATTTATTCAGCATGGAGATTATTTTACAGTATATCAAAATTTGAGTAGTGTAAATGTTTCCAAAGGTGATAAAGTAAGTACAAAACAAACTTTAGGTAAAATCAGAACTAATGGAGATACCGGAAAAACCGTTATTAAGTTTATGATTCTTCAAAATACAACTGCAAATAACCCGGCAAGTTGGTTGTACAATATGTAATGAAGTTGTTGGTTGTAAGTTGTCAGTTGAAAATTCAATGTTCAACATTCAAACTTCAAAATATAGAATCACGAATTTTTAAAATTGAAGTTTAAAAAGAGTCAGAACAAATTATGATGAATCCTTTCAGTGACGAATATTTTATGAAAAGAGCTTTGCAGGAAGCTGAAATCGCTTTTGAAAAAGGCGAAATTCCGGTGGGAGCTCTTGTGGTTATTGATAATAAAATTATTGCCCGTGGTCATAATCTGACAGAAATGCTGAACGATGTAACGGCTCATGCCGAGATGCAGGCTATTACTGCTGCTGCCAATTTTCTTGGTGGGAAATATCTGAAAAACTGTACGCTTTATGTTACGCTCGAACCTTGCCAAATGTGCGCAGGAGCTTTGTATTGGAGTCAGGTTTCGCGAATTGTTTTTGGAGCCAGTGATGAACATCGCGGATTTGAAAAAATGGGAGGTCAGCTTCATCCCAAAACTACGGTTCTTCGTGGTGTTTTGGCCGATGAAGCTTCCGGCTTGATGAAACGTTTTTTTGCGGAAAGAAGAAAATAAAATTGTATTCGATTTTTTGATTGTATGAAGAAATTTTTAATTGTCGGACTTGGTAATATTGGTGCCGAATATGTAAATACCCGTCATAATATTGGGTTTAAAGTTTTGGATTTTCTGGCTCAAAAAGAATCTTTATCTTTTGAAACGGTAAAATTGGGAGCTTTGGCAGAATATAAATTCAAAGGAAGGACTTTTCTGCTTTTGAAACCTAATACTTATATGAATTTAAGCGGGAAAGCAGTAAAATATTGGATGGATAAAGAAAATATTCCGCAGGAAAATGTACTTGTAATTACCGATGATTTGAATCTTTCTTTCGGAACTATCCGTATAAAACCAAAGGGAAGTGACGGAGGTCATAATGGTTTGAAAAACATCAATCTGATTTTGAATAATAATAATTATGCCCGATTCCGTTTTGGAATCAGTGATGAATTCAAAAAAGGACAACAAGTAGATTATGTGTTGGGAAATTGGAATGATGATGAAAAATCAAAACTTCCGGAACGGTTAGAATTGGCTTCAGAGATTATCAGATCCTTTGGAACTGCCGGTTTAGCCAATACTATGAATTCTTTCAACGGAAAATAATTGCGTTTTTTTTATTCAAAAGGATAGGTATATTTGCGCCACACACTAAATCATAACATTTGAAACTTTTTCATTCTATTTCGGAATTCAAAACAGAATCAAAGACTGTTGTAACCATTGGAACTTTCGATGGAGTTCATATTGGTCATAAGAAAATTTTAGAAAGATTGGTTCAAAATGCTCGTGATTTAGAAGCTGAAAGTCTGGTGCTTACTTTTTTTCCGCATCCAAGGATGATTCTGAATGATGATTCTGAAATAAAATTACTCAATACCATTGATGAAAAAGCCGATTTGCTTGAAAAAGCAGGTTTAGATAATCTTGTAATTCATCCGTTTGACCAGGCTTTTTCCCAACTTACTGCCGAAGAATTCGTAAAAAATATCCTTGTAGATCAATTCAATATTAAAAAAATAATCATTGGACACGATCACAGATTTGGCAAAAACCGTTCAGCTGATATTTATGATTTAATCAAATTTGGTCAGCAATATGGTTTTGAAGTCGAGCAGATTTCTTCGCAACAAATCAATGAAGTTGATGTGAGTTCCACCAAAATAAGAAAAGCTCTTTTGGCTGGAAATATTGATTTGGCCAATGAATATCTGGGTTATCCTTATGTTTTGTCGGGTACAATAGTCAAAGGCAAACAATTGGGCAGAACAATTGGTTATCCTACTGCCAATGTTGGGATTGAAGCAAATTACAAACTAATTCCTCTTAACGGAGTATATATTGTCAAGAGTGAATGGAATGGAACTGATATTTTCGGAATGATGAATATTGGTACAAATCCAACTGTTGATGGGAAGAAATTGTCTGTAGAAGTTAATTTCTTTGATTTTGATTCTGATATTTATAATCAAAAAATAGTTGTTTCTGTATTACATCGAATTCGCTCTGAACAAAAATTCGATTCTCTTGATGCTCTCAAAGCACAATTGGCTACTGATAAAGAAATATCTCTTTCGTTTCTGAGTAGTCTTAAAAAAGGTTAATTTATTGTATCTTTTTAACTCATAATCAATCAGTTGTGTTGAAAAATGCGCTAACTTTAATGTATTAATAATCATAAAGTTACCGGTTATGAAACTGAAAAAAGAACTTTCGAATGCTATTCTTATTTTTTTCGGAATAGGAATTTATTTTCTCATTATGGATTTATTAGGACTTTCAAATCTTTATTATTTAAGAGCTTTGAATGCTTTGATTGTAATGTACGGTGTTAGTAAAACTATAAAGTCAAATATTAGTGAAGGCAAAACGACTTATTTGAAAAATTTTGCTTCCGGGATGCTGACTTCTGTTTTCGCCGTTGTGTTAAGTATTATAGGACTCCGTATTTATGTTATGTTTAAGGGAGGAAAGGCTTATTTAGAACAATTGGCAGAAGTAATTGTGTTTGGTAAAGGTGCTTCTATAAACGATTATTCTATAGGTTTGCTTTTTGAAGGAATTGCATCATCTGTGATTATAGTTTTTATCACAATGCATTATTGGAATTCAAAATTTGTAGCCGATTAAAATTGGTTTGAAATTTTATATTTTACAAATATTCATTTTTTGTTAGATTAGAAGTATTTAACTACTTTTGGAGCAATCTAAAAATGTAGTATGAGTATCAAAAAACACGACTGGACAAAAGAAGAAATTATTGCAATATATAATAAACCTTTGATGGATCTGCTTTATGAAGCAGCCTCTGTTCACAGAGAAAACCACGACCCAAATGTGGTTCAGGTTTCTACATTGTTATCAATTAAAACGGGTGGTTGTTCTGAGGATTGTGGTTATTGTCCGCAGGCAGCTCGCTATCATACCAATATCGAAGGAAATGACTTGATGGCTGTTAGTCAGGTAAAAGCTCAGGCTTTGCGTGCTAAAGAAGGTGGTTCTTCCCGTGTTTGTATGGGAGCAGCGTGGAGAAATGTAAAAGACGGTCCTGAATTTGATCAGGTTCTTGAAATGGTTCGTACCATCAATAAACTTGACATGGAAGTTTGTTGTACCTTGGGTATGATTACTGAAAATCAGGCAAAACGTTTGGCTGAAGCAGGTTTGTATGCTTACAATCATAACTTAGATACTTCTGAAGAATATTATAAAGAGGTAATTTCAACACGTGGTTTCGAAGATCGTTTACAAACTATTGAAAATGTTCGTAAAACAAATGTAACTGTTTGTAGTGGTGGAATTATCGGTATGGGAGAAAGTATTGAAGACAGAGCAGGAATGCTTGTTGCACTTTCTACTTTAAATCCACAACCTGAATCTGTGCCAATCAATGCTTTGGTTGCTGTTGAAGGAACTCCGCTTGAAGAAGAAAAACCGGTTGAAATCTGGGAAATGATAAGAATGGTTGCAACAACCAGAATTGTTATGCCGGATACACAAGTAAGATTATCTGCCGGTAGAATGAGTATGAGTAGAGAAGGGCAGGCGATGTGTTTCTTTGCTGGTGCCAATTCAATTTTTGCAGGTGATAAACTTTTAACAACTCCAAATCCTGATGTTAATGAGGATATGAGAATGTTTGAAATGCTTGGGTTAAAACCTCAAAAACCATTTACAAAAGTGGTGCAACCGCAAACAGTTGAAGCAGAAGATTCACAATACCAATCTTTGGGAGAAAAACCAAAATGGTCACGCCCGGGTCACGTAATTGAACGTAACTTAGAAGCTTCTGTTAAAGGAAAATAATTAGTATAATTATGTTATTAAAAAGGCTGCTCAGTTTTGAGCAGCCTTTTTAGGTTTTAAGAATTATGATTGTTTGTAATTTAAACAGAGTTCGACAATAAACCACGAATTAGCACAAATTAGTTCTCTGATTTAATATAGAAATTCGTGAGAATTCGGGTAATTTGTGGTCAAATAAATTGTTTAGATTATTTTTTCCATCTTAAACTTTCCATTAAAGCTTGCATGTCGTTTCTAATGTAACTTACCGCAGGCATAACCGAATCAAAGTTGGGTTTTGCGTAGAAATAAACCGAACAATCTACAAAATGGCGAATGCTGTCGGTTACATAGAATTGAGCATTTGTTGCCGCATTTCCGTTTACCTGATAAAACATTCCGTAAACCTTGTCTTTTTTGTTAAGGAAAGGTTGTTCTAAAATATCGTCAGCTTTTATAACGTGGTCAAACGTCAGTTTCTGAGCATCACGTAATAGCAGATTAATGTTGTTTTGAACAGGTTTGTAAGTCAAATAAATAGTTGCTTTCATTTTTGGATAATGAATTTCCAAATTACAGTTTCCTTTATCTTTGATTTTGGCATCGGAATTCATATCGAAACTGAAAGCGCAATCTGAATTGTAGCGTGTATAGTTAGATACGGTGTAATCTAATCGTAATTGTCCTGGTGGTTTTGGTAAAATATCGTTTTTGCAACTTATTGTCGAAATCAGAATTAAAACAATGAAAGCTGTATTTATTATTTTTTTAGTCATATTTAGAAATAGTTTTTAATCAAAAAGGTAAATCGTTTTCGGGTAGTGGTTTGATTTCGGGTTGTATTGTTTTTTCTGAACTTTTTTTTGTGCTCAAAAAGTTAAAATCAATAACATGAATTTCGGTAAGATGTTTATGGCTACCGTCTTCGGCTTGCCAGTGACGGGTTTTTATTTTGCCTTCAATATAAATTTTGTCTCCTTTTGAAAGATGTTTTTCACACAATTCTGCCGCTTTATTTCTCACAACTATATTGTGCCATTCGGTAGTGGTGGTTTTTTCTCCGGTTTCTTTGTTGGTGTAAATTTCGTTTGTTGCCAAAGGAAATCGACCCACACAAGAGTCGGCCGAAAAATAGTGCATTTTTACATCATCACCCAAATGTCCTATCAACATTACCTTATTTAATGTGCCGTTCATCTTCTTTTCGATTTTTGAAATTCAAAAGTACGGTTTTTTGAATTAGCCCAATAAATCATTCTCAATAAAATTGTGGATTACAATTGGGAACGGAAAGCTTTTTAGTTCCGAATAATTGATTCCGTTTTCAATAGAACCTTTTATTTTTACTTTCCAGAATTTAATGTGTAAATGCTGATGTGATAGCTTGTGAATTTGGCTTTCGTTGTTCAATTCAGAAATAGTAAAATCTTTGTTGTCTATTAAAGGATAGGCCTTTATTTTTGAAGTCATTTGATTAAAATCTTCTTCAAATTCTGTTTCTATTAAGGGAAATTCATAGAGTTTGTGCCAAATTCCTTTGTGAGTTCTTTGGTTTATAATGGTTTTTGAATCTTCGTCTTCCAGAATTAAATAATTGAAATATCGGTTTCTGACTTTTGTTTTCTTCGTTTTTACAGGAAGAGAAGCTACTTTGTTTGTTTTTAAGGCCAAACAACGAATATTCATAACGCAGTTTCCGCAATCAGGACTTTGAGGAACGCATTGCAAAGCTCCAAATTCCATAATTGCCTGATTGAATATGGCGGCTTCTCTGTTTGGAATTAGCTCTGAAGCTAAAATTTGGAATTCTTTTTTGGCAGAAGCCAAAGAAATATCAGTCTGAATGTCGAATATTCTGGATAAAACGCGGAAAACATTTCCGTCAACAACGGCAACATTTTCGTTAAAAGAGAAAGATGCAATAGCAGCGGCAGTGTATTCGCCAACACCTTTTAGTGTTAATAAGTCTTTGTAATTGTCAGGGAAAACGCCGTTTAGTTCAAAAGCAATGTGTTTTGCAGTGGCGTGCAAATTTCGGGCTCTTGAATAATATCCCAATCCTTGCCAAAGTTTCAGAACCTCCTGTTCGGAAGCATTTGCCAGATCGAAAACAGTTGGGAAATTTTCTGTGAAAGCCTGAAAATAAGGAAGTCCCTGTGCAACACGTGTTTGTTGAAGCATAATTTCGGACAGCCAAATAAAGTATGGATTTGTGGTATTTCGCCAAGGCAAATCTCGTTTGTTTTTGTGGTACCACTGAGTTAAATCGTTTGAAAAATCCATGCTGAAATATTAAGGGACAAAAGTAAAAGTTTATGTTGTTAAAATTTAATTGATTAAGGTTGATATTTTGTTTTTTAAATTTATATATTTGCACTCTTAAAAAAAATATATACACAATTATAAATACGAAAGAAAATGACGAAAGCAGATATCGTAGCGAAAATTTCAGAAAAATTGGGTCTTGAGAAAGGAGACGTACAGGCGACTGTTGAAACATTCATGGAAGAGGTGAAAAATTCTCTTGAAACTGGAGACAATGTATATTTAAGAGGGTTCGGAAGTTTTATTATTAAAACTAGAGCTGAAAAAACAGGTAGAAATATCTCAAAAAACACAACAATAAAGATTCCTGCTCACAACATTCCTGCTTTTAAACCAGCAAAAGTGTTTGTAGAAGGAGTTAAGACAAATAACGAAGCGAAATAATCTATTAACCAATAAAATCTACAAGATATGCCAAGTGGTAAAAAAAGAAAGAGACATAAGGTAGCGACGCACAAACGTAAAAAAAGAGCGAGAGCTAACCGTCACAAGAAGAAAAAGTAGTTTTAAACTACTTTTTTCTTTTTAAACGTTCATTGAAATTGAGTACAGAAAAAAGAATAAAGAGGAAAGAACAAAGAATAAAGAGGAAATACAAACACAATCTTACTTCTTTGCTCTTGCCTCTTTTTAATCTGAGCTCGCCGGGTTCAATACCTGTTAAAATATTGTTTAATCCATCCTTGTAAAAGTTGATGGTTGATAGTTGACGGATTTCAGAATCCAACAACCAACAACAACCAACAACCGATTCATGGATAAAAATTTACAGTGTGAATAAAGATAAAATGGAAAACCCTCGTAAGATGCACGTTG
>CAZWAF010000009.1:0-22983 GCA_964631795.1 uncultured Flavobacterium sp. | reverse complement strand
AGAATTAATCATTAGATCTAGTTCGGAAGCCGTAGATTTTGCCTTATTAAAAGATGGAAAACTAATTGAATTACACAAAGAAGAGGAGAAAAGCAACTTTCAGGTTGGGGATATTTTTATAGCCAAAATCAGAAAACCAGTTGCCGGACTAAATGCTGCTTTTGTAAATGTAGGTTTCGAAAAAGATGCCTTTTTACATTATCACGATTTAGGTCCCAATCTCGCTTCTCAGTTAAAATTCATTAAGCTTGTAAGCGCAGGTAAAATAAAAGATTTCTCTTTGAAGAGCTTTCAGTTCGAGAAAGAAATCAGTAAGGACGGGGCTATAACCGATGTGTTAAGCGCCAACCAATCCATTTTAGTACAAGTCGTAAAAGAACCTATATCTACCAAAGGGCCAAGAATAAGCTCAGAGCTTTCTCTTGCAGGTAGATTTATTGTTCTCGTTCCTTTTTCTGACAGAGTTTCTGTATCACAAAAGATAGAATCCAAAGAAGAAAAAGAGCGTCTTAAACGATTAGTGCAATCCATCAAGCCAAAAGGCTTTGGTGTTATTGTTCGTACAGTAGCAGAAGGCAAAAAAGTCGCCGAATTAGACAAAGACTTACAAACATTGTTAGACAAATGGTCGGCAATGTGTAAAAAATTACCAACTGCTCATCATCCCTCAAAAGTTTTGGGAGAGCTTAATAAAGCTTCATCCATACTAAGAGATGTTTTCAATGATACTTTCAGCGGAATTCATATAGATGATGAAGAGTTGTTTCAACAAACAAAGGACTATTTACAGGAAATAGCTCCTTCAAAACAATCAATTGTAAAGTTTTATCAATCAAAAGATACTCCTATTTTCGAGAAGTATAATATTGAAAGACAAATTAAGACTTCATTTGGGCGAACCGTTTCCATGAGCAAAGGTGCTTATCTTATTATAGAACACACCGAAGCACTGCACGTTATTGATGTAAACAGTGGAAACCGCTCTAATAAAGCAACCAATCAGGAAGACACCGCGATGGAAGTCAACATGATTGCCGCAGCCGAAATCGCCAGACAATTGCGTTTGCGAGACATGGGCGGAATTATTGTCATAGATTTTATAGATATGGCAAATCCTGATAACAGGAAAGTATTGTATGATTTCCTTAAAGAGGAAATGAGCGATGATAAAGCCAAACATAAAATTTTGCCTCCAAGTAAATTCGGATTAGTCCAAATTACAAGGCAAAGAGTAAGGCCGGAAGTAAATATCAAGACCAGAGAGGAAGACCCTAACAACGAAAATGGGGAAATTGAAGCTCCTATTTTGATTATTGACAAAATTTCTTCCGACTTAGAAAGGCATTTAAAAAACCACAAGAATGTTGTGCTGAATGTACACCCGTTTGTGGCTGCTTATTTATCCAAAGGTTTTCTATCTCCGCGTTTCAAATGGTTTTTGGAATATAAAAAGTGGATAAAGATTATACCGCGTGACGCTTACACGTTTTTGGAATACCATTTCTTTGACAAACAAGGAAATGAAATAAAAGACTGATTCTGAATTTATTTTAGAATGAATATATAACCGCCCGTTGTGAAACGTGGCGGTTTTTTTATACTTTATTTTTAAGGTAAAGTATTTTTTTTACACAAATATGTGTTAGTGAATTATTTCACAGAGTTACACAGAGTCAACACAAAGATTCACAGAGATCACGCGCATATTTTTGCGGATTTTTAAAGAAACGTTGAGTTTCTCTGTGATTTTTTCGTGAGTCTTTGTGAAACAATTTAGATTGAGGATTCTAGCTTTAATTTATAAAGTAATGACAAAATTTAAATTATCGAATTATTTATAATTGAAGGCTAAATATATCATAAAGTAAAAACAGCCGAAACTTGATTTGTTTAGTTTTGCAGCAAGTATAAAAGTCAATATTAAAATGAAAAATCAACTCAAAATACAAATCTGGTCAGATGTGGCTTGTCCATTCTGTTATATCGGAAAAAGAAGACTCGAAGAAGCATTAGCAAACTTTGAACACAACAATAATGTCTCGATAGAATGGAAAAGTTTTCAGCTTAATCCTGATACCAACTTTCCTCCAGGAAGCGATCCTGTAGATTATTTGGCAAACAAATATGGCAGAGACCGTGCCTGGGCTATTTCCATGCATCAAAATGTAACCCAACAGGCAAAATCTGTAGGATTGGAGTATCATCTTGATAAATCGATCTTGGTTAATACTCTCAATGCGCATCGCCTTTCTCACTTGGCTAAGAAACACAATCTGGGAAATGAGTTTGAGGAGATTTTGTTCAAAGCCTATTTTACAAAAGGACTAAATATAAACGACAAAGAAATCTTGATTCAACTTGCTGCTGAAGCAGGACTTCCAACTGAAGAAATTAAAGAAGTATTAAATTCGGATGAGTTTAAGGAAAATGTCAAACAAGACATAGCAGAAGCACAGGCAATAGGGGTGACCGGAGTGCCTTTTTTTGTTTTTGATAATAAATATGCGGTTTCGGGAGCGCAATCTCCGGAAATATTCTTGCAAACGCTACAAAAGACTTACCAAGAAGGTGGTTTTTATTCTAAAATGACCGAGCCTATTTCGGGAGAAGCAGACAGTTGCGGAGTTGATGGTTGCGATTAATAGAGTTGTTGTAATAAAACGTTAATATCTTTTTTATAACAATACAGTTAATTTGTTGTTTTAACTCGGATTCCTTTAGTATGGCTTGTGAATTCAGGGGCATACATACTTTCAATAGTTGTAATTCCATTTGAAAAATCACCGACATTATTGACCCGAATATCATATTCTAAAACATAAGTTCCTTTGTTAACAGAATCAAAAAAGAAATGGGTTGCCGAATCTTTTGTGCTCATATAATATCCCAATCCATCTTTATATTTGTATTCCGATAGCACGTTTACAGGTTCAAAACAAGAAGCTCTCATGTCTTTTAAGTGAATGAATTCCAGATCTTCTTTTGCAGAAATTAGTAGTCTCACAGTTGCCAAATCACCCAGTTTTAGGGTATTGCCTGCCGTGATTTTAGTTAGTTCATTACCACTGGAAGTAGTTTTCTTTAAATACAATTCTTTAGAAACGGATAAAACATTTTCTGAGTTGGTTTTAATTTTATCCAAATCCTCAAAATACTGCCAGTATGCACCTCCAAAACCGGGAACTTTAGATTTGTTTTCAATAGAAATACTAGCCATTTCTTTTTGAATTTCGTCTTTTTTCCAGTTTAGTTTCAAATAGCCGGTTTCGGCTTCCTCCTCTGTTTCATGCATTTTATTTGTCACTATTTTTTCATCGCCTACTTTAATAAATGTGTTGTCTTTTACATTAAGCCAATCGCCACCTTGCATTAGTAATGAATAAATGGCTTCCGTGGTAGATTTTGTGGTAGGCCAGTTTTTTGTCTGTTTATTCTTCAAAAGCCAAACTTTCATCTCATCGGCCGATTTGGTGTCATTGTCAATTTCGGTAAAAGCCTCAATGAGCAATGATTGGGTTTCTATAGGTGCTTGGAACCAATACCAGCCCGCTTTGTTTTCAATCCAATACATTCCCCAATCTTCGTTATTGGATGCGGTTTCTTTTAGATTTACCAGAATTTTCTTGGCAGTTTCTTTTTCTCCAAAACGATTCAGCACCAGAGAAGCCAAACCTTTTTGATATAAAGAATTCGAAATCCAATTTTTCTTTAAGTTTTTAATACACAAATCGGTCATTTCCTTTAATTTATCAGAAAGAGGAAAGTCTTCCAGATAGAAACTTCTTGTGTAGAGATAATACAAATCGTTAGATGTTACAGACCAGTTTGATAATTTCTTTTCTTTTAAAAGCTTCAGCAATTCAGAATGATTTTTCAGGAATTTATCGTCTAAATATGGAATTCCGTTTTTTGAAATTTCGTCTGCTTTGCCTGAAACTTCTTTAATGTTTAGTTTCTTCAAATGTCCAAAACCCGAAAGTATATGGCTTGTGATGTATTCACTTTCGTTATTTCCGTCAAACCAAACGAAGCCTCCCGAAGGTCTTTGCTTTTGTTTCAACTTATTGAAAATGGTTTCCTGTGAGTTTTTCATCTTCTCCAAATCAAATAATAATGCCAATTTGTTTTTCTTTTCATCTTCGCTTTGAGCATCATTCAGCCAAGGTGTTTCTGCCAGAATGATCGATTTTAATTCTTCGTTTTGTTCTGGTCTGGAATTCAGTTTTCCGTTTTTTCTCCAATTTTCAAAGACAGTTGCTATTTTCGGATTGCTGTTGATAATTTCGGCAGCAAGCGCATTGGCATAAAAACGGGCAAAAGTCTGCTCTGAACATTCATGTTCATATTCCATCAAATATGGCAGGGACTGAATCGCCAGCCAGGTCGGATTTGAAGTATATTCAAGCGTAAACTGATGGTTTCTAAGCGTGCTTGAGGTATTGTTTTTTAAGTTCTCAAAACTGTACTCTTTTTTGGTGTTTCCCTTTACCCAAATCGGTCTACTTTCAGTAACTAAAATATTGTTGGTCAAGACGGGCAAAATACCCTCTTCCCCATCGGAAAAATTCCCTGATTTTGCGAGTACTTTATACTGAATTCCCTGCATGCCTTCGGGAATATAGATTTTCCAGCTTACGGTTGTATTCCCGAAAGGAGCAATCGTGAAATTTTTGACATTGACTGAATTTGAAGCAATTGCATCTATAGGTTGCATTGTTGTGGCATCAAACAGTTGTAAAATAGCCATGCCGTTTTTGGATTCCTTGGTAATATTGCTCACTTTTGAAGTAATGGTTATGGAATCTTTTTCTCTGAAGAATCTGGGAAAATTTGGCAAAACCATTAATTCTTTTTGTGTGATTACATTTTTTTCCAAATAACCCGAATTAGTATTTTTTTGATGCGCTATTAGTCGCAATTTCCATGAAGTCAAAGCTTCCGGAGAAGTGAAATTGAAACTTACAATTCCTTTTTTGTCTGTTGTTAAATGAGGAAAAAAGAAAGCTGTTTCCGATAAGTTGGTTCTGCCTTTTACGTGAGTTAATTCCTGACTTCCTTTTTTAGTGTTAATAATAATTATACCGCTGGCAGCTCTACTACCGTAAATAGCAGTTGCCTCAGCATCTTTGAGAACAGTTACAGACAAAATATCATCTTGGTTTAAACTTCTAAATTCATCTGCATTCAAAAGCACACCATCAATGATGTACAACGGTTCCGTTTCTGCGGATAAAGATCCTGTGCCTCTAAGAATAACACTATCACTGCCACCCGGTTGTCCTGAACCGGTACTTATATTCAATCCTTTGACTTGATTTTGTAATAATTCAATAAAATTGGCATTAGGTCTTTTTTCAAGTGTTTGTGAGCTAACGATAATTGAAGAAACATTTGATTTCGCTTTTGTACGTGTAATATTATAACCTTCAACGACCACATCTGCTAAAATACACTCTTCGTCTTTCATTTGAATATTTATCTCTTTTGTTGTTCCTATAGTTGCAGTTTGAATAAAAGAGCCTAAAAATGAAAAAATCAATACTTCTCCTGATGCCGCTTCTATTTCATAATAACCGGCGGCATCTGTTTGCACACTGCGAGTAGTACCTTTTATTATTACATTAACTCCGGGCATTGCCATATTATCTGTTTCGGAAGTGACTGTACCTGAAATTATTTTGGCATTTGTTGGCTTTTTTGCTTTTCGGGTAATTTGGTTTTTATACTCTTTTCGTTGCTGATAAGGATTGTTATTGACGAAATCAAAACCAAACCAAATCAGTTTTGTCTTTTCATTTTTAAGTTCAAATGGTTTTTGTCTAGGATTCAGGTTTTTGATGTAAGAAGTGTTTTTTTCAAAACCTAAATAGGATTTAAAATCAATGTAGTTCCAGTCATATTCATAAAAAGAGAGATTTTCCCATTTATCCGTTTTAAATTGATCTAAAGAACTGTCATACATTGATGCCAATATTTCTGATTGCGTTTTTTGATTGTTGTTTTTGATTTTAAACGACCAGTTTTCGGGGCTTCCGGGCTGAATTTTATCCTTGAAACTTACCACTTCAAAATCCAGTTTTGATTCTTCGTTTTTAAGTGAAATTTCAATTTCATCTTCAATTTCATAATTTTCAAAAACACCCTGAAATCCAACTTTAACCGAATTCTCATACTCTTTTTTGATAGGAATTTTTATGGTTGCGGCATGGTCTTTTATTCTGATACTACCTTCTTGTATAGTGCTATTCTTGTAGCTTGCCAATACATTCAGATACAAATTGGGAAGTACAGAATTTAATTTTAAAGTAATAAAACCATCCTTTTTAGGATCACTGTTTAGTTGAGTTATGCTAAAAGGGTTATTTGTATCATAAAGATCTTTACTTTGTTTCAATTGAAAATTAGTTGTTGACTCCAGTTTATTATTGAATTTGTCGGTAGCTGTAAAAATAACCTTGTAATAGCCGGATTTTTGATTGGAAAGAAAATCCAAAGCGATTGTTTTTTCTTTTTGAGTATCAACTTTTATCGTATGAATTAAGGTTCCCGAAGGAAGTTTTGGATTCTTGTCCTCGTTTATTTCATAAGGAAATAATTTGTTGAAATCTTCGTCTGAAATACCTGCAATTTCGGGCTTTTCCCAAACTCTAGGTTTGAATTTATTTTGATTTTCCTTTACGAAATAAAATTTCAATTCACCTTGAGTAGGAATAAATTCTCCATTAAGGTTTGTAGTGCTGATTTTTAATGAATTATTGTCTTTTGTTTCAATAATTGAAGGCAATGTTACTCCAATTTTAAGCGATTGATAACCTACGTTAACAATTGTTTTGTTTGAACGTGTTTCCCCATTGATGTCGGTAACATCGGCTTTAATTTCGAAAGCAAAAATAGGTAAATCTTCTTTTTTGGTTTTTTCCGAAGGTTTTGCAATAAATTCGATTGAAAATTTTCCGTTCTCATCGGTTTTGGTTTCGCCTGTAGTAAGGATCTCAGGCTGTTTATAGTTTTGAGGTCTTAAATAATTAGAGTAATGAGTAAATCTGGTAATGGTATAAGCGACCTTAGAACCGGTAACATTGTTTCCGGCAAAAGCTTTTGCATTTCCTTTAACTGTTATGTTTTGGTTTACCAAATAAGTTTCTTTATTGGGTTCAAAAATCACCTCGAATTTCGGGCGTTTGTATTCTTCTACCTTAAAACGGATTTCTGAATTTTCAAAATCATCAAGATTATCCCAAAACGGATGCTTCTCTTCTTTCTTGTTATATTTAGGGTCTTTTTCTGTGTCATTTGGCTTGTTTGCGATAATTGTGAAGTTTCCTGTCAGACCGTTTTTAGGCAAAACAAATTGACCTGAAAAAGAACCAAATTCATTTGTTGTTACCTCAACTTCTTTGATTTTATTGCGCTTGGCATCCTCAATGGATATTTTCAAAGTCAGGTTGGCAATTGTACTCGATTTATCATTTTTTTTCTGAATGGCAATTCCCTTATAATGCACGGTTTGTCCGGGACGGTAAATAGCGCGGTCTAGAAAGAATTGAACTCTGGCTTTAAGTTTGTTACTTTTATCAGAATTTTGATCTGAATAGTCATTATAGGAAGTTGTAGATCCTATTTGAAGGGTATCGTTTTCTTTTGTTATTACTATATCGGAATTTTTATAATCATAATTATATTCGATTTTGTATCTGGCAATTCCGTTTTTGTCTGTTTTTAAATCAAAATAATCACTTTTTAATTTTGCGTTTTCGACAGGATTACCTGTTTTTCTGTTTAAAATTTGATATGTTGTAATATTTTGTTTCGTTTCCGATGAAAGAATGAAATCTGAAACCGTTATTGTTTTACTGTCATAAGCCTTTTGTCCTTCTACTCCTTCGGTTTCAAAATAAACAAGATAGCTTCCGGTTTCTAATTGAGGCAGAAGAATTTCTGTAGTATGAGTAAAGTAGTCTTTTTTGTTTACGAGCGGATTTGAAGTCGATTTTAATGGCACATTTTTCGAAATAAAATCATTTGTTAAACTGTCTTTTTTATAATTATTCCATTCAAATTCCTTCAACTTCTTTTGATTGATTTTATAGAATGAAATTTTCAGATTATCAACATTTTCATACTCAATAAAAGCCCTTGTGTTTTCCTGATTATAAATGTATTTCTGTAGCTGAATAGTCAATCTTTTTGAAGTGATTTTCTGCTTTTTTAAGTTAGCTAATTTGTATATATCAGAGCGGTCATTTTTGATAAGTAAACTGTCTAATATTGATACTGCAATGGCATTGTAATCGGGATGCTTTTCTTTTGAGGCTAATTTTGAATAAAGCAGAGCATTTTGAAGTTGGATCTTTTTTATGATTTCTGCATCTTGAGTGTTTTTACGAAAAGCATTTAATGCAATTAATAATTTTTCGTCTGATTCTATGATGTAGTTCGAAGTGAAAATTATTCGATCAAGCTGATTTTCGGCTGACGGATTGAAAGCTTCCAGTTTTTGATATAATGATAATGCTTTCTTAAGATTGGGGTTTTTTACAAAATCAAAATTAGCCTGAATAAAATTATTGCTGTTACCCGATAGTATTGCTTTATAATTTGCAAAATCAGCAGAACTAATTTCCCATTCGTTGATTTTTGAAGTATAATAACCAATGTTTTCTTTTAGTATATATTCAAATAATGTTTGATCTTTGAAATTTTTTATTGATTGAAAATCAAATATTGGTTCATATTTGAGCAGTGAAGTTTGTTTTAGAACTTTTTCGTTTTCTAAAGTTTTTTGATAGGTGTTTTCAATTATCTTCTCAAAATCAGAAGCTGTCCAAATCAGGAAATTATCAGAAATACTGTCTGTCTGGGTTCTTCTGTAGAGTTTATTATATCGATTATCTCTTAAATAGTCATTCAAACACTTGGCATAAACTACATTTAAAATAGATTTTGAAGGAATGGAAGCTCGTACGGTTTCCTTTTTCAAATTCTCTAAAATGATAGTTTGAGCATTTTCTTCTAAGGACAAAATGTACTTTGAATTGTAGAAAAAGCATTTTATGATTTCGACTTCCTTTTTTTGGGCAGTTGCCTTTTTGTAAATTTTCTTTACTTCTTCATGCGCCGACTTGATTTTACCTTCATTTTCGTATTGGATTACAGCATTCCAACTTTTTTCAAAGTCTTGGCTAAATAGATTCGTGATAAAGAAAAAACTTAGTAGAAGAAAAACTTGTTTCATGCCAATATAATTTTATCAGCAATATACAACATAATTTAGGTCAATTGCAATCAAAGGGTTTTATACAATTAGTGTGTTTTGAAATAAACTTTGTTCAGTTGTCGAAATAGTAACCTTCGACTTTATGACTTATTTGTATTTATTTCGGAACCAAACTTTCATCCATTCTCTTTTCAGAATTAGGAAAGCCACTTGTTGAGAGAGTTCTGCAATATCAGAACCGTCAAGTTGTTTTATTTGTTCTTCGGGAACATCTACTATATAAAGCAGATTCAGATATTCGGCAAACTTGTACTGAATCAATCGGTATATTTTATCGCTCAGTTCAAATTTTAATTTATCTGGCTCAATTCCTAAATCAAAATCTACCGACTCATTGGCAAGATTAAAATCTTTGTTGATTTGTTCAATCAAGTTCAGATATAAATTCTCACGCTCGGCTTCTGAGAGTAGTGAATCGGTGTTTATTGGAGCTATATACATTTGGAATTTAATATTTCTGATTTAGGATCTATTGTTTTTAATTCTGAAATCAGAATTCTAAAACCATAAATCTAGACTTGTCTGCTCATTAAATTTTCTCCAAAAATTCTCAACATCTCTTTTTTATCAGTGCTGATATTGATTTTTTCAAGAGTTTCAAAAGCTTTTAGTGTATATATTTCAATAGCTTCCTGAGTGGCTGCCGAAGCACCGGAGCGATTAAATATTTCTTTTACCGAATTGATTTTATCTGTATTATCTGTCGGTTGAATAGAGAATAAGTGTAGTAATTGCGCCACTTCATCTTCGGTAGAAAACTCAATTGCTTTCAGATATAAATACGTTTTTTTGTTTTCGATGATGTCTCCGCCTATTTGTTTTCCAAAAGTCAGCGGATCTCCAAAAGCATCCAGATAATCGTCTTGCAATTGAAATGCTAATCCTAAATTTAGTCCGAAATCATAAATAAGATTGGCATTTTCTTCAGAAGTTCCGGCAACAATAGCTCCCATTTTCATGGCTGCAGCTACCAAAACAGCCGTTTTGTACTCAATCATTTTCAAATATTCGGGAATGGTCACATCGTCTCGGGTTTCAAAATCGACATCCCATTGTTGACCTTCGCAAACTTCAAGTGCTGTTTTGCTGAAAAGTTTGGCTAAATCTCTAAATATTGCAGGTTCGTATTGTTCGAAATATTGGTAAGCTAAAATCAGCATGGCATCTCCGGAAAGGATTCCGGTATTAATATTCCATTTTTCGTGTACCGTTTCTTTTCCTCTTCTCAAAGGAGCATCGTCCATAATGTCATCGTGAACCAAGGAAAAATTATGAAAGACTTCTACCGCCATTGCCGCCGGAAGTGCTTTATTGAAATCAGTATCAAAAATTTCGGATGCCATTAACGTTAAAACCGGACGCATTCTTTTGCCGCCCAGATTTAAAATATATTCAATTGGCTCGTATAGGTTTTTTGGCTCTTTGCTGATGTTTTGATTTTTCAAATAGCTTACAAAAGCTTCCTGATATTGGTTTATGGCTTGCACTTTATTGAAGTTTTTTGTTTTTAGTATATGAGATATTCTTGATGAACGCTTAATTGAATGCAAATTAACTCAAAAAACTTGGAAAAATTTTAATATAAAATGACTAAAAGCTCTCTTGGAGGTGTTTTTTTGTGAAAGTGATAAAAAAACTTTGGAAACTTTTTTTGTTTCTAAAGTTTCCGTGTTATATTTGCACCCGATTTAAATGAGTGAATCATGAAAGAAAAGATTATTACAAAAGCACGGGATTTGTTCTTGAAAGTCGGTTTTAAGACCGTGACCATGGATGATATTGCCAAAGAAATGGGAATTTCTAAGAAGACTATCTATAGGTTTTTTGAGAACAAAGAGGTATTGATTGAGTCTTGCACACAAGTGAGCAGAAACGAGGTGTATGAGGCAATTGATTATATATTGAGCAAAAAGTTTAATGCAATAAAGGAGAGTTTTCAGATAAAAAATACGGTAACAGAACTGTTTAATTCTTCTGGAGATTCGCCTGCTTATCAGTTGAAAAAGCATTATCCGGAAATTTACAACCAAATTCTCTTGAAGGACAGTAAACTATGTGATTCTTATTTGAAACAAAATATTGAGAAAGGAATTGCTGAAGGATTGTATCGGGAGAAAGTCAATACTGATAGCTGTACTAAGTTTTATACCATGCTTCTTTTTAATATTAAAGGGCTTACCCAAAGCGAAGCCGAGTCTCAATTATTAGAATTGGAAGCATTGGAATACCACATCAGAGCATTGGCTACACCAAAAGGAATTGAAGAATTAGAAAAACAACTTGCAAATTTTAATAGATAACTAATGAGAAAATTAATTTTATTGTCGCTCTTTGCTATTGCAATTACAGCAAAAGGACAAGTAAAAACTTTAACTTTAAAAGACGCCTTGGTCTATGCGTTGGAGAACAAAGCAGACGCAAAGAAGGCAAAGTTAGAAGTAGAAAACAGTGAATACAAAATTCAACAGGTTCGTTCTTTGGCACTGCCTCAGGTTATGTTGAATTCGAATTTGAATTACAATCCAATATTGCAAACCAATGTCATTAATGGAGCTGCATTTGGGCAACCGGGAACTGTAATTAAAGCAACTTTTGGTCAGGGTTGGATTTCTAACACAGGAGTAACTCTGTCGCAAACAATATTTGATCAAACGGTTTTTACCGGTTTGAAAGCTGCCAGATCTACTCGTGAATTTTATCAGATAAACGAAAAACTGACTGACGAATTGGTTATCGAGAAAGTAGCAAACAATTACTACGGAATATATGTACAGCGCCAGAAATTGATTTTGCTGGACAGTAACTACGTTAACACTACAAAAGTGCGTAATGTTATTGAGGGACAATACAAGAATGGTTTGGCAAAAAAAATCGATTTAGACCGTATTATTGTAAAACAGTCTAATATTGGCACTCAACGTCAACAAATTTTGAATGAAGTGCAATTGCAGGAAAATGCCCTGAAGTTCTTTATGGGAATGCCAATTGATACACAAATTGTTATTCCGCAGAGTGAATTTGAAATTCCGCCGATGAATTTGAGCGAAGAGCCTAATACTGCCAACAGATCGGAATATTTACTTTTGAAGAAACAGGAAGAGTTGTTAAATTATCAAAAGTCGGCTTTAAAAGCTGAGTATTATCCAAAATTGACTTTAAATGCATCATTCAACTTTTTGGGGCAGGGACCGGAAATGCCACTTTTTGCAAAACCAGTCGATGGTGTTTATTGGTCTAATTATTCAACAATTGGGTTGGGCTTGAGAGTTCCTATTTTTACAGGTTTTGCAACGCGTTCCAGAGTGAGACAAGCCGATATAGATATAAGAAGTCTTAAAGAAGATATTATAGACACACAGCTTGGACTTGATCTGGATTACCAAAATGCAGTTACTCAGATTAAAAATAGTATTGCAACAATTGAAAGTCAAAAAACAAACAAAGTACTTGCTGCAGAAATCCTGATAAACACAAAAAACAATTACCTGCAAGGATTGGCTACTCTGACAGATTTATTAGATGCAGAGAATGCTTATCTGGAATCGGAAAACAATTATGCAACTGCGGTTTTAGGATTTAAAGTTGCCGAAATAAGATTAATTAAATCAAAAGGAGAATTAAAAAACTTAGTAAAATAAACTAACTCAAAATGAAAAAGACAATTTATATTATAATTGGTGTAGCATTAATAGGCGGTATGGCATTTACTTTAATGAACAATAAAAAGAAAAACGCCGAAGACACAGCCATTGTAGCTCAAAAAAACAGTAGTGTTGCGGTGCGGGTAGCGACCGTTATTACCGAAAAAATTGATAATGCGTTTATTGCCAACGGAATTTTTACTCCTGCCCAGGAATTAAACTTTTCGGCAGAAAATTCAGGACGTGTTACAAAAGTTCTTGTAGAAGAAGGTTCGAATGTAAGAATCGGACAGACATTGGCAATTATCAAAGGAGATAAGTTCAATGTAGATGTGCAAAGTGCTGAGATGGCTTTTCAAACAGCACAAGCCGATATGAAGCGTTTTGAAAATGCGTATGAATCAGGTGGAGTTACCAAACAACAATTGGATAATGCCAAATTGAATTTGTCAAATGCGAAAGCCCGTTTGCAACAAACCAAAATTACTTTGGGAGACGCTACAATCAAATCGTCAATTAATGGTATTGTAAATAAAAAGTTCATAGAACAAGGTTCTGTTGTAAATCCTGGAACACAGTTGTTTGAACTGGTAAACGTAAGTTCTTTGAAACTAAAAGTAACCGTTACCGAGGAACAAGTTGCACATTTAAAAATTGGTTCGACTGTAAAAGTAAAAATGAGCGTACATCCTGATGAAGAATTCAAAGGAAAAATTACTTTCATTGCACCAAAAGCAGATGCGTCTTTGAACTTCCCGATCGAAATAGTGATTGCAAACAATCCTAATAATGAAATCAAAGCCGGAATGTATGGATCAGTAATTTTTGGTACTAGTGCAGATATGCAGCCAAAAATTAAAACCGTTCCAAGAGCAGCTTTTGTAGGAAGTGTAAGCAGCAACCAGATATTTGTAGTTAATAACAATATAGCTACTATGAAACAAGTGACATCAGGAAGAATTTTTGGCGATAAAGTAGAAATTCTTGCTGGTTTAAATGATGGAGATATAGTGGTTACAAGCGGGCAAATTAACCTAAGCGATAGTACCCAGGTTTCAATCGTTAAATAATCACTTTTAGAAAAAAAATAAGAAATGAAAATAGTCGATATATCCATAAAACGACCATCAATAGTCATTGTATTATTTACAATATTGTTATTGGGAGGTCTGTTCAGTTACAAACAACTGAGCTACGAATTGATTCCGAAATTTGAGATAAACGTTGTTACCATTGCAACAGTATATCCGGGAGCATCTCCGGGAGAGGTTGAAAACACAGTTACCAAAAAACTGGAAGATGCGGTTTCTACCATGGAAAACATCAAAAGAATTGAATCTAAATCTTATGAAAGTCTTTCTGTGGTAATGGTTACCCTGAATTCAGATGCCGATGCCAATTATGCTTTGAATGATGCCCAACGTAAGATAAACAAGGTTTTAAAAGATCTTCCCGAAAATGTTGATCCGCCTTCGTTGAGTAAATTCTCTTTGAGTGATTTGCCGATTATGACTATCGGGGCAACCGGAAAGATGGATGAAATTGCTTTTTATGACCTTTTGGATAAAAAAATTCAACCGGTATTATCCCGTGTTCCCGGTGTGGCTCAAGTAAATCTTGTGGGTGGCCAGGAAAGAGAAATAAAAGTAAGTTTGGATGCTAAAAAGCTTCAGGGATACGGACTTTCTATTCCTCAGGTTCAGCAAATGATTCTTGCTTCTAACCTTGATTTCCCAACCGGAAATATCAAAACCAGAGAGAATACTACTCAAATTCGTTTGTCAGGAAAATACAAATCGGTTGGAGAATTGCGTGATCTTGTTATTTCTTCAAACAATCAGATTCAGATTCGTTTAGGAGATATTGCCGATGTTCAGGATGCACAAAAAGATGCGACTAAGATTTCGAGAGTAAACCAAAAAAATTCCATTCTTCTTCAGGTAATCAAACAGTCTGATGCCAATGCGGTTGCCGTAAGTGAAAAAGTAAATAAAGCAATTGCGGGTATTGAAAAAGATTACGAGAAATATGGTTTAGAGTTAAAAGTTGCCAATGACAGTAGTCAGTTTACTTTAACAGCTGCCGATTCGGTAATGCACGATTTATTTCTTGCGGTAGTTCTGGTAGCATTTGTAATGTTGTTCTTCCTGCACAGTATTCGTAATGCTATCATGGTAATGGTTTCTATTCCGGCTTCGTTAATTGCAACTTTCATAGGGATCTATTATATGGGATATACCCTGAATCTTATGAGTTTATTAGGACTTTCGCTGGTGGTAGGTATTCTCGTAGATGATGCGATTGTTGTTTTGGAAAATATTCATCGACACATGGAAATGGGTAAAAACAAAGTTCGTGCTGCTTTTGACGGTGCTGCCGAAATAGGGTTTACCGTTACAGCTATTACCTTGGTAATTGTGGTGGTGTTCTTGCCTATTGCAATGAGTACCGGATTGGTGTCTAACATTATTACACAATTCTGTGTTACTGTAATTATTGCTACTTTGTTTTCATTGTTGTCATCATTTACAATTGTTCCCTGGTTGTTCTCTCGTTTCGGGAAATTAGAACACATTACCAATAAAACATTTTTTGGTCGGATTATTTTAGGTTTCGAATCGTATTTAGAACAATTTACACATAAAGTAACCGATATTTTAAAATGGTCTTTAAGTCATAAAAAATCAACATTAGCAATCGTTCTGGCGTTGTTCATTGGTTCTACCGTTGGTTTAGGAGGAGGGGGTTTCCTTGGAGGAGAGTTCTTTGCCAAAACCGATAAAGGTGAATTTCTGGTTCAGATTGAAATGCCAAAAGACGCTTCGGTAGAAAGAACCAATTTTATGACTCAAAAAGCAGAACAATTCTTGAGAAACGATAAGAATATAGTTGATTTGATTACCACTGTTGGGCAAACCAGCGACGGAATGGGAGCATCACAGTCAACACCAAATAAATCAGAAATATTGGTTTCGTTGGTAGATAAATCAAAACGTAGCGACAACTCGTTTATCTATGCGGCAAAAGTGAAACGAAAATTAGAAAGTGTTCTTGTGGGAGCAAAGGTAAAAACAGTTCCTATGGGATTGATGGGAGCTAATAAAGCGCCTATTGCATTGACTGTTACCGGATCTGATTTTAAGGATGTAATGGCTTTTGCTAATAAAGCGGCAAATGAATTGAAAAAAATTCCGGGAGCATCAGAAGTTAAGCTAACTTCTGAAGACGGAAATCCTGAAATTAATGTTAAGGTAAATAGAGATAAAATGTCGTCTTTAGGTTTGAATCTTCAAACTGTGGGTATGACCATGCAAACGGCTTTCAGTGGAAATACCAACGGTAAGTTTCGTGAAGGTGAATATGAATACGATATTAATATCCGTTACAGCGAATTTGACCGTTCAAATATTAAAGATGTAAATGAATTGGTGTTTGTAAACAATGTCGGACAACAAATAAAACTGTCTCAGTTTGCCGATGTTACCGAAAGTTCCGGGCCAAGTATGTTGGAACGTAGAGATAAGAGTACCGCAATTACTATTGAGTCGCAAACAGTTGGTCGTCCTACCGGTTCTATTGCTGCCGATTGGGAAAAGATTTTCTCTAAATTGCCAAAACCTACCGGAGTAAGCTATGTTTGGGGTGGTGATATGGAAAATCAAACCGAAGGTTTCGGTACATTGGGAGTTGCATTGTTGGCAGCAATCATTTTGGTTTACTTGGTTATGGTAGCTTTGTACGACGATTTTATTACTCCGTTTGTGGTATTGTTCTCTATTCCGTTGTCATTTATCGGAGCATTGCTTGCCTTGGCTTTAACCAATAATTCATTGAATATTTTCACCATTTTGGGTATTATTATGTTGATTGGTTTGGTTTGTAAGAATGCCATTTTGTTGGTTGACTTTGCCAACCACAGAAAAGATGCAGGAGAATCAACTGTTAATGCCTTAATTCAGGCGAATCATTCACGACTTCGTCCTATCCTGATGACTACAATTGCCATGGTTATTGGTATGATTCCTATTGCTTTGGCAAAAGGAGCAGCGGCCGAAATGAACAACGGATTGGCATGGGTTGTTATTGGAGGTTTGATTTCGTCTCTTTTCTTAACCTTAATTGTTGTACCGGTAGTGTATGCTATTTTTGATAGTTTGAAATTACGCTTCGGTAAAAAAGTAAAAGAAAATTATGCCGAATTGATGGTTGTTGAATACGTTCACAAAGAATTGAGTGAAGACGGTTTTACTCCAAAACATGAGATGTAATCATAATAGAAAACTCTTATAAAATAACCAATAAAGGCTGTCGGATAACGACAGCCTTTATTGGTTATTGAGGTTTAATTTATATCTTTAACCGTGCGAGAGCCTAAATAACCAAACCTATGAAGAACAAAAAACGGTACTTCTTTATTCTTTTCTTATTATCAGGGGTAATATATTCTCAGCAAAATACAAATTCAAATATCATTAACAAAGACATTAAAGTCAATAATGCTATTGATATTATTGACTATTACAGTACTAACAATACTAACCAATTTAATCGAAAACTGTCGCCAAAGATGGCTAAGATTCCCGTGTATTATAAGCGAAATTTTTATTCCCAGGACATCCTGAAGAAGATAAACCCCGATTCGATTTCTAGTATTGATATTATAAAAATTCCCGACAGCCTTTCAAAGGATCTCAGGGCAATTATTTATGTAAGGGAAAAGAAGTGAAAATTTAAATCTTTTCGAAATGCCTGATTGTTTATTTAATTCTTTTAAAAAAATCCAAAAGTATTTTTTCTAATTCTTCTTTGTTTTCAATGTGACTCATGTGTCCGTCAGGAAAAATGATTAATTCTGTATTTGTATTTTCAATTTGGTCCAGATTGTCTTCATAAGGCAAAACCGGATCTTTTTTTCCTAAAATGAGCATTTTTGGATATTGGGCAAAATGAAGAATAACTTCTCGATCCAATCTTGTTTTCATGCCTTCTAAAGCAGCGACAATGCCTTGAAGTGGAGTTTTAAGAGCTTCGGCCTTTACTTTTTTAATTTCGTCAGACAAACGCTCTCTGTTGTCTTCACTGAATAAATTTGAAATCGACATTTTTATAAAGTTAGAATAACTCTGTTTTACAGCTTTGATGGCTCTGTCCCGGTTTGTTTTTCTTTCTTCGCTGTCGGCTCTCGAAGTTGAGTTCAAAAGGACTAACCCTTTTACATTGTCGGGATACAATTCGGCGAAAGCCAAAGAAACATAGCCTCCCATAGAATGCCCCACCAGAATTGTTTTTCTGATTCTTAAATCGGTTAAAACCGCATGAACCACATCGGCCATGTCTTCCATAGAATGTATGTATCCCATGCAACCAGTATTTCCGTGACCTAAGAGGTCTATGGTAATAACACGGTATTTTTTTGAAAATTCATCAATATAGGTGTTCCACATTGTTTTGTTTTCAAGAAAACCGTGCAGCAAAACCACAGCAGTTCCTTTTCCTGTATCTGTAAACGAAACGGGAGTATTTTTGTAAAGGATTTGTTTCATGATGGATTCGGGTCGTGATTTTACGACTTTCGGCTCATTTATTTCTTTTTAAACAAAGGCACTGCCGAACAAGCTTCGCCATACATTATGCTTTTGGCAAAAGGCTGAAGGTTTTGGGCAGCCAAAATATAAGCACTTTCGGGTACCGGTTTTCTGGAACATCCTTTTATGATTAAGGGTTTGTCCTGATAAACAGTATAGTCGATTTTTGAAAGAATTTCAGCATAAAGCACATCGTTTATTTGATTTACTGTACCCGAAATTACTTTTTTTGCAAAAGGAGCTAATTGCAGAGTAACTAAAATTCTTGCCCAGGAAGGGATTATTGCATCGGTACTGCAAAAAATAGCAACATAATGGTCTTGATATTGAGACCAATCGTGATTTTTTAATGTTTCTCTGAAATCTTTTTCTTTCAAAATAAAACCTTCCAGAAGCCATTGAGAAATGTCTATTTGTGATCGGATTCCGTTTGGATAATAATCTTCCAAATCGAAAACTTCCAAAGAACTATTTGCAACTTTGTTGATTATTTCGTCCATAAAAATGGTTTGTTATTTATAGTTTGTTGTTTATGTCTAAGAACTATAAACAACAAACCATAAATAGTTTAACTTTTTAAAGCATTCCTAATTCTAATTTTGCTTCTTCACTCATCAAATCTTTGCTCCAAGGCGGATCGAAAGTAATTTCTACTTCGGCATCTTTTACATATTCGATAGATTTTACTTTTTCCTCGACTTCTTTCGGCAAACTTTCGGCAACCGGACAGTTTGGAGAAGTAAGTGTCATCAGGATTTTTACTTCATAATCGGTATTTACCATTACATCGTAGATTAATCCTAATTCGTATATATCAACCGGAATTTCAGGATCATAAATAGTTTTTAATTTTTTTACGATCGATTCTCCTAATTCTGTTGTGTTTATTTCTTGTTCCATAATTTTGTTTTTTTAAACCATATATGTTTAATTTAAATAATTCCTCGATCCCGAACACTCGGGATGCCTCGGGGTTTCCGCTTCCACCTCTCCTTGGGAGAGGTCGGATTTACGGAGTAAATCCGGGTGAGGCAAAATAAAAGAATTTCGGTTTTTGACCTTCAGGTCAAAATGAAACCGGCGAAATACCCCGATGGCTCTGCCTCGGGGATAGTCGGTTTCAAGAAATTATTTTATTCATTTTTTTGAATCAAATGCCAAAGCATACATTTTTATCTGCTTAATCATTGAAACCAAACCATTAGCTCTTGTTGGAGACAAATGTTCTTTTAAACCAATTTCATCAATAAAGTTCATATCGGCATCTAAAATATCTTTTGGGTGTTGATTTGAAAAAACACGAACCAAAATGGCAATAATTCCTTTGGTCAAAATAGCATCACTATCGGCAGTAAAAACCACTTTGTTGTCGGTTATTTCGCCCTGAAGCCAAACTTTTGATTGACATCCTCTAATAATATTTTCATCTGTTTTGTATTCTTCCTTTATCAGCGGAAGGTTTTTTCCAAGTTCGATGATGTATTCGTAGCGTTGCATCCAATCTTCAAACATTGAAAACTCATCTACAATTTCATCTTGTATTCTTTTAATTTCCATCTAAATAAGATACTATTTTGTTGATAAAATTCTTAATTTCTGCCGGAGGTTTTCCGTGGTCAAAGGTGCTTGAGCGGTATTCTGTTCCTTTGTAGGTAATGCGAACATTGGCAAATGCAGCACCATCATATTCACGTTGATTGGTTGGAGCTTCTAGTTTTGAAATTTTATCCAAATTTATTGTTTTGAATTCTTCGGCTAAATTTTTCCAGTCTGAATCCGAAATTTCTTTGGTTTTCATTTCGGCACTGTTTCGGTTTTTTGAGTAAGAAACTGTTTTGTTTTGAATAATTGCTTTTCCGTAATATCCTTTGGTGTTTGCTTCATACGTAATAACAGCCGATTCAATATCGTTGTTGGTTTTTGGTACACTTGAACAGCTTGTTGCCAAAAACAGGGCTGAAAATAATAGAGTTAAATATTTCATGTTTTTTTAAATTTTAAGATAACATCATTTTTGCTTTTTTTACAGCTTCTACCATGGTGTCAATTTCTTCAAAAGTATTGTAGAATGCCATAGATACTCTGATGGTTCCCGGAATTCCGAAGAATTTCATAATCGGTTGAGTGCAATGATGTCCGGTTCTTACCGCAACACCTAATTTATCAATGATTGTACCAATGTCAAAAGGATGAATGCCTTCTATGTTGAACGAAATTACAGCCGTTTTTTCTTTGGCAGTGCCATAAATTTTCAAACCTTCAATTTCAAGAAGTTTTTCTGTGGCGTAAGACAATAAAGCCATTTCCTGTTTTTGAATGTTTTCAAATCCAACAGAATTCATATAGTCGATTGCTGTTCCCAAAACAATTCCGCCGGCTATATTGGGAGTTCCGGCTTCAAATTTATGTGGCAAATCGGCATAAGTGGTTTTTTCAAAAGTTACTTCTTTTATCATTTCTCCACCGCCTTGGTAAGGAGGCATTTTGTTAAGCCATTTTTCTTTTCCGTAAAGAATTCCAACACCGGTTGGGCCGCACATTTTATGACCAGAAAAAGCATAAAAATCGCAATCCAGTTCCTGAACATCGGGTTTTAAATGCGGAACCGCCTGAGCACCATCTATCAAAATTACCGCTCCTACAGAGTGAGCTTTGTCAATCATGTATTTGATAGGGTTGATAGTTCCGAGTGCATTCGAAATATGATTTACAGCAACGATTTTTGTGTTTTTGGAAATTAGATTGTCAAAATCAGAGAGAATCAACTCTCCTTTTTCATTCATCGGAATTACTTTCAAAGAAGCTCCTGTTTTTTCGCAAAGCATTTGCCAGGGCACAATATTGCTGTGGTGTTCTAAGTGAGAAATCAAAACTTCGTCTCCCGGTTTTAGAAATGCGGCAAATCCGTTTGCAACCAAATTGATGCTTTGAGTGGTGCCCGAAGTAAAGATAACTTCATGCGTAAACTGAGCATTAATGTGGTTTTGTATTTTTTTGCGTGATTCCTCATAAGCAGTGGTGGCTAACTGGCTCAAAGTGTGAACTCCGCGATGAATATTGGAATTAATTTCCTGATAGTATTTAGAAATAGCATCTATTACTATTTGAGGTTTTTGGGAAGTAGCTCCATTATCGAAATAAACCAACGGTTTTCCGTTTACTTTTTGCGAAAAAATGGGAAAATCAGCCCTTATTTTTTGAATGTCTAGCATATTCTGTTTTAGATAAATCCGGATAGCAAAAGTACTAAAACTAAATTGTTTTGAGACTTATTTGAGGAAATTCATTTGATAAGAGTTTTTTATTTGAAACCTAAATTTATAAATAAAAAAACCTTTAAAACTCATGTTTTAAAGGTTTTTGAATTCTATTTGCAGAGAGGATGGGATTTGTATCGCTCAGAAAATCACAATAAACACAAGGCTTTACGGATTTAATTATCTAAGTGACACCTCGATAGACTCCTCTCTTATTATAGAGCAAATTATTCTAAATTCTATTAGAACAAAACTAATGATTAAATTAATCTGTAATTAAAACACATTGTTAAAAATTGAATTGGTGAAATACTAATTTTTGAACAGGTAAAATTCAAATATTGAATAGGTGGGATACAATATTTGAACTAGATAAATTTACCTCCGAATGAAAATCACACATGCTAAATTCTAAACTAGTACAGTTCAAATATTGAATGGGTTCGATTCAATATTTGAACTGGCTTGGCTGTAATTTTTACCCTATAATCAAATGCTCTACTTGTTCATATTTTAATCCTCTTGAACTGCAGAATTCTTCTATAGTCAGGAAATCGTCTTGAAGCTTATTTAAATCCTGTTTTACTTTCTGCATCAATCTGATGCTTTGGCGGTAGCTTTTACCTGTAATTCTCTGTATGTCTTTTGGGTAGATACATACCCTCTTGCTCTCTGTTTTCATACTCTATCTATACCTTTGATTAGGCTTTGCTATGCCTGAACCTTTGTTATTCAGTATAAATTACTGAAAAAATCTTCATTTTAACAAATGGTAATTTTAAAGTGACATTTATGTCTATCATGTGACATTTTTAACAATATGTGACATCTGGTACAATGACTTCTTTTATTTTCCTAATCGATGTGCCAACTTTGTCAGACAATCAACCGGGAAATGTTGCAACAGGATGGTGATTGAGAATTTTGAAAGTGATTAGTAATTAAATGAAGTGGAATCATGGCAAGGCAAAAAGGGATTATCAAATTGAAAGGTACTATCGGGGATATTACTTTTTACAAAACGCAGGACGGTCATTTGGCGAGAGAAAAAGGCGGAATTGACGCCAGTAGAATCAAGAGTGATCCTGCGTTTCAAAGAACACGTGAAAACGGTTCTGAGTTTGGGAGAGCCGGAAAGGCGGGAAAAACATTGCGTACTGCATTGCGCACCATGTTGATGAATTCTGCGGACAGCAGAATGGTAAGCCGATTGACTCAGGCTA
>CAZWAF010000008.1:5394-62903 GCA_964631795.1 uncultured Flavobacterium sp. | reverse complement strand
TTTAAAGTTACTGGTTCTGGAAAGATTAAGAGAAAGCATGCTTTCAAAAGTCACATCTTGACTAAAAAATCTAAGAAACGTAAATTAGCTTTGACTCACTCAGCGCTAGTTCACTCTACAGATATGAAAAGCATCAAACAACAATTAAGAATTATCTAATAATTCTTTAGGTTAAAACAATTTCAATAACCTTGGAGTATGGCCTTTAAGTTCTCTTGATTAAATTCGGGACGCCTGCTTCAAAAAAACAGTAAAATTATGCCAAGATCGGTAAATTCAGTTGCTAAAAGAGCAAGAAGAAAAAAAATAATGAAACAAGCCAAAGGTTACTTTGGTCGTCGTAAAAACGTTTGGACAGTAGCGAAAAACGCGGTTGAGAAAGCAATGTGCTACGCTTACCGCGATAGAAAGCAAAACAAAAGAAATTTCCGTTCATTGTGGATTCAACGTATCAACGCTGGAGCACGTTTGGAAGGAATGTCTTATTCTCAATTCATGGGTAAAGTAAAAGCTAACGGAATCGAATTGAACAGAAAAGTTCTTGCTGATTTGGCTATGAACCACCCGGAAGCTTTCAAAGCTGTACTTAATAAAGTAAAATAAACGTTTTATCAACAATATTTAGACTTACTTACTATAAAAACCCATTCGCCGCAGCGAATGGGTTTTTTGTTTTATATCAAAAGGCATTCAATTGAAAAATCTATTATAGTAGTTGAATTTTAATATATTTGCCACACATCAAAACCAAATAACTTATGAATAAAAAATCATTCTTAATCTTAGGATTTTTCATAGCTGTTTCAGCTTTTGGACAAGGAAAGAAAATAACACTTGAAGACGGTGTTTTGCAACAACACCGAAAATTCAAAGCCGATAATTTAACGGGGTTCCAATGGATTCCGAATTCCAATAAATACGTTTATTATACCGATAACTGGTCAAAAATGATTTCTGCAAATACGCAGGACAGCAATGCCAAAGAATTACTTTCTTTGACCGACATCAACAATGCTTTGGGAACCAAACTAAAACATCTTCACGGTACGAAATGGCTTGATACAAATACCATTTTAGTTGCTGATGGCGCTAAATATTACACTTATAATGTAAATACTAAATCCGGTAAACTACTTTTGGAAAGCCCGGAAACTGCCGAGAATCAAACTTTCGACAATGCAAAGCAGAACTTGGCATTTACAGAAAAAAACAATCTTTACATACTGAAAAACGGCGAAAAGATTGCCGTAACCAACGAAAGCAATCCGGCAATTGTTTCGGGACAGTTTTTTGCCAGAAATGAATTCGGAATAAAAGACGGAATTTTCTGGTCGCCAAAAAACAACTTCCTGGCTTTTTACCAAAAGGATCAAACTGAAGTAGCCGACTATCCGTTATTGGATATTACTTCAATTCCGGGAAAACTGGACAACATCAAATACCCAATGATTGGCCAAAAAAGCGAGAAACCTAGAGTTGGGATTTACAACCTTGCAACTCAAAAAACGGTTTTCATTTCGCCAAGAGGAAATCAGGACGATTATCTGACCAACCTTTCATGGACACCAGATGAGAAATATGTAATAATTGCCGAATTGAATCGCAGTCAAAACGACATGCGTCTGAATGTTTATGATGCGCAAACTGGTACTTATATGAGAACCATCCTTCAGGAGAAAAACAACAGTTGGGTTGAACCCGAACATTCTGCCTTTTTCCCAAGCAAAAAATCAAACAACCTGGTTTGGATAAGTGAGAAAGACGGTTTCACTAACCTTTATTATTATACCATCGAAGGGAAATTAATAAAACAATTGACCAAAAATAAATTCGTGACCAAAGAAATCATCGGTGCAAATACTGAAGGAAACGAGATTTATTTCTACGCAACCGGTGAAAACGGAACCAATACTTTGGCTTACAAAGTTGATTTGAAAGGAAAGCAAACACTGATCACCAAAGATCCGGGAGTACATACTCTTGCTGTTTCTACTGACGGAAAATGGTTTTTCGATGAATTTTCGAATCACTCTACTCCTTCCAAATCGTTATTGTATGACAATAAACTGAACGCAAAAACGCTTTTGGAAAGCAAAAACAAATACGAAGGTTATGAGATGGGAACTGCCGAAATCAAAACCATTAAAAGTGCCGATGGAACGACTGATTTATTCACGCGTTTGATTAAACCAAGTAACTTTGACCCTAACAAGAAATACCCTGTTTTGGTTTATGTTTACGGAGGTCCACATGCTCAAATGATTACCAATTCTTACCTTGATGGTGCTAATTTGTGGATGTATTGGATGGCGGAGCAAGGATATTTGGTATTTACATTAGACAATAGAGGTTCTGACAATAGAGGTTTTGCTTTTGAAAGTGTGATTCACGGAAAATTGGGAACCAACGAAATGGAAGATCAAATGAAAGGAGTTGAATATTTGAAATCGTTGCCTTATGTTGACGGAAATCGTTTGGCTCTTCACGGTTGGAGCTTTGGAGGATTCATGACTACCTCTACCCTATTGCGCAAACCGGACGTATTTAAAGTAGGAGTTGCCGGCGGCCCTGTGACCGATTGGGAAATGTATGAAGTAATGTACGGCGAGCGATATATGGACACTCCTGCTGAAAATCCTCAGGGTTTCAAAGACAACAATGTGATGAATTATGTAAACAATCTGAAAGGAAAATTGCTTTTAATTCACGGTACAAGCGACGATGTGGTGGTAATGCAACACAATTATACTTTGGTTAAAAAATTCGTAGAAGCCGGAAAACAGGTTGATTTTTTCCCTTATCCGATGCACAAACACAATGTAATTGGTAAAGACAGAGTTCACCTGATGACCAAAGTGTTGAATTATGTGATTGAGAACAACAAATAAACCACTATGGACTTAAAGTCCATAGGTTTGATTGGCAGACTGAAAGTCTGCATGGTTGGAATATTTATTTTTTTGCCACTGATTTCAAGATTAGCACTGATTAATCTGTGTGAATCTGTTTAATCTGTGGCTGAAAATTTTTAAAAACTAAAGTTGATGCACTAAAAGTGCATAGTTTTAAACTATTTTTGAGACCAATAAAAGTTCAACCTTTTAAAATTTAAAATCCCAAATTCCAATAGTTATTGGAATTTGGGATTTTTTATGCTTTCTTCAAATCAATTTTCCGACATGAATTGTCTTATCTATATCTCTTTTATTTTATTAGAAGCAGAAAACGAGATATTTTCGAGCGGGCTTATTCGTTTTTGAATCATAAATTGAAATGAAACAGAACGTTTGTTTTTTAATTATATTCGTGTAAATCATATTTCAGATTAACGCCAATAAAAAATGAACCATGAAAAAACTATCACTATTAGCATTTCTGTTATTTGTAAATCCGGGATTTTCGCAGGAGCAAAAAGAGAAACGTGAAAAACTAGAAATGAATGTATTCCTTGGATTTGGATATAATTTCAATGATTCGTTCGCTATTGACAGCAAGCTACAAAGCAGCGGAATTCCTTCCCTCCCTGAAAACATTCCTAAAATCATTGTCGGATTGGGTGCTCATGATAAAAAATTATTCTTCGATACTGAATTGACAATCAACATACCTAAAAAGGAATCTAATTCTGATATTTCAATACTACGATCAACAGCAGACATAAGAGGACGTTTTCACTACAATTTTACAAACAATAATTCTGGTATCTTTTCGGGGGGACTCAATCTTGCCTTTGCAACAAACTATATGAGCATTTATGATAATAAAAATCATGTTGACTTAAATAACATAAATGTTAATGATTCAAAATATATCTATTTATATAACTATATGATTTACACTGGTCCTTCTCTTTCATTTGCTATTAAAAATAAAAAAGGGCTGTTGTGCAGAATTAATACATCTTATGAAATTGCATTTGCTTCAAGCAAATGGAAGTCTCAAATTGCGGATGTTTCTAATTCCCTGGATGAAAACGGACATGACAGAATAATGATAGGTGGTGTTTTTTATTTATTTCAAAATCATAAAAAATGGTATCTATAATTATCAAAACAAAAAATCCCAAATTCCAATTTAACTTGGAATTTGGGATTTTAATTTAAATAAAAACTACTTACTTTTTCAAAACCTGTTTTACCACCGTTCCTAAATCAGTTGAAATTCTGAACATATAAACTCCCGAATTCAAACCTGAAACATTAATATAATTAGTGTCTTTTTCTAATTCTTTGGAGAACAAAAGACGACCGCTCATATCATACACATCCAATTTCGATTTTCCATCAACATAACTCTGATCAATAGCAACTGTATCTGTTGCCGGATTTGGATATAATTTAATGGTATTTGTCAAATCAAATTCAGAAGTTTTTAAAACTGGTGTCAAAGAATTTACTTCAAAACAATTACTACTTTCAACACAGCCATTTTTGGTAACTTCAACTGCATAACTTCCAATAGATGTAACGGTATAATTTTGACTGGTTGCATTTGGAATATCAGCAAATACTCCATTATTACATGTCATCCATTTGTAAGTTGCACCTGATTCGGCAACAGTCAAAACATCCGAATTATTAGTAATTGTAGTACTCAAACCTACTATTACCTGTATTTCTGTCCTGTCGCTTTCACATCCGTTTGCATCTGCCTGAGAAACCCAATATGAAGTAGTTCCAAACACATCTGTAGTCGGAGTAATACCTGTTACATTTGGCAAACCTCCTTCTGCATGCATATACCATTTTAGGTTAGTACCGGTTTCTGTAAGTGCTGCAACCAATGCAGAAGCCGAAATTCCTTTGCAATATTCAACAGTTGAAACTGCAGAAGCTGAATCAGGCATTGAGGTTCCTAAAGAAGTAACTGAAACACTTCCTATTAAGGTAATCCAATAGCTGGCACCACCACCTACTAATTTTACTGAAGTAACCGGAATATATTGAGTCAAATCAAAATCGTGTTCTCCTAATAATTCTGTAGCAATAGTATTAGTTTCATTTACAACCACCGAATAATTTACTGTTTCATATCCTGCCCAATTGAAACCATTAGTATGTAAATTTACTTTATCCTGACAGGTTGAGAAATTATCCAAAGTAAGAGTATGATGCAAATCGGCTGGTCCCATAGTTTCAGCAGAATATACATGATCGTATGCTTTTAATTTAGTAACCTCAACACAAGAACTTCTCACAGTACAACCATTATTAGTCACTTCCAGAGCATAACTCCCTTTTGTTTTTGGAGTGTACATATTGGTATTGGCACCCGAAATTGGTTCAACCTTCATTCCGTCACATTTATACCACTGAAAAGGACCACTGTAAGTAGAACCGTGCAACATTCCTGAATAATTACCTACCGTAAAAGTCAAACCACTAACAGTAACCAAAATCTGAGCTCTTTCGCTCTCACAACCGGCAGCGTCGGCCTGAGCAACCCAATAGGTTCTGGCTCCTACTTCAGTAACCGGAGTAACCGGAGTGGCCGTGTAGAAATCCCCATTAGGAGAATCATACCATTTAAGTTTAGAACCTGTACCAGAAAGAGTTGCCGTCAAAGGAGTCACATTGGCTCCAGGACAAAAAACAACAGGAGCAACTGTAGGAGCTTCAGCCGGACCATTGCTGGCATAGCTAGCTATATTTACCATCACACCTACATAATTTTCCTGAGTCTGATTGGTCTTTTTAATTTTTACCGAAGTAATCGGAATATACTGAGTCAAGTCGATAGTCTCGTGACCGGAGCCGGTACCACGCAAAACACCATTTACATAATATTCAAAATTACCCGGCTCACCACTGCCATAAGAAGAGTTCAAACAAGAAAAAAGAGCAGATGCCGATTGCTGACAAGTAGTGAAATAATCGACCGTAGTCTGGCAGTCGGCAATATTCTCGGCATACTTATGACCGGAGAAAACGATTCTTCTCATCTCTTTCACAACCACATCAATTTTTGCACGAGCCGATTCACAATTGTTTTTCGTTTGAGAAACCCAATACGAAACAGTTCCGATGTCGAAAGTTTGAGGAGTTGGAGCTTCAGTGCTTGCAGTACCACCTGTAGCCGAAGTGTACCACGACAAAGTTGCGCCATCCACAGCCGTAGCACTCAAAGCAACTGCCTCATCGTCCTGACCATAAGTAACTGTTGCGGCAGTTACAGGAGCTGACGGAACATCATCTACCACTACATTTATTTTCATTCTCACACTTTCGCTTCCGTTTACATCGGCCTGAGAAACCCAGTAAGAAGTGGTTCCCACATTGGCAGAAGAAGGTGTTGGAGGAGTCGCAGAATAGCCTTCGCCTTTATCGGAAGTAAACCATTTTAAAGTTGCTCCCACTCCGGTAAGAGTAGCAGTCAACGGACTTACGGTTGCCCCTTTGCAATAGCGAACATCCGAAACCGTAGGCCCTGAAGCCGGCATGAAACCATTTAACGAAGTCACGTTTACAGCCAAATTTATTTGGTTCCAGTTGTCGTTGTCTGTTTTTCTTAACCGAATGGAAGTTATCGGTTTATATGAGGTCAAGTCGATAGTCTGAGTTCCTGAGCCGGAACCTCTGAGAACACCGTTTACATAGTATTCAAAATTACCATCTCTCCAAACATTATTAGCATAATTCGATGCCGTTAAAGTAGCAGATATTCCTACCTGATTTTGGGTCAGATAATTGATGGTAGTTTCACAACTATTACCCGAAGTAGCTCCCGCTCCCTGTGAATAGGGAAGAACGGTTTGTCCAAAAGACAAAGAATGCCAAAAGAAAATGGCGAATAACCAAAGAAAATAGCTGTTTTTCATAGACGAGTGTTTTTTAAGATTTTAGTGTGTAAATCTAAAAAATATATTGCCTTTAAAATCAAAAGACATATTATTATTATTATTATTTTATTATTCTGTACAAATTGCAAATTATTAATTAAAACTAATAAACCCGAAGAAATTAAGAGACGTTTTAAAAGCAATTGAGCAATATCAACCTAAAGCATTTTTGAATCTTATCTGGCAGAGTACATTAAGAATTCTAAAACTTAAAAATCACTTAAATTGATTTCATTACAAAATATTCAGATAGCGTTATCGTTATATATTAATACATTTACTTTTTATTTTAGAACTCAATTAAAATTATAATTATGACAACAGATTTTGAACTCATAGAAAAGGAAGAGATTGAAACACTTTGTTTTCCTCACCATGATGTATTAGAAGATCAAGAGGATATAAATCAAAGAAATTCAGAACTAAAGAGAGCGCTTTCCTTGGGAAATTTAGAACATTCAAAAATCAAAATATTCTTTGAAGACAACAAATCAAAGAAAGTAGTTGAAACCACCATTTGGGGAATAACTGATAACAGCATCATTCTGAAAAAAGGAGTAAATATTCCTATTAACAGAATTTTGAAATCGGTTTAATCTTTATTTAATAAATCAATTAATCTCAAAGAACCCCATCTATCCCTAAGATTCCGGATAAGCGGGGTTCTTTTACATTATAGCCCTTCTATAAAAACTCTGCCAATCCAATTTTCTTCTTAAATTTGTTAGGATTCATTCTGAATCTACTTTTATGATTAACTTAAAACCGGAAATCATGAAGACTTTAGGCAACAAAATATTAATCTTACTATTATTTTTCACGCTCTCTACAACCTATTCTCAGGAAAAAACCAAGAAAGAAAAAAAAGACACTGAAAAAATCGAGAAACAAAAACAACTGGAAATGCTTCTGAATTCGAAAGAATTTATTTTTACAGCCGAAAAAGCAATCCCACAGGGACTCCATACAGTCAATCTAACTTCCAGTGACTATTTCGTGAAAATTCATTTGCAAACCATAGAAAGTCACTTGCCTTATTATGGCAGATCCTATAGTGGTATGCCTTACGGCGGAGATTCCGGAATACAGTTCGATGCAAAACAAACAGAATACAAACTGACAAAAAATAAAAAAGGCTATCAGATTCTTACAACCGTAAAAACAGAAAACGACACTTACAAACTAAACTTCAGTATTGGTTTTGACGGCTATGCCAGCCTGAATATAAGTAGTAATAAAAAGAGTAGTATTTCCTATTCGGGTACTGTTTCGTCAGAGTAAAGAGTAATAATAGGTTGGCCAATTTTTTTGCTCCTCTGGAACTTATGAAAAACAAAAAGAATTGACAGTTCCGTTAGGAGCGAAATATTTATAGAAAAGTAAGATTCAAGTAAATAAAAGCTCCATCGGAGCGGCATTTACGATAAATTAATTATAATTTCCAAGCCTTGTCCACATTATTTGGTTATGTAGAAATTAAACTCCATTTAATATTTTCTCTTAAAATTTCTTAAAGATTAAACTCTCAAAAGTGAATTTTAAAGTTTCTGATTTAATTTTTAAACAGGCCCTAATTACTAATCACTCCTAAACTTTACTCATGAAAAAACAAGCAATATTTGAAAGCTCGTTTTTTATAATAAAAATTCCTGAATTAACTTCCATTACAAATACTCATTTTAACACCTTACAAATAGTTAATTTTCAATGCGTTACGTTTTAAATATATAAATTTATAGTGTTTAAAAAAACGCTAGTCAGCGAATTACATTTTAAAAAGTAACTTAATTTAAAATTAAATAATTATGAAACCAGTAGCAAGAACAACTCCCAAAGGAGCAGTGCAGGCCAAAGCAGGTAGTGCACAAGGTTTAAGAGATCTATTTGAAAATGGATTGAAAGACATTTATTACGCTGAAAAAGCGCAAGCTAAAAGCCTTCAAAAAATGGTGCAAAATGCTTCTTCTCCCGAATTAGTCAATGAATTAAAAAATGACTTGGCTGTAACCAAAGAACAAGTCTCCCGACTAGAGAGAGTATTCAAAGCCTCCGGATTGAAAGCTTCTGCCAAAAAATGCGAAGCTATAGATGGTATTATTAGAGAGACTAATGGTTTACTTCAACTCACCGCAAAAGGAAACGTGCGTGATGCCGGCATAATTGCTTCAGAACAAAAAGCAAAACATTATGAAATTGCCTCTTTCGGAACCTTACACGCCTATGCAAAAACTCTTGGAGAACACGGTGTTGCCGATTTGCTTGCCACCACTCTGGATGTTGCGAAAAAAACAGATATAGCTTTAACAAACATTGCTGTCTCAGCAGTAAACAAACAGGCTTGGAGAGCTGATGCAGTTACAAATCTTAAAAAGAAATTATAATGTTTTTAGTTTACAGATCAAATTAAAGCCTGCAAATGCAGGCTTTAATATTTAATACAAACCGGTAAGCAACCTCTCAACAACTATAGTTTTAAGTCCTTATTTATAATTCAAATATTCAAAAAAACTTTTGTCTCAACTCTAAATAAAAATTACTTTTGTCTCAGTTTAACTTACACACACACCATGAAGCCAAACATTCAACAATTAAACGATTTAACTATCCAAGTCAGAAGAGACATTCTTCGCATGGTTCACGCAGTCAATTCGGGACATCCCGGAGGTTCTTTGGGTTGCACGGAATTCCTTGTTGCCTTGTACCAAAACATTATGGATCGCAAACCTGGATTTGACATGAACGGTATTGGAGAAGATCTGTTTTTCCTTTCAAACGGTCACATATCTCCGGTTTTCTACAGCGTTTTGGCTAGAAGCGGATATTTTCCGGTAGCAGAATTGGCTACTTTCCGTAAAATCAACACTCGTTTACAAGGCCACCCAACTACTCACGACGGTTTACCGGGAGTTAGAATGGCAGCCGGATCGTTAGGTCAGGGATTATATGTTGCAATTGGTGCGGCTCAAGCCAAAAAATTAAACAACGACAATCATACTGTTTATGTTTTAACCGGTGACGGTGAATTGCAGGAAGGTCAAAACTGGGAGGCGATTATGTATGCTTCTGCTAAAAAAGTAGATAACCTTATCGCTACTGTTGACCTTAACGGAAAACAAATTGACGGTTCTACAGACGAAGTTTTAGCTATGGGAAGTCTTCGTGCTAAATTTGAAGCTTTTGACTGGGAAGTATTGGAAATTGCTGAAGGAAACAACTTAGAAGCTGTAATTGCCGGAATGAATGAAGCTAAATCAAAAACCGGAAAAGGAAAACCGGTTTGTGTTTTATTGCATACCGAAATGGGTAACGGTGTAGATTTTATGATGAAAACGCACGCTTGGCACGGAAAAGCGCCAAATGACGCTCAACTTGCCGAAGCATTGGCTCAAAACTACAATACAGGAGGAGAGCAAGATTATTAAAAATAATTTTAAATTTTGAATGATAAATTCTGAATGACCCATTCTGAATTTTTAAATATTTTGAACTTAAAGTAAATGAAAAAACACATATACATAGGGATTTTATTCATCTGCTTTTGGAATGTACCAGTATGTCTGGGTCAAGTTTATCATTTTGACAAACTTGTGCAATACAAAGGAGTTTTCGATAGTGGTAAGTATAAAACAACTTTATACTTTAATTCAAAAGACAACTCTTATTATTTTGCAAGTTATGTTGGAGACCAATTCAGCACCTCTTTTTTACACGATAAAAAGAAAGAAGAATTGCATTATTACGAAATCAGCAATTTGGCTGAATCGAAAAGTATCCAATACAAAAGTTCTCGAAAATTAAGTTCCAGCGATGAAGATCCAGATTGTAAAAAATGTTCTGCTAAAGAAACTGAATTGAACAGCCTTACATCCAAAATAACATTTGAAACTCTTGAGGAATTCGGAGAAAAAAGACGTGTTGAAATTATAGCAAAAAAAGTCAATTATTTTGTCCCAACGATAGGAACTGACTTAGGTGGCTACATATGTTTTTCGTGCTCTAAACCTCCCATTTCCCGTTTTAAACTCCCTACATCATTAACAATTACCAACAATTCAGAAGTTACACATAAGGAAAAATTAATATTGGAACAAGATATCAATATCGATTTCCAAGTAGATGAAAAAAACATCAAATACACAAATTAGACAATGAAAAAATATACAAATACAGGAAGTAAAGATACCCGTTCAGGTTTTGGAGCGGGAATGACCGAATTGGGTCAAAAAAACGAAAATGTGGTTGCACTTTGTGCCGACCTTATCGGTTCATTAAAATTTGATGATTTCAAGAAAAACCATCCGGAGCGTTTCTTCCAAATCGGAATTGCTGAGGCAAACATGATTGGAATTGCTGCAGGTTTGACTATTGGTGGAAAAATTCCTTTCACAGGAACTTTCGCTAACTTTTCTACAGGAAGAGTGTACGACCAAATCCGTCAATCGGTTGCTTATTCAGATAAAAACGTAAAAATCTGTGCTTCTCACGCGGGATTGACTCTTGGAGAAGACGGTGCAACTCACCAAATTCTTGAAGACATCGGTTTAATGAAAATGTTGCCTGGAATGACTGTAATCAATACCTGCGATTACAACCAGACAAAAGCAGCTACAATCGCTTTGGCAGATCACCACGGTCCGGCATATTTGCGTTTTGGTCGTCCGGTTGTGCCTAACTTCACTCCTGCCGATGAACCTTTCGTAATCGGAAAAGCAATCATGCTTAACGAAGGTACCGATGTAACGATTGTTGCAACAGGTCACCTGGTTTGGGAAGCTCTTATTGCTGCCGAAGCTTTAGAAGCAAAAGGAATTTCTGCCGAAGTAATCAATATTCATACTATCAAACCTTTGGACGATGAAGCTATTTTGAAATCGGTAGCCAAAACAGGTTGTATAGTTACTGCCGAAGAACACAACATCTTGGGAGGTTTAGGAGAAAGCGTTGCCAGAGTATTGGCTTTAAACAATCCTGCACCACAAGAATTTGTTGCCGTACAGGACAGTTTTGGCGAGTCCGGAACTCCTGAGCAATTAATGGCGAAATACAAGCTAAACAATCAGGCAATTGTTGAAGCTGTAGAAAAAGTTATCAAAAGAAAATAATTCTCGTGATTAGCCAAAAGACAATAGCCATAAGTAAAAAAAATCCCGTTTCGTAATGAAACGGGATTTTTTTTAGACAATTTCAAATTTACTAAAGGTTTTTGTTTAACAAACCTGTTAGGTGAAATTAATTTTATGGGATGAATTTTCGTCAGTTCGATTTTCGCAGAAAATCGTATCGAGAACAAGAAAATTCAGCTTCAAAAATCAGTTCCCGATATTCGAATATTCGGGATTATTCCGTTTCACTCCATAAAAAAACACTCGCACTGACGATTCGGGTAATTTTACCCAATGAGTTAAACCCGTCAATATGTATTCTCATCAGCAAAAGTTTACGACTTTCGATTTACTTAATTTGCCGCTTTTGGCGGATGACAACTCTTGTCTTTATATTTTGGTATTCCCGAATCACAGGTTGGATAAGGCTTTACAATTACACCGTTTTCTTTAATTTCAAAGTTTGTAGTATATCCATCTCCGTCATCATCAATATCTAAGAAATCAGGCAAATTATCTCCGTCGGTATCATCATTAAAAAAATCATAATCACCATCATAATTTTCGTCTTTTGACAAAATACCGTCTCTATCATGATCTTTATATCTTACAGATTGTAAACGAATTCTGAAAATCAAAGGAGAATAAGATGGAATATTAGCTTTTGGCACATCAAAATAACCAAGACCTGAAGGAATAAAAACCACTCCCATACCCGGATTTTCAAATGTAACATAACCATCATCTCCTACCGTACTCGAAATAGACGTTTTTAACTCCGGTAAAAACTGCCTGTATCCTGAAATTAAAGCAACTTCTCCCGTAGAAGTAACCGGATAAGTTGACCAAAATGGAGTATTGGTGCTGTCAAAAACATTATTATCCAAAGTCCACCCTTTGTAAGTCGTAAAAGTAGAATCAACGGTATTTGGTTTTTCCCCTCCTCCTTCGTTTATCAATAAATAATACAATTTATAATCGACTTTATCGCCCGAAACACCATTCACATTATTGTTTTTCCTTACATCATTTTTTACCATCTTATATTTCAGAGGAAATTCGGTATTATCCCAAATAGAAACCTGTGTTGCAGGATCTGTAATTGGCAAAAACTGAACATCTTCAACTCCATCTACCATAACCTTAGTTATATAATGAGACTTTAAATATTCTTCAATATCAGCAATATCTTGAGTATATTGTTGGGCACGATCACGTGGCGGAGCAACGGTATCTTTATCATCTTTATTACATGAAAAGAAAGAAACGGATGCAATCAATAAAATAAAACAGAGCTTAATTTTGTTCATTATTTAGGATATTTTGTGAGCGCAAGATACAATTTTGATTTATTTTTGAACAAAATTTAACCTCGTTTTTGAAAGAGACATGAGAATCGACAAATATTTATGGTGCGTTCGTTATTACAAAACCCGAAACATGGTAACCGAAGCCTGTAAAAAAAATCACGTAACTGTGAATGGCGTAGTAGCTAAACCTTCAAAAGAGGTTTTTCCTACTGACAAAGTGACTTTTAGAAAAGATCAAATTACCCATATCATTACTGTTCTGGATATTCCGCAAAATCGTGTGGGAGCAAAACTGGTCGATATTTACCGAAAAGACGAAACTCCGGCAGAAGCTTTTCAGCATTTAGAATTATTAAAATTATCCAAAGCACATTACCGCAAAACCGGAGACGGAAGACCTACCAAGAAAGACCGTCGCGATTTGGATGAATTTGGAAACGAAATACACGAAGACGATGAGTTTGAAATTGAATAATGAATATTGGGAAAACCGATATAAAAACAACGAAACCGGTTGGGACGTTGGAGCAATTTCAACTCCTATAAAAGAATATATTGACCAACTGGAAGACAAATCCTTAAAAATCCTGATTCCGGGAGCCGGAAACGGTTATGAATTTGAATACCTAATTAATAAAGGTTTTTCAAATTCTCAGGTAGTCGATTTTGCAGACACTCCTTTACAAAACATAAAAAACAGAATACCTGACTTAAAAGACAAGCAACTCATCTGTTCTGACTTTTTTGAATTGGAAGGACAATATGATTTAATTTTAGAACAGACTTTCTTCTGCGCACTTGATCCTCAATTAAGAACAAAGTATGTTGAAAAGATGAAATCTCTCTTGAAACCCGGTGGTAAAATAGCAGGTTTGTTATTTCAGTTTCCGTTAACAGAAGTCGGACCTCCATTTGGTGGCTCTGCAAATGAATATATCGAATTATTCTCTGATGATTTCAACATCAAAATACTCGAAACCGCAAATAATTCAATTTTACCAAGAAAAGGAAACGAACTGTTTTTTATATTTATCAAAAAATAAACACTTATGACTCAAAATATCATTCTCAATAATCAGGAAATTGAACACAAAATAAAAAGAATCGCTTATCAAATCTACGAAACCTTTGTTGACGAACAGGAAATTGTGGTTGCCGGAATTGCCAATAGCGGTTATATTTTTGCTACAAAACTAGCCGAAGAACTCGAAAAAATCTCTACTATAAAACCAATTCTTTGTGAGGTTCACATCAATAAAAACAACCCTTCTGATGAAATTACAACCTCTATAAGTAAAGAAATCTATCAAAACAAAGGTTTGGTTCTGGTTGACGACGTACTAAATTCGGGAACCGTACTTATATATGGAGTACGCCATTTCTTGGATGTTCCGTTGAAAAAACTAAAAACAGCCGTTTTGGTTGACAGAAATCACAAAAAATATCCTGTAAAAGCCGATTTCAAAGGAATTTCATTATCAACTTCTTTACTGGAACACGTACAGGTTGTTTTTGAAGAAGGAAACAACCACGCTTATTTAAGCTAACTTTTCCTTTATTTCCGTAATAATTTCCTGCGGGCTTTTATCGTCAACATCAATCTTAATAGTTGCCTGATTGTAATAAAAACTTCGGTCAAAAAGATGTTTGGCGATAAATTCCCGCAATTCTTCTTCACTTTTATTAGCCAACAAAGGTCTTTTATCGGTTTCTGCCGATAATCTTTTATACAATGTATCTATTGAAGCCCTGAGATAAACCGAAACTACATTTTCAAGATTCAGCAACTCGTGGTTATTGGCATAACAGGGAGTCCCTCCACCCAAACTGAGAACAAAACTTTCTGAATTTTTCATTAATTCACTAAAAATTTCGTGCTCAATTTTCCTGAAATAGATCTCTCCACGCTGTTCAAAAATAATTTTTATGGACTTTTGCATTCTGTTTTCGATCACTTCATCCAAATCAAGAAAGTTTTTTCTTTCAAATTTTGAAATTAAATCTCCTATTATTGACTTTCCGGAGCCCATATAGCCCAACAAAACAACTTTCTTCACCTCCATAAACAACTAAATATTAAGGAATTATTATTTTATTCGAAAAAAAATACAAATTTATAATAAAAACGCTTTGATATATAAATAATAACCCCTTATATTTGCACCGCATTCAAGGAACAATGTATGACTCGATAGCTCAGTTGGTAGAGCACATCACTTTTAATGATGGGGTCCTGGGTTCGAGCCCCAGTCGGGTCACAAAAAGTCGAACAGGAATGTTTGACTTTTTTTGTTTTAGGCCACGTGGAGAAACGGTAGACTTGCCATCTTGAGGGGGTGGTGCTCGTAAGGGCGTGTGGGTTCAAATCCCACCGTGGTCACTTTTTAAAAATGCAAAAACAACAAGCATTTGTCAGAAACAAAAAAGGGCAATAAGATTTGATTCTTATCGCCCTTTTTCTTTTATCGTTTTATAACTTTTGTTTCTTAGCAGCACTTTTGAGCTCATCTCCTCCCGGAATATTCATCCTGTCGGTTAAAGTCGAAATTTCCTTCAATTCAAAATTTCCGGTCATCGACATCAAAACAGTAGGATCCGTCTCTGAACTTCCCTCCATAAACATCAACATTTCTTTAATTCTTAAACCATCTCCATTCGTTTTTACCGCAATTTTTATCGACTTTCCATTCTCAGTTACCGTCATCAACTCTTCAAGCCCCGCCGATTTCATATATTTAGAATAAGAAGATTTCATATCGGCAATTATTTTTTTGTTCGCAGTCGAAAAAACTTTCAGATTATCAAGACTTTTAATCAAATTCAGATATTGTTGCACATCTTTATCCGTTGAATCCATTGACAAACTCCCCATCAGTTCAAACATTTTCTTTGTAATTACCATAGAAGTCACATCCTCCTGATTAGCATATTTATCCAAAAAGTTTTGACCGAAAAACATTGTTGGCATCAATGTTATAATTATTATAAAAAACAGCCTTTTCATTTCTTATCGTATTTAGTTGCTTAAAATAAGTTGCTTCCAACTTATAAATTCAAGTCCAAGATAGTGAAATTCTACTTCGAAAAAGGAATAATTCAAACAATCATTTCCTATTAATCTCCATAAATCATGCTAAAGAAATCTTTTTAAGCTTGTTATAAGACGAAATCACCATGATTTCCAAAATTTAAATATTATTTATATCTGAAACTCATTATTTTTACACTCCGCAATTTATTTCAAAAATGAACAAATTACTCCAATACGCACTTCTATTTATAATAGTAGCTTTCGGTTTTCAAAACTGTACCGATTATGATGATGCTATATCGGTTCCGCCGGAATTAAAAGTACAAAGTTTCATCTGGAAAGGTTTAAACTTATACTACCTCTGGAAATCAGACGTACCTGATTTGGCCGACTCCAAATTCAAATACCAGCCACAATTGAACGATTATTTGTACACCAAAGGTACTGCCGAAGAATTGTTTCAGGATTTACTGTACAAACCTGTAAGCAAATTCCCTTCTCCGGGCGAAGCTGTAGATCGATTCAGCATATTGGTAAAAGATTACTCTTATCTTGAAAATTTGTTCAAAGGAGTTGCTACCAGTAATGGGATGGAATATGGTCTGAAATTCAAAACCGGGAGCGAAACTGATATTTTCGGTTATGTGCAATACATTCTTCCAAATTCAGATGCTGCCGGAAAAAACATAAAACGAGGTGATATTTTTTATGCCGTCAACGGAATTCCGCTTACAACGGATAATTACAGATCTCTGTTACAAAACCAAAATTACACACTTAATCTTGCTGATTACAACAACGGAAACATTACTCCAAACGGTATTTCGGTTGAACTGAACAAATCTCAATTGTCTGAAAACCCCATTTTGGTAAACAAAATAATGGAAATAGGAAACCACAAAGTTGCCTATTTGTCTTACAATTCTTTTCTATCCAATTATGATAACGAACTAAATGCTGCCTTCGGAAAATTCAAAGCCGAAGGAGCTACCGACTTGGTTTTGGATTTAAGATACAATTCGGGCGGGGCGGTTCAAACGGCCGTTTATCTGGCAAGCATGATTACCGGACAATTTGACGGCCAACTTTTAGGAAAAGAACAATGGAATCCTAAAGTTCAGAAGTACTTTGAAGACAATGCTCCAAAAAATCTGAATAACTATTTTACCAATTCCATCAAAAACGGAGCAGCCATCAATAGTTTAAATTTATCTAAAGTATATATTCTTACTTCAAAAGGTACTGCTTCGGCCAGTGAATTAATAATCAACTGCCTGAAACCTTATATCAATGTGACTCAAATTGGAGATGTTACCACCGGAAAAAATGCCGGTTCCATCACACTTTATGATTCTCCTGATTTCAGTTCCAAAAACAGAAACCCAAATCACCGTTATGCCATGCAGCCTTTGGTTTTCAAGTTGGTCAACAAAGCCGGTTTTGGAGATTACCAAAACGGATTGGAACCAACTATAATTTTAAAGGAAGACATTGCCAATCTCGGGCAATTGGGAGATGTAAATGAACCTTTATTGAGCACTGCTTTGGGAATAATTTCGTCTAACGGACGAATGATACGACACACTTCCGGAAAAGCATTCCGGGAATTCGGAAATTCTAAATCCATTCGCCTTTTTGGAACCGACATGTACAAATCGACTCCCGAAGACCTTGAAGAATTGATTAAGCAATTTCAATAAACAAATAATTCAAATCCAAATATTTATCCTATCATGTGAACACATCCCGAAATTTCGGGATCACCAATTTACACGAATTAATTAGTGCCAATTCGTGGAATTCGTGTTTATTTTAAAATGTATTGAGAAACAAAAATAACATCGGAAGACAGTAGATTATAATTACTATTCACTAAAAACACAACATTACTTAGAGACAAAATAAAATTTGATTTTAAAAAATGATTACCCCTACCTTTGTAATCTTTGAATTTTTGAAAAACTAATCCGAATTGCAAAACGCCAAACGAAACCAACGGTTATTTGTCCTCCTGAGTTTTGGAGTACTCCTTTTATTCATCCTCAACCTGAGTTGGGGTTCCGTTTCTATTCCTGTAAAAGAAGTTTTTCTAAGTCTTACAGGCAATAAAACTTCAAAAATAACCTGGGATTATATTATTCTGAGTTATCGTCTGCCCAAAGCACTTACCGCTATAATAACCGGAATGGGATTATCCGTTTGCGGACTGTTGATGCAAACCCTTTTCAGAAATCCACTTGCAGGGCCTTATGTGTTAGGTCTCAGTTCCGGATCCAGTCTGGGAGTAGCAATAGTGGTTTTAAGTTCAAGCATAGTGCCTTCCTTTTTATCTCCACTGCTGCTTTCCTCTTACGGAATCACTCTGGCATCATGCTTTGGTAGTTTTTTGGTTTTACTAGCCATTCTGATAGTTTCAAAAAGACTTAAAGACACTATGTCTATATTAATTGTCGGACTTATGTTCAGTAGTTTTACCGGTGCCATCGTGGGAGTACTTACTTATTTCAGTACCGCCGAACAATTACAAAAATTTACTTTTTGGTCTTTGGGAAATTTAGGAAACCTGTCTTGGACCTCCATACTCGTTTTGGCTATAACCATAATTATCGGATTACTTCTGAGCATTTTCAGCATCAAACCTTTAAACACTTTACTTTTAGGAGAAAATTATGCCAAAAGTCTGGGAATGAATATCCAAAAAACAAGATTTACCATTATTCTTGCCACCAGTATTTTGGCAGGAAGTATTACAGCTTTTGTTGGCCCAATTGCTTTTGTCGGACTCGCCGTTCCTCATATTGCCAAAATGGTTTTCCAAACCAGTAATCACAGAATCCTTTTTTGGAGTACACTTCTCTTCGGAGCTATTATCATGCTTATCTGCGATATGTTTACACAAATTTCGGGAAGTAACATAACATTGCCCATCAACGCAATCACATCTATTATTGGTGCTCCGGTAGTGATTTGGCTATTGCTCAGAAAAAAAGTATTTGCTTAAAACCTGTTTAAGCTTTTTAGTAACTTTATGATTATTCTTCATAAAAGCTAATTACCATGATTGACAGGGCAGAACTCAGAAGTATTCTTTTCAGACATTTAGACGGTTTAGTTACCGCTCCGGTTGCTTTTTCTCTAAAAAAAAGAGGAGTTATTGATTATATTTCCGAAAAAAGAAAAGTCAATCTAGCTGAACTCACTTCTGTTTTCAAAGCCAACGAAGGTTATCTGAATGTTGCTTTGAGGATTCTTTGCTCTCAGGGATTTTTGAAATATGAAATCGATAATCATTTGGATGAAATTCACTTTTCATTAACCGAAAAAAGTCAATTTGCCTTTCCTCTTTTTAGCCTGTATGAAGATGTGGTTTCGTTATTACATCATTCTCAAAAATTTCATTCTCATTCTCTCGAAGATTTGTCTTTTGAGCAAATGATTCCTGTTTTCGAAAAATTCAAAAACAATTACAATCTTATTTTTTCTGAAAATCCATCAGAACTGGAAATTCAACAACAAATCCTCAAACACATTGAAGGAGCAATCATCAGTCCTATAATTGTTAGATTGGGAATGAGTGGAATGTTTCACAAATACTTTATGGAGATTTCCTTTCGTCCGGAAGAATTTCATAAAACGCCCGAAAACTTTAAAAAACTGCTCGATTTTCTGGTTTATCTTAATTGGTTTACCGAGAAAAACGGAAATTATCAGTTCACCGAAACCGGTTTGTTTTTTGCCAAAAGAGCTACGGCTTATGGTGTAACAGTTTCTTATATGCCTTTGTTCAGCGAAATGGACGAGTTGCTTTTTGGCAATGCCAACATTTTACGGAATACAGAAATTGGAGAAAACGAACAACACGTGGACAGAGAAATGAATGTTTGGGGCAGCGGTGGTGCTCACGATACTTATTTCAAAGTAGTCGATGAAATTATCATCAAACTGTTCAATCTTCCTATAGAAAAACAGCCCAAAGGCATACTCGATATGGGTTGCGGAAACGGTGCTTTCCTTATTCATCTTTTTGATTTAATCGACCGCCAAACTATTCGCGGAAAAATGCTCGATGAACATCCTTTATTTTTAGTTGGAGTCGATTACAATCAGGCCGCATTAAAAGTAACCCGGGCCAATTTGATAAAAGCCGATATTTGGGCAAAAATCATTTGGGGTGACATCGGGAATCCCGGTTTATTAGCCAATGACTTGATGGAAAACTATCAAATAGATTTAAAAGATTTATTGAATGTTAGAACTTTTTTAGATCATAACCGCATTTGGGAAATGCCGAAAACCATAACTCCAAACAGAATCAGTCGTTCTACCGGAGCTTTTGCCTACAGAGGCCAACGACTCAACAACAATTTGGTAGAAGATAATCTCTTGGAACATTTTCTAAAATGGGCTCCTTATATTAAGAGATTTGGTTTACTGATGATTGAATTACACACAATCTCTCCTGATCTTACGGCTGCCAATCTCGGAAAAACGGCTGCTACGGCCTATGATGCTACACATGGATTTTCGGATCAATACATTCTTGAAATCGATGTGGTACACAAAGTTGCAAAAGAAGCAGGTTTAGTTCCCGATTCTCTTTATTTTTCAAAATTCCCTCCCGACGCTTCGGGATCGGAAATCGCAACCGTGAGTATCAATTTATTGAAAGGGGTGAGTGAATAGTAATTAGTGCCTAGTGATTAGCCAATAATGTACACCCGAAACCGTCTCTTCTCACAACTGCGTGCATCTCGGCTCCCTCCCCTTCCTAATCGTGTGGAGACAAGTATCAAGCTAATTTAAATCTGCTAAATCTGTGATCCCGATACTTCCTATCGTATGGACACAAGTATCAGATTAATTTAAATCTGCGAACCCGAAGCATCGGGATTTGTGTACACAAGATAGCTTCGGGGTGGGGCTAACTGACTACAAACTTCCCCTTTTCAGAATCAAAAACAATATTTTCATCTTTAAACAAGGTATTGAAACAACCTTTTTCTATCAAATTGCAAGGTGTATCCTGAACTACCAATCCGGGAGTTATGATAATCATTTCGTCACTCAACTGAATAGCCAAATCAATATCATGAGTTGAAAAAAGCACGCATTTACCGGTTTCATGAGTCAGTTTTTTCAGAAGTTTAAAGAGAGCTACTTTGTGCAATAAATCCAAATGAGTAGTTGGTTCATCCAAAACAATCAATGGTGTATTCTGAGACAAGGCTCTTGCCACCAATACTTTTTGCAACTGACCATCGCTGATTTCGTAATGTTTTTTTTCGGCTAAATGACTTATTTGAGTCAACTCCATTGCTTGTTGAACCTGAGCAATATCTTCTTCTGTCAGTTTCCCAATCCAGTTGGTATAAGGTTGTCTGCCCAAAGCGATTACTTCAAAAACGGTTAGATTACTGGGTGGCAATTTCTCTGTCAAAACAACACTTAACTTTTGAGCCAAATCCAGACTTCCCATCTGATGAACATCTTGTTCCTGAAGCAAAACCGTACCTGAAATTGTTTTTTGAATCCCCGTAATAGTTCGCAACAAAGTCGATTTCCCAATTCCATTAGCTCCAATCAAAGTAATTAATTTTCCGTATTGCAAAGTCAAATCAATATTTTGGGCAACTACAATTGGTTCTTTTTTAGTTGTATAACCTATACCGATATTTTTACATTCTAAGATAGTATGATGAATCATCGAATTTTGTATGTATTTTTTTATAACTGTCCGCCAAGCGGATCATAAAGTTTTTTGACCACTAATTACTCAAATTTCCACGAATTCCAACTTAAATTAGAAAATAATTCATGATTATTTTTTAAACTTAATATTAACCTGAGTTCGATTAATAACTACCTGTAAATCAAAATTAAACACATAGGCACATAGAAATAGACTATGGTCAAAGAATTGACTAGGAAATAATACTATTTCCCACATAGTCAAACTATGTGAAAAGTAAAACACCTATCAAACCCTTTTAAAACATTAAAAATTCTATGTATCTATGTGTTAAAAAAAATAAAACTCACTCATACAACAACTTACAAATAAGACTGAAATTATTAGTGACGTACTATTATATATTTCTTTCTAAATCCATTTTAGAAATTTATCTATTACTGCCTTTTCGGAATAATTGTTCCGAATTGTTTTTTGCAATTCTACTCCAAATTTTTCTCTTAAAGAAGGATTTTCTATTAGCCGGACAACAGAATTACTGAATGCAGCAACATCTTTAACAGCAACAACAAAACCGTTTCTTTCGTGTTCAATTATTGAGCGAATTTGTCCAACAGCAGTAGTTACCACCGCTTTTTTATGCGCACCATATTCAAGCAATGCAACCGGTAAACCTTCAGATTGAGATGTTAAAATTGTAATTTCAGCCTGATTAATAATATTTCCAATGTCATTTTTTGTCCCATAAATAAACACAGAGTTTTCTAAATTATTTGCTTTAATTTCTGATTTCAAAGTTTTGGAATATTTATCTTCAAAATCTTTTCCTACCAAATGAAAAGTCCAGTCGGGATAAATCGGATTTATTTTTTTGACTATTTCAATCAAAAACAAGTGATCTTTCTGCTTTCTTAAATTGGCCAAACAAAGTATTCGTTTTCCATCGATTCCTTTCAAATTCGTTTCCTGAATTTCAACTTCGTTATCTGTTATAAAATTGGGCAAATAAATAATCTTATTGCAAAACAACTTTTGTTCTGCCCATGTTTTAAGCGTCTGATTTACCACTATAATTCCCTCAAAAAACAAAGAAGCCAACTTTAACGAAAATGATTTTCTGGAATTCAGCAAATCACTGTTTCCGTAATGATCGTGCCAGATAATTTTAATTTTTGGCAAAATAATCTTCAACAAAACTGCTGTAAAAAAAGAACTGCTGTGAGCCTGAATGCAGTCAATTCTGTTTTTTTTGCAATATGATTTCAGCTTTAATAAAGCTTTAAAATCAATAGTTTGTTTTTTCTTCAGAAATAAATAATCAACATTTTGACTTATTTGACTCTTCAAATCTCCTTCTCTTCTGGTGGCTACCAAACCGGAAAACTCCAATTTACAAGACAACGCATTAGCATAAGTCACGGCCATTTTTTCGGCTCCGCCCGCATCAAGTGAATCTATGATTTGAATAATTCTCATTTTTGGTTGTTGGTTGTTAAAACATTCTGAAATTGCTTTTCCACTATGCCTTTTGGCTAATTACTATTCACTAATCACTCCTCACAACCAACTCACCAATCTCTTCTTCAAAAACTTCTAAAGTAAATTGTCTTGACCAATGAGCAGCATCCTTTCTTTTTTGTTCCAATTCCGATTCATTTTTCAAAAGATTGGCAATTTGTAAAACATCCTGATCCAAATTCATCTTCAAAAGAATTCCTCTGTTCCCATTTTCTAACATATTAGACACGCAAGAAACCGAAGTCGCAACCGGAATACATCCCCAAAACATTCCTTCGGCAACCACTTTTGGCCAACCTTCACTCTTTGAAGGCAAAATTATGAAATGACTGTTTTGATACGCTTTTTTAAGTGTTTCCTTATCTTGGTTACCTTTCAGATTAACACAATTTTCCAATTTTTTTTCGGCTATATATTTTTCTAATTTATGGCGTTCTGTCCCTTCTCCGTACAAATCCAAACCAACATCAATTCCCATAATCTGCAATTGTTCTGCAAGCCGAACGGCATACATCGGATTTTTGCCTTCAGACAAAGTTCCCGCAAATATAAATCTGATTTTCTGATTCCAATTTTGCTTTTCCAAAGACAATTTCTCCGATTCAGAATAGGTAGCCGTAAAAAATGGTTTTATATTTTTAGAACTGTTTTCCCAATCGCCATAAACCAATACCTGCATATTTTTAGTCAGAAAAGCATTGCTCAAAATCCATTTTTGAAATCTATAACTCAATGGTTGTTTCGATTTGGGATCCCAATTTCCCGCATATTTAGCAGTTTTCATTTTTTTGGGAAAACAAATCTGCACCAAACAACCTAACAATCCAATGTTTCCGGGACAACGCAAATGAATATGATCGGCTTGTTTCATGGCTTTAAAAATTTTCCACACTATTTTGGGGGCATGCCACAACGTTTTTACTATTTCAGATATTGACGTAAGTGATATTTGTTCAACAGGAATAAAAGTAATAGCAGAATGTTGGTATGCTAAATCTATTGAAGTTGGTTGAATACTACTAAAAGGAGCCAACACTTTTACCTCATCAACCTGTTTCAACCATAAATTCATTTCACGAACATACGGACTGTATCCATACAACTTATTGTCTTTGGCAGTATGCAAAACATGGGTTATGATTAAAAAGCGCATCTCGAATTTAGATAATTTCAATTCTGTTTGAATAAACTAATTTGACAGACAGCTATATTATCACTTTTATTTCAAAAAATACTTATTTTATTCCTGAAAACAAAAATCAACACTATCACAACTTAGTTAACAATTCTACAAATACTTCAATCAATACAAATGTTAAAATATTGAGTTTTTATAAAAAACAACAATTATAATCAACTGACTAACAATACCTTAAAGCCATTTTGTTTTGTTAAACCTTTCTTTATTATTTTATTTTTTGATTATTTTTACGAGCCTTAAAAAAAACAAACCAAATTAATTTTAAGGAAACTAAACATTCATTAACCCTAACTTAATTCTTATGAGTTACAATTACAATTTGATTTCGGAATCCTCAGGATTTGGGAATCAGGTTCAAAAAAATAAGGATTCCAAAGCCGGCATTGCGCAGGAGTTGAAATCATCCTTATCTTTCGGAACCATTTTAGTACTGTTCCTTTCACTCTTCGGGGTACTGGGAGCAAATGCACAAACTACTTTGATTAGTCCTTCACAGGAAATTACTTTTGGAAACGGTGCAACCGACTGGAAAGTAGCTAATGACGGAATAAACAAGTGGTATGTAGGTGCTCTACAAGGTATATCCGGCACTTGTGCTTATGTGTCACAAGACGGAGGTGCAACCAATACGTACAAAACCGTAACAGCTACCGCACAAAATTCGTACTTCTACCGGGACATTGCAGTACCGGCAGGAGAAACAAAAATTGCTTTAAGTTTTAAATGGAAAAACGGAGGAGAAGCCGGACAGGATTTTCCTTTAGTTTATGCAGCTACAACAAATGTTACTCCATTTGGCGGATCAAATTTAAGCGGCGATTTTACCGAAATTACCGGTTCTTCATTACATTCAAATCCTGGCACTTATAAGGATAATACATTTTATTTACCTGCAAAATTTGCAGGCAACACGGTTCGTATTATTTTCTTGTGGAAAAACGACATAAACGGTGGTGGTGTTCAACCTCCTGCCTCTATAGACAATGTTTCTTTAATATCGTCTTTACCGGAAACTATAACTTCATTAAAATCAGGAAATTGGAATGACCCAACTACCTGGATCGATGGCCAGATTCCTTATTCTTTTGACAACGTAATTATCGATTCTAATCACGTTGTGAACATTGATATATCACTTACCGCTCAGAATATAACAATTAAAAACAATGCTGAGCTTAATTTTACTGCAACCGGATCAAGTATTGGAATAGGATGTCCTTGTGTTGAAAATAAAATACTTACTTTAAATGGTAATTTAAATATCGACAACGGAGGTGTTTTCAAAATATTTGACACTAATTCAATACGTCAAACTTTCAATATTGCAGGTAACCTTACCAACAATGGTTCTATTATGGTTCCTACAGGTTTTGGTAGTACTGATAATACTCTTATTACCTTCAATGGATCTACACCACAAACCATTAGTGGTACGGGATCGTTTGGTTCTTATTTACAATCGGTAACTTTTGCCAATACCAGCACAGCAACTCCTAATATTATTTGGAATACAAATAATGTAGTAATTGGAAGAACCTTAACCTTGACCAATGCCAGAGTATCATTAAACGGAAATAAAATTTTCTTAGGGAACACTACTTCTGCTACCGCTAATTTAACTGCCGGCCTTACTATAACTGCCGGAAGCAATAGCGGTTTCTTACCGGGAGGAACTATTTCAAGACGTATAACTACCGGTAGCACAATACCTGTAGGAGATCCTACTGCGACTCAAGGTCAATTCCCTATTATCACATCAAACGGATTCAACCGTTCTTTGTTTATCAACCGAAGTGCAGGAACATCTACACAACTGGCGGTAAATTATACAGACGACAATACTATTGCTACTGTAACAGGAGTTACAGAAACCGGTTATACCATTAACAAAAGACTCAACAGCAACTGGACAGTAACAGTAGATGGAGTTTCAGCTACAACAAACACTTATAGAGTTGCCTTGATGGGAGCCAATGGTTTGTTTCCTGTAAACGGAAACTCAAGAGTACTATATGCCAATGCTGCTATAGCCGGAACACATGAACCAGGAACCACTACCCCGTCTGTACGCAGAGCGGGACTAACTGAGGCTATGCTTACTCAAGCTCCTTTATACATAGGTTTGGCAGATGCAGACAATTCTATCTCTACTGTTGCCAGCGGTGATTGGAACACAGGCTCAACATGGAGTACAGGTACAGTACCTGTTTCAAGCGCAATTGTTGCTATACAACCGGGACACACTGTTACCGTTGCCGGCAATGTTAATGCCACCAATGTTACTGTTGCTTTAGGAGGTGCTTTAACCCTTAACAGCGGTGACTTCAATCTGGGAGATACCGGCAACAAAACCCGTATTATGAACATAAACGGAACCATGACAGTTAACTCAGGAGCTACTCTAAATGTTTACGGAAGCTTAAAAACCAACCTGGGTTCTACTTTTATCCAAAACGGAGGAAGCATTAATGTGGACATCAACAGCGGAAGTGCAGGAACCAGTCTTGCTACCGGACAAAGAGGTTTATTGTTTACATCTGCTTCAACAGATAACCTGAAACTAATTGCAGGAAGCATCAATCTTTTGAATCCTCATTTTCTTGGCGGCAATGACCTCGTAATGGAAGTAATTCAATATGGTTCTGTAATAAACCAATCAGGAACAAATCACACATTGCGTTTTAAGGATGATGATTCAGACCTAGAGAACGTAAGAACCGGCACACATAATAATGGTATTCAGTACAGTGCAACAGCATCCGGAGCAACCCCTTTTGTTTTCTCAGACGTTTGGGTAGAAACAACTATGGCTATAGGAACAGCTGCTGCTGTACCTAACAGAGCAGCCAAAAGTACAACAGCTGCCTATATAGGAAAACTATCATTAACTTTACCAGGTTCTGAATTTTCTACAGGAACACTTTATTTAAGTGGAGATTTAACCAATACTGAAGGGGTACTAAGAACAACCAGTACATTTGGTTTTGCAACTGCTGCTCTAAATAGCACAGGAAGTGTAATTCAGGCTCCGGTAACTACCCCGCAAACTGTTGTAAATGAAAACGGATTTTTCTACAAACAGGCTTCAGGTACTATTACCAGTAACGAACATTTTGCTGCCCTGACAATCAACAACACCAGTACTTCCGGGGTTACTTTTAATTTTGCTCCTTCTATGAGCGGAACATTAACACTAACCAACGGTAAGTTAAACCTTCCGGCAGGAGGATCTCTGTTAATGACAGCTGCTGCTCCTAATGTAACTATTCAAAACACGAACTCCTATTCTTATATAAACGGAGGATTTCAACGAAGCATCCCTGCTTCAGTTGCAACATCAGGTGCCAATACTTTCCTTCTATTCCCTGTAGGAACAGCAGACGCTTACAAACCAATGTGGATTGCTTCTGCCAATACTGCTGCTATACCATCAGTCTCTGTAAGAGCAGTTAGCAACACAGGCGATGCTGCAGGAACATTAGAAAACATGGCTACTACCAGCTGGATAACAGCCATTACCGGAACTACCTCTGAAATGTATTTCAGAATAGGTGACAGTGCTATCAATAGCGGTAATATTCTGGCGAGTTCGGCTACCGTAAACGGACCTTATACGACTACTTTCGGGAATTCGGCGTTTTACACTCCCGGAAATCCTAATCAATTGCAAACGGTAAATCCGGTTTCAGGAACCAACTACTCTGCCGCTATTACTTATGCTAATTTGGCTTCATGTACAGGTACACCAAACCCGGGAGCTACATTGGTAAACAATGTTAACTCAGTAAGCAAAACTATTAATCTGGGAGACGAATTGACTTTCTCTCTTGAAAACAATACTACAGGCGGACAGGTAACTTACACTTGGCAAAAATCGGTAAACAATACAGATTACACCAACATTAACGGAGCCAATACAGCTACCTATACTTTACAACCTACCGAAGCTGTTTATTACAGATGTATGGTAAGTTGTGCGGGAGTTACTGCTACTTCAACTCCGGTACAAATAACTTTCCCTAACAGTATCGTTTCAACATCTGATGCGGAACGTTGTGGAGACGGTAGCCTTACACTGGAAGCTACAGGAAGCACCGGAACTACTGTAAGATGGTATGCAACTCCACAAGGAGGCCTTCCATTAGCAACAGCAAACAGTTTTACCACTCCTGAATTGACTGCCAGCACTGATTATTATGCTGCTGCCGAAACTACCTCTACTGCTACTTTTACAGTTGGTCCAAAAACATATATAGATCTACTTAGCAATAGTGCTTCTTCGGCAAACACAAAACATATGATTTCAACGGTAAATGCCGTTACATTGACCAGTATTGATTACTATCCTTCTTTTGCAGGCCCTAACACATTCAAACTGATAAATGGCTCTACAACCCTTACACAAGCCATTACAATTACACAAGAGCAGGTAGATGCGGCAAACCTCAACAAAACCGCAAACCCTGTTCCTGTAACTGTGGTATTAAACTTCCCTATTGTTCCTGTAAATGGTGTTACTCCTTCATTAGAATGTGACAGATCTGTTTATTACGGCTATGCGAAATCTGCTTACAATTTCCCTATTATAAATAATGGATTTCAACTTACTGAAGTAGCTAATCAAACAAACAGAATGTTGTTTTTCAATTGGAAAATAACATCAGACCAAGCAGTGGTATCAAGTGCCAGATCAGTTGTAAAAGCAACTATTAACCAAACTACCCAAATTGGTTTATCGGCACCTAGTGCTAACATCTGCGGAACCGGTAACGCTACCGTAACACTAACTACTCCTGCTGATAATTATGATACTTATACCTGGACTCCTAACACAGGAGTAACAGGCGATGCAACCAATGGTTGGGTATTCTCACCTGCAACCACTACAACCTATACTCTAAAAGGAGAAAAAGGAAGTTGTAGTGATACAGAAACCTTTACAGTGAACGCAGGTCCGGTAGCTGCCGATCAAACTATTTGCGGTTATATACTTGGCGAGCCTATTTCTGGTTTACCAGCACAATTTGGCGATGCTACTGTTTACAACTTAACACCTAAACCAGATACATCTATCAAATGGTATGCTGAGGCTGACGCAACGACTCCTTTGGCAAACAATACCAAACTGATAAATGATCATACTTATTATGTATCTCAAAATTTCTCATGTGGTGAAAGTCCTAGAACTGCTGTAAAAGTTACTTTAAACTCTCCGGCTGCTCCAACAGCTGAAAGTTCTCAGTTTTTCTGTACTACAGGAACAGTTACTGAATTGACTGCAACAGGAGTTGGTATAACTTGGGAGAATAGTAGTGCGGTAATTTTAAACCCTTCTAGTGCTATACTGCATAACAACCATTACTTTGCACGTCAAACTATAGATGGTTGTCCGTCTCCTGTTGCCTTAAATGTGGTAGCTCTTGACAAACAGCAAGCTCCTTTGGCAGATGCAACACAAAACTTCTGCGGTACGGAACAAGTAAGAACCCTTGCTGACTTAGTTGTGGTAAGCCCTTCAACTGCGGTAATTAAATGGTACAGTTCAGCTGTCTCTACTACAGTATTACCAATGACAACAACTTTGGTGAATAACACAACTTACTATGCGTCTCAAGACAATAGTGCAACAGCTTGTGCTGAAATAAACACCAACAGAGTCGCTGTAAAAGCAACAATCAACCCTATACCTGAGGCACCAACCGGAGCTGCAGAACAAACGGTTGAGAACGGAGCTACTATAGCTGCACTGTCTGTAACCGGACAAAACGTAGTTTGGTATGAAACAGAAGCTAATGCTTTAGCAGATATTAATCCGTTAATCAGTACTACAGTTTTGAACAATGCTACTTACTTTGCTATGCAAACGGTGAATGGTTGTAGAAGTGCTGTTCCTTTGGCTGTAAACGTTACCGTTACAGTTCTTGGTGTAAATGACTTTGATCTGGCCGGATTGAAATTCTATCCAAACCCGGTAGTTGATTTTGTGACTATTTCTAATACAACATCTGTTTCTGCAATAAAAGTATTCAACATGCTTGGACAAAGAGTGATCTCTGTTACTCCAAATAGCTTAGAAACTAAAATTGACATGAGTTCATTACCAAGAGGTACTTACTTAATCCAAATTGATTCAGAAGGAAAATCTGCCAAAATTAAATTGGTGAAAAACTAATTTCTTTTAGTTTAAGAATACCTAAAAGGGTCGTCATTAATGACGACCCTTTTTTATGTTCTAAATGAAGAACTCACAGAGTTTCACGAAGTTTTTACTTTGTGAATTCTTTACGAATCTTCGTGGATTTAAGCTCTAACGCTTAATGTGAGATTATTAAGAAAATCCACAATTAAATTAAATTGTCCATGGATTTATAATAAGAGCTAACACTGAATTTATTAAGATATGTTTTCCTTGCATTGATTCCCATTTCTTTTTGTAAATGAATCGTATTTTCTACTTTTTCAAAAAGGGAAATCATATCATTTGTATTTAAATTAAACTTATAACATTCATAACCATCTGTCAATTCTTCAGAAAGTCCTGTTGTATTCGTAATCAATAACGGAGTCTGATTCATTAACGATTCAATTCCAACCATATTTAGCGCATCATATTTTGAAGGTATAATCGTATAATGAGCTTGATTCAGATATTTGTCAATTTGGCTGTATTCCAAACTCCCAACATAATTAATTCGGTTATTATTCTTTATCTTTTCAAACATTTTCTTTATTTGACTGCCCGAACCTGCAATCTTAATTTTTATTTTGGAATCTGGAAATTTTAAAAGATAGGCATCAAAGGCTTCAATCATTTCTATTACCCCTTTTGAAATATCAATCCTGCCTAAATAAACAATTTGTATCTTATCAGTAAATATTTCTTCTTTATTACAAAACCTATCCTGCATCGGATTCAATACTTTTATTCCTTTTTTTATTCCGAAATAATTCGATAAATCTTTCAAAGCCACATCTGACGGACAGATTATGTTACTACAAAAAAATTTATACAATAGTTTTTTCCTTATTTCCAAAACCCTCTGAAACATTTTATTTTTATTACCATCAGTAATTATTTGAGAAGAGAGTGTGTGATAATAAGGAAGCGTTTTAACTTTTCCTCCAGAAATAATTTTGGAAACAAAAACAGTAATATTAACATTCACAAAATGCGAAATTATAGTTTCCGGTTTGTACCTCATATAAATTTTCAAAAACCATAAAGCATCCATAATGCTGGTTGGTCTCTTCGTTGTAGGCCAGGAATAAACTATCAATTCTCCATAGTCGACACCTTCTCGAAAAGATTCCTTAAAGAAAGGTTTATGAGAAATAAAAATAACTCTGCATCCTCTATTTGCCAAGTAATGCGCCAAAGAATAGCTCATAAATGCAAATGAACCTTGTGTATAATTATGAGCTATAAGAATTGTTTTCATTGAAATTTAAAATTATCTTCCGATTTTTGGCCTACTAAACAATAAACTCCACCAACCCACTGTGCGCCCAATAGCTTCGGTAAAAGCCTGTTTCTTTTCTGATGCTGTCAAGATATTGCTAAATCGAATCAAAGTTAAAAGTAGGGTGATAGCATGCCATTTGAATTGAGCCTTTACATCCGGTTTCGGGTTTTTTATTCTCCAAACATACCAACCGTTTCGCACAACCATTTTTCCGTAACGGTATTGATTTGGTCTGCCGGAAGACGCATGGTGATGTTCCAGTTGAGCAGCCGTATTTACATAAAGTTTTCCCATTTTGGCTACCCTAATCGTAAAATCGGCATCTTCATAGAGACCGTAACCTTCAAAATAGTTTGAAAACTGCAATTTATTAAAAACCTCTTTTCTGAAAGAAGAGACTCCACCCATAAGCTGTTCCACTTCATATATTTTGCCGGAAGGCGGCAAAAAGCCAATACTCCTCCCATGAGAAAACTCAGGAGAAAAACCAGGGGGTACATCACTGTCCAATCCCAACCTTTTACGAAGTACAAAGCGACTGCCATCGCTACGTTTCCAGCCATCATATACAAATTCACTTATTTTAGGCTGGAATGCCTGATTCACTTTCTCCCAAACAACTTCATTATTTATATAACCTCCAACTCCCAAGGCATTCGGAAAGAGTTGGTACGTTTTCAAAATTTCTTCAAAATAGTTGCTTTTCAAAATTGTATCGTCATCCAAAAAACAGACAATTTCACTTAACGAACCTACTTTTGAAATTCCGAAATTCCGTTGACGGGTCAACCCCCTATGCTCTGGCGGAACAACAAAATAACACAAGCTTGGGAATTGATTTTGTTTCAGAACCAATTCAGTTTCATTATCCGTCGAACCGTCCACAATCAGGATTTCGTTCGGATAGAGCGTTTGCTCCTTGACCGATTGGAGCAACCGCAACAAGGGTTCCGGGCGCATGTAGGTACAAATAATTAGGGAGAATTTCATAGATTTAAATCGTTGGTTTCTAATTTTAAACAAGTAAATCCCTAAAGTTTTTTTTATGAATTAATTTCACGTCGGTTTGATAGGCTTCTTTAAATTTTTCAAACTTTTTAATCTTTGCATTTTCATTGGTTTTAATCTCAAAAGCAGTTAGCTGTTCATTCTCAACTTCTATATAATCAATTTCCTGCTGTGTAGTTGTCCTCCAAAAATAACTTTTTACAAATGGGTTTTCATAATTATTTTTCTTCATTCTTTCCGAAATAATAAAATTCTCCCATAAATCTCCTTTATCGTTTCGCATTTCCATGGAATTAAAATTATTGATAATGGTATTTCTAACCCCATTGTCCCAAAAATAGATTTTCTTGGCAAACTTCAATTCGTTTCTTAAATTTTTGCTATATCCACGGAGCGTAAAGACCACAAATCCTTTTTCGAGTATCTGAATGTAATTGGCTACTGTGTTTTTATCTACATTTAATAATTGTGAAAGTTCATTTAACGAGACTTCACTTCCTATTTGAAAAGCTAATGCCTTTAACAATTTTTCTAAAACCTCAGGTTTCTTTATATTCGAAAAGGCCAATAAATCCTGATACAGATAACTATCTACCAACTGTTTCAATCGCTCCTTTTCTTCTGAAGGATGAGTAATAATTTCCGGATACATCCCATAAACCAATCGCAAATCCAGTTGTTGTAAACTTTTTACGTAGCCTACCGTGCTTTCTAATTCCTTCCAGGTAACAGGAAACATAGTGTATTCCCATTTTCTCCCAGTCAAAGATTCACTTGTTATATTTTTAATATCAAATGCCGATGAACCACTTAAAACAAGTTGAACCTCTTTGAATTGATCTACAATTATTTTTGCAGTAAGCCCTATATTATTAATGCGCTGTACTTCATCTATAAATACAATTTTGTGATTCCCGATAATATTTTTTATTTCCTCTGTCGATGGATTTTGCAATAATTCCCTTATGATTCTATCATCTCCATCAAGAAACAAAGTATTTTCATACGAGGACAGCAATTGATTCAGTAAGGTTGTTTTACCAATTTGTCTTGCTCCAATTACAATAATCGCCTTGTTTTTAAAAAGTTGATTCGCAATAACATCTTTCAAGTACCTTTTAATTTCCATACCATTTTTTTAATAAAGATATAAAAATTATTTAAACTCACTGAAATAGACTAAATTTAATGAATTGTACTCACTGAATTTAGTCTATTTCAGTGAGTACAATTCACTGAAATAGACTAAAGAGTTTCCTTACAAGGTAAAGGTCTTCAACTAAAAATGACAAAACTAAGCTCCATTTTGCCTTTTTAATTTATTAGCCCAAAAAACACTCTGATCCCATTGTTTCTGAAACATTTTGTAATAACGTACTGGATTCTTTATTTTTTGATGTTTATAGTATTTAATAAACAAAGTGGTCTTATAGCTTGAAACCTGCTCTTTTGTATAGTGCAACAAATTGTACAGCATGACTGTTGGTGACGGTTTAGGTTGTATCGATTCCTTATGCCATTGTAAAACGGGTTTGGTTCTAAAGCCTCCTATAGGCGCTTTGATATGAAGAATTTGAGGTTGGGGCAAAAACAAGACATCCTGTCCCGCATTTCGCAATTGCATCCCAAAATCAGAATCTTCACCAAAACCAAATTCATATCCCATATTAAATTTAGATCCTTTTAAAATTTCAGAAGCTACTAAACTACAGCCGGAACCAAACGCAGACCACTGAAAAACCGTATTGCGTTTCTCGGTTTGCCCCTTTTGCAAACAACTCATGGAAACGGCTTTTGCTCCCCATTTTTTAATCGATTGTAATGCGGTCTCTAAAAAACATTCATTAATTCTAATATCATCATCCGCCAAGAAAACCCATTCGCTTTCTGTTTGTGATAAGGCCAAACTACGGGCATTACAGGCTCCCGTCTGATGTATAAAAAAATGCTGAATTTTAAAAGGCCATTTTTCATTTTCAATATAATCCAGTTCAGTTGTGGCTGTTGTATCCGGATTTTGCTCCACAATAATAATTTTATTGGGAAGTATTGTTTGTTGAGCAAAATCTTTCAGTACATCGTATAAATATTCTTTCCTGCCTATCGTTGGAATAATCACATCCACGGTACCCTTATCGATTACCTTTTGGGAAGATTGCACATTAATGGATTCCAAATCTATATTAGCAGCAGATCTCTTTTTATCTAAAAACGATTTTAAAAAGGACAAAAATGGGAATTTTCGTTCGTATAAAAAGAGATTCAAAAGTAATAGAAACACCCAAGGTGCTTTGTAATGTTGCTTCACGAAACGAAACAGTTTACCCATATCTGCCTTAGTAAAATATTCTGCTGTTTTGGATTTCAGCAATCGAGGTTCCGAATAACAAAGTAAACCTAGAGGCATGCACAGTTTAGCCACTGAAGACAAAAAATAATCCAAATCCGCATCCGGTTTGATTTTATCTTGTAATTGATTCAAAACCGAAGCATGGATTACTCCCACGGCACCGCTCATTTGCCAAGTGGGATAAGTCACTTTTTTATTGACATTTATAAAAGGTGAGTCTTCTATGTATCCGATGGTATTCCCGAAATAATTTGTATTAGTCGGAGCGTACGAGAGCATCATTTTATCATGATGAAGAAGTGTTTCGATTACTTTCTTATCAAGGTACTCCTTATAGCTATCATGACACCAAACTATTTTTTTATCCGAAAATTGAAAAGCCAACCCAAATAAACTTTCTGCAATAGTCTTATAGGAATCAATATTCAATTGCCGACCTGTTGGGTCAATCACTTTTGAAACTTTATTGTTGAAATGATAAATGACTACCACAAATTAGCGAATTAAAGATTGATAAAATTTCAGGCTTTCTTCCGCCACCACTTCTTTACTGAATTTCAGGGCTACTTTTTCTCTGGCCGCAATCCCCATTTTTTCCCGCAATTCTTTATCTGATAGTAAAGTCACTATTCTATCGGCATAAGCCTTATGCGATTTTGGAGATACTAAAAAACCGTTTACCTCATCGTCAATTACTTCTGAAGCCCATCCAATATCAGAGGCGACGATGGCTTTTTGCATGGCCATGGCTTCAATCCAGGAAACCGGCAATGCCTCGGCAAAGGTAGGAAAAACACAGACTGTTGCTCCTAGAATATGATTTCCTATTTCCTGATAAGGTACGCTGCCCAAATAATGCACATTGGATTTTGCTTCTTCTGAAAATAATTCCTGCATCATTTTCCAAGTGGAAGAATTTCCTGAAATAATATCAGGCACATCTTTTCCGACTAAAAGCAATTGTGTTTCGGGATTTTGCTTTATCACCTCATTAAAAATAAGCGGTAATTCGAGCAGCCCTTTTTTTCGAATCAAACTGCCAAAATATAGTATTTTATATTTTTCAATAGCTGTATTTTTCGAATTACTAAACGAGTTCAAATCAATCCCATTGGGAATAATCGTGTATTTTTGGTTTATGCCAAAAACTTCGTTTGTTTTATCCGCAGTAAATTGACTTACTGATAACAGAGCATTCGCCTTTTGAAGGGCTCTTTTTTCATGGTATTTATTAGCCCATTTTACCGGACGCTGATCCATATTGCAGAAATAAGTATCGGAACCGTGTAGCCGAATGACTACTGGGCATTTTTTAGGCAAAATAAAGGATGTTATCCCAGTCCAATCAGGCGCTTCCACCAAATCAATCTTTTTTTCATTATGCAAATGATCAATAATTCGCTCCAGCTTTTTTCGTGTAAGATACCATGAAAGACCTTTAACCTTTAAATTTTTTATTCGTTGTATATGAATTCCGTTATCTTCAAACTCCCCTTCTTCTTTTTGGCCATAAACCAATACACGTACTCTGCAACCTTGTTGTGTAAGCCCCAAGGCCAGGTTTTTAATGCTTGTACCAATCCCGCCGGAATTACCTGTAAGCGGATGGGGGTATTCAGGGGTTAGAAAAGCTATTTTCATATAACAAGGCTTGGGATTATTTTTTTGACTTGGATCGGTGGAATAATAAAAAAAGACTGAAAAAACAATAACACAATTATCAGGAAAATGGCAAAGGCCAGGGAATTAAAAAACATATCTTTTAATGAATGAGGGCAATATTACGAATTTATATCCAAGACTAAAGACAAATGATTTTCTACCATTTTGTCCAATGAAAAATTGGCTTCAATAGCTTTCCTGGTGTTATCTACAATTTTTTTATTTCCTACAAAAACGGCTTGGATAATTTCTTTCAACCCTATAATGTCTCTGGATTCAAGTAAAAAACCATTTTCAAGACTATTAATAACCTCAGCATTTCCACCAACTTTAGTCGTAATTACCGGCACATTGGCAGCCAAACTTTCGAGAATGGACAGACTGAAGCACTCCATGTGTGTAGGCTGTAGCATATAATCATAATCAGCATACAATTCTTTCAAGCGGGACGAACTCCCTTTGAAAGCAAAACACGACTGCAAGTTGAATCGACTAATTTGTTCTTCCAAATCTTTTCTGAAAGGCCCATCGCCGTAGATATCTATTTTGATTTCTTCTTTGATTTCAGACGGCAACAAATTTACAGCGGCAATCAAATCCTGAATCCCTTTCGATTCCCTTAAATGCGACGCCACTAAAAAAACAGGTCTGGTAAAATTTCGATGTTTTCGCTCCTGAATACCTTGCAGAACAACTCCATTGTAAATAGTTATGGATTTATTTTTTAGATGGCTTCCAAAATCTTTCAGGATTTCTTTGACTGTATAAGCGGAAACGCCAACAAAAAGATCAATATATCGTGAATAAAGAACACCCTTAACTCTTTTTTGAAACTTCTTTTTTAGAGGATAACCATTTAAAGGCCTGGGGTTATGGTCAACCCCTATGACCTTGGCACTTGAAATTTGTTTTAGCCTGTAAAAAAAAGGCGTACACAATTCCATAAAATGCGTAACAACATGAGAGTAATCCGGTTGATGGCTATGGTAAAAATCTATAAAATAATTTTCCAAGGATTGACCTTCGGCGGCAAATAGGATTAGATTTCCGTAATCGCCGTGTTTGGAGATATTAGGAAAAAACCAGTCTACATGAATAAAATTTTCTTTGCATTTTTTATCAAATTCCCAGAAAAAATAATCCATACCTCCCACTCTTTCCGGTAATAATCTGTAATTACAGATCACCGCTATTTTTCGAACATCTGCCATTACAACATTTTTTTTAGAGCCAGAGCAATTCTTTCACTCGTCCCTTTAAGTTCATAGCCAATCTGCATTTTCAAGAGAGTTCGTTGTTCTTGCAGTTTATAATCTGGTTGTTGCAAACATTGATTCAATGCCAACAATAATTCATTTTCCGTTTTGGCAACCGAAACCGCATTACTGTTAATGACATTAACTATATGAGCATACCTCAAAAAACGTTGGTCGTTGGCTAATCCATTTTCAGGATTTCCAAAAACCGTATTAATGACCGGCTTATTAAATAACATACTGTCCAGACTCATGGTTGAAAGCATATTGACACAAAGATCGGAATACTGTAAAACCGCTTTTAAATCGGTTACGTCCTGAACAGAAGGAATACGTTGTGACCAAGATTCCTGATGATTCGAACGAGCCAGCTTCCAATCTGGGTAATTCCAACAAATAAAGGGATATTTGGCAGCCAGTTCTGCAAAACGTTTGGGTTCTTCCGCAGGAGAAGTGCGCACTAATAGGTTTACCGGTTTCACCAATCGGTTTTCCTGTATCATTTTGGCGATTAACTCAATATACAATGGATCATTCGGACTGGTTGAAACATCCCCACAACTGAATAATACAGTAGGTTTTGTCGCATCTAAACCAAAACGTTCTAAAAAGACATTCCTGGGCATGTCATAACGATCCAAAACATAAGGTTCAAATTGGGGAGTTCCCACGACCTCAACCTGATTTTCCTTTATAGAAGTATAAAACTGCAGTAATTCCTGCTTCATCTGTTCGCTCCACACCAAGTAAAAATCAAAATTCCCAGACATCCTTCCTTTAGATGCCAAATTATCCCAACTGAATATAAAAGAAATCGTCTGAATCCTAAGTTTTTCGGCCGCATAGATAAGTGGAGCAATATAAGGCGGGCGCTGATGAGTAAAAAACAACAAATTGACCCCATACTCTTTCAAAAGTGAGATGTATTTTTGGGTAATAAAATGTGTCTTAAAAGTGGACTGCTGCAATTTATTGAAACGCTGAATCCACGATTCTGAATGCAGATTATGTGTTATATGGAATAAAAAACGGGTTGCTATCCCTCTTGGATTTTTAGCCTTTGAAAAATTAGCTTTCAAATTATCCGTTATACCAAAATTCCCTTTTTTGTGCAACTGAAGATGTGCCAATTCTTTTGCTTTGCGAAAAAACCATATCTTGAAAGTTTCTTCAAAAACATCCAACTCGACTATTTCACATTTCAAATCAAGCGACTCATAAACTTGTTTGGGCAAACAGGAAAAAACAATTACACGATTGAATTCTTTTTGTGCCTCTAAAATAAAGTCACTCAACACAAAATTCCTGTATCCTACACCGTCGGTAATAACAACTCCTATTCTTTTCATTTTATAAATCTATAAACTGTTTTTTTTAAACCTTTCAGAGTTTCAAACTCTGAAAGGGTTATTCTTCAAACTCTGAAAGGGTTACTCTTGAAACTCTGAAAGGGCTACTCTTGAAAGTATCGATAAATCACCTATCTATAACCATATCTGAAATATCCCCTAAATCCTGTTCCTCTTTATGGTAGTTAATATAATTTTCTTTAGAACCGTATATCTCTATGATCTCCTCTCTTTTCAGTTTAGTAGGTTTATCAGAAAGAATACTCTTATATGAAGACCAAGGATAGTCACTCGCTCTTTTAGTGAACCCATGATGAACCGGGTTGTTATGGATGTAATAAATCAAATTTCGAAGATACTTTTCGGAAGTTACCCGCTTGCGTTCGAATGGTTTCTCAAACAAACTTCCTGTCCTTGAATATTTCTTATTCATTGCCTGAGTATAGGCGTTGAATAAATGTCCAAATTGCCTCGAATAATCCAATACTTTAGGTTTGTCAACAGTTGAATATTCCAACAAATCTGTCAAAACTGCTTTTTCATCCCGAATATAGACCAAAACATGAAAATGATTTTTCATCAGGCACCAAGCAAAAGTTTCTGCTATGGGGTGAATGTACCGGTAGTAAAGCTTTAAAAAATAGTCATTATTTTCGTTTTCAAAGAAAATGTCTATGCCATTGTTACCACGATTATAGATATGGTAATAATTCCCGGAAACTAAAGGTTCTTTTCTGTATTTTTCGTTTTGCATACAATCCCTTTTTATTTTTTTACTTAACTCTTTCAAGATTTTAAACCCTTTCAGAGTTTAAAACTCTGAAAGGGTTTGAAATCCTGAAAAGGTTGGGGTAAGTTATAAGAAAAATTACATGTCCCTAAACTGTTTTTGGTGATTCAATTTCCAAATATCGTCTTTTTGAAGGTACTGTAAAAATAATTCGGCACTGTTGCCTTGACCGAAATCAGATTGTACCGGAATAACAGAATGTGATTTCACTTTTTCCAGAGCTTTTATAATACTTCCAATATGATAATCGGCATGGATAATATCAGCATGAACCGCTCTGTTTCGCTGACGGGTTCCGATGTTGATAATAGGCAAACCGTAATAAGGAGCTTCACGTACTCCAGCACTACTGTTGCCAATAATAAATTGGGAATTTTTGAGCAGCGTTAAAAAATATTCAAACCGCAGCGAAGGAAAAATTCGGAACCGTTCATTATTCCTTAATCTTTCGTAAGCTTTCAAAATAACGGAACTTCCTAAATCATTATTAGGATATACCATTATATAATTGTTAGAATCAGCCAAAAGTGCCTCCACAAAATGATTAGCATAGTCTTCCATTTCATTAACTTCCGTTGTCACAGGGTGAAACATCGCTAATGAATAATTACTAAAAGGAATTTGATAATAGGATTTGGCAGTAGTCAAATCGGGTAAATTATTACCAAACATAATATCGACATCCGGTGAACCAATAGTAAAAACAGCCGATTCCAATTCGCCCATCTGAATCAACCTTTTTTTGGCCGTTTCATTAGATACAAAATGCACATGACACATCTTGCTGGTTGAATGACGAATCAACTCATCTATGGTTCCCGACACTTCACCTCCTTCTATATGTGCCACCAGTATATTATTAAGCGAACCCACTATCGCACCCGCCAAAGCTTCTACTCTATCTCCATGAACAACAATCATATCCGGATCATTGGTTTTCACATAAGCCGACAAACCTTCAATGGTTTTGGCCAATGTCAGATCCATAGTGGTTTCATGGGTGTGGTTTTCAAAAGTATGGATATTGATATTTTTGAATTGACATTTGTGAATTTCAATCAAAGTGTAACCATAGAGCTCTTGAAGGTGCATACCTGTAACAAACAAAGAAACCTCAAAATCGGGGTGATTGTCGAGTATATAAATTAAAGATTTTATTTTACCAAAATCGGCTCGGGTTCCTGTAAGGAAAAGGATTTTTTTCATTTTTGTTTTTTTTTAACTCTTTCAGAGTTTTAAACTCTGAAAGAGTTGGTTTTAAAAAAAGGTTAGAGAAAATCCCCCCAATCCAACTGTTCATCATTATCAATATCCCTCGAGGCGACCTTGCCCAAAACATTGTTAAAATGCTCCGCCAAGATTTTTCCTGTACCTGGTCTCTTTACCCAAATATTATCCATCGTTAATTTTTCTCCCTTACGAATTGGCTGAATGCTACAAACGGTGGCAAAGGCAAAATCAATTGTCACCTGTTCTTCTTGTGCCGGTTCTTTTTGACCACCTCGCATTTCCCATATTTCTTTAGAAGATTGGATCAACTCCTCGCATGCCTGTTCGTCCATACTGCAAATAATGTCCGGACCTGTTCGTTGCATATGGTCGGTAAAATGACGTTCGAGTATACTCGCTCCCAAGGCTACCGCTCCCAGACAGGCATTGTTATTCAAAGTGTGGTCTGATAACCCGAAAACTTTTTCAGGAAAGGCTTCATGTATTTGCACCATAGCTCCCAATCGCACCAAGTGAGTGGGAGTTGGATACAAATTGGTGGTATGTAACAAGGCAACAGGCACCTGATGTTTGTCAAAAATCGATACGGCTTTTCGAATGCTTTCTATGGTGTTCATACCCGTACTCAAAATCACGGGTTTGCCAAAAGTAGCAATGTGCTCCAACAGCGGATAATTGTTACATTCGCCCGAACCGATTTTATAGGCCGGAATGTCGAACTTTTTCAGCCTTTCGGCAGCGGCGCGGGAAAATGGAGTGGAGATAAAAATCATGCCTTTACTTTCTACATAATTTTTCAGCTCCAGTTCCTCTGCTTCATTGAGTGCGCAGCGTTCCATAATTTCGTAAATGGATATATCGGCATTGCCGGGAATTACTTTTTTGGCGGCTCCGCTCATCTCGTCTTCTACAATATGAGTCTGGTGTTTTACCACCTCCACTCCGGCACGATGGGCAGCATCCACCATTTCTTTAGCTACCTTTAACGAACCTTCGTGGTTGATGCCGATTTCGGCTGTAACTAAAGGCGGATAATCGGGACCTATCTTACGGCCGGCTATTTCTATATAAGGATTCATATTAAAATGAATTAAATAAATTATACCTCTCGACAATGCTCGAAAATGACTTTAAATATTGTTTTGTCACGTCGAGCGCAGTCGAGACGCTTTGTTATAAAGATATTCCGCATACTCAAAATCTTCCTGAGTATCTATATCGACATTAGCAAAAATGTGATTAACTTCAAACGGATAAGTATTTTCTGTAATAATCTTACCTTCTGAAATTACTTTAGCTTTAGCAATATACAACAATCCGTTTTCAAAATACAGCGGTTCGAGATCCTGCGAGCGCTGGCCGATTGTATAGTTAAACGGTACAAACCGATTGTCAATTATTTTTCCGAATTTCTGATGGTTTCGGGTTACGGTAAAAAGGCTGTCGCATTTGTTGCTTTCAAAAATTTCAAAAGCCTCTTTCAATAAATTATCGGGACGAAGCGGATTCGTGGGTTGCAACAGGACTACGTTTTCAATTTCCTCATTCAGGATTTCCAACGCATGCTTCAATGCTGAAGCGGTGGGTTCTTCATCCCCTGAAATCTCAGCAGGCCTGTCAATTACTTTGGCTCCATATTCCAATGAAACGGCTTTAATTTCCTCGTCATCGGTAGAGACATAGACCTCATCAATCAGTGCGCTATTTTTTTTAGCGTATAAAACACTGTGCACTATAAGCGGAATTCCGCCCAAAATCCTGATGTTTTTTCCAGGCAGACGTTTGGAGCCTCCTCGTGCGGGTATAATGGCGATGGTTTTCATTCTATCTCTGCGTTTAAAAATTCCGACAATCCGCAAACGGTTACTTGTGGTGCGATGCTGTAATTGGCGGGAATCGGGATAATGATAAATATTTGTTGGGGCTGAACCACCTCAACAGCCCGCCAGAAACCTTTTGTCACTTTTGGAGCAGTCGATATTTTGCATTCAATGGCAATCCGTTTATTTCCTTTTTCCAAAACCAAATCCAATTCGTCTCCTGTTGCGGTTCTGTAAAAATAAAAATTCCAGTCGGGTTTGTTTTCAATAATATTCTCAATCACCATACCTTCCCAAGAAGCCCCTACGATGGGGTTTCCCAACAAATCATTAAAAGTGTCAATCGCCAGCAATCGGTGCAACAAACCACTGTCGCGAATGTATATTTTAGGCGATTTCACCAATCTTTTTTTAACATTTGACTCATAGGGAAAAACAGTTCTGAGGATAAAGGTCTGCTCCAACAAATCGATGTACCGGCGCAAAGTAGGATGCGTAACGCCCAAAGATTCCCCTAATTTCGAAGCATTGAGCAACTGTCCCTGATTGTGGGCACACATCGTGAGCAACCTTTTGAGCTGTAAGGCAGGAATTTGAAATCCCAATTGGGGAATATCCCGCTCGATATAGGTTTTGATGTAATTTTCCCGCCAAATCTTACTATTTTCATCGGTTTTTGCCAAATAACTGTCGGGAAATCCACCCCTCAACCATAATTTTTTCAAATCAAAATCTTCGGTTGCGTCCAATTCATTAATTAAAAAAGGAGACAGATTCACCAAGCCGATTCGGCCTGCCAGACTCTCCGAAGTTTGCTGAATCAAATCACGCGAAGCAGAACCCAATAGAATGAATTTCCCGTTTTTGCGATTCTTATCGACCACCGATCTCAAAACAGAAAAAAGTTCGGGAACCAATTGAATTTCGTCCAAACAAATGACTTTATCTTCATTGGACTCAAAAAAATAAGCAGGTTGGGCAATTTTATTTAAGTCGGCATCACTTTGCAGATCCAAGTAAACGGCATCGCCCAGCACTGAAGCCATTTGTTTTACCAGCGTTGATTTTCCGCATTGTCGTGGTCCTAAAAGAGCAACAACAGGAAATATCTCAAGATACTGTTTTATAACCTTTTCCGACAATCTTTTGATTAAATTGTGCATATTGTAAAATACATTTTCAATTTGCACGAAAATTACAAAAAATTTATTCTAAAAACACCAAAAAACAAGACTTATTTCAGGAAAAATAGCCTTTTAAACTCAAAAATGTTTTTTTTTAAGTTACTAAAACCCTTATTTAAAGTACTTAAAGCGATATTCGAATTATTTTTATGCAAATTGTAAATACGATTTTCAATTTGCATGATTTTTAATTATTCCTCTTCTGGTTTCCAATATAATTTAGCCTCAGCCAATTGATTGTATTGCTTAAATTCTTGTTTGGTAAGCCGGTTGCTGTTTTTCAGGATTCGGAGAATGTTCCAAACCAAATCCAATAAAGCTAATCCAATGGCCTGCAAAGCCCTGAAATCGCCTTTAAAAACTTTCAATTTGAACTGCGCCCAAAGCGAATAGACCATTTTTTTAGGAATGGTTTGCAAAGGATAAAAAAGGAAGAACAAATACCAGCCCGAGCGTAAGGACCTTCTTAGTCGAACAGCATAATCGGCATCATTTTTTCTGGATTTCACGTCAACCCTGTGATGAACCAGTACTTCCGGAAAATAATGAATTTCCCAATTCTTTTTAAACAACTGATAGGAAGCAAAATTTTCCTCTCCGTAAAAAACAAACCATTCAGGATAATCAGGTATCGCCCGCCAAGCCGACATGCGCCATACGTGCGCACACCCAACAAATCCTTGAACTTTATGCGTGTTTTCATTCCAAACCACGGAATCTGGCTCTTGCAATCCCCAAAAAATACGGAGTGCCACCAGACCACAATTCGGGTTTTCAAGAAAATGATTTTTTATAATTTCTAAAGGATTTTCAGACAGGAAATGAGCATCATCATCCAATGAGATGGCATAATCGGCCTTGGTTTCGTTAAGCATTACATTCCTACAATAAATATAACCTCTAGAAACCGGATTTCTTTTAACCTTTATAGTTGGAAAATTTTCTTTTATAAGCTCGTAGGTTCCGTCGGTCGAGCCGTCGTCAAAAACGACGCATTCCATATCAGACCTTTCGATCAAGTCGCTGATTTCACTTAACGTCAAGGCTAAATCGTCCTTTCTGTTTTTGGTAGTGATGAGTATTGAAAAAGTCGGTTTTGTCATAGCCTATTAGCTTGTAGTTTATTTATGGCCGATTTCAAATAATCTGGCGACAAGTATTTTTTTAAATCTTCTCTTTCCAAAACCAAATTTTTAGGATTTTGCTTCCACAACTCATATAAATCTTCAATTAAAGAAGCAATTTTTCTTACCTCATCTACTTCTGTCCTATATGGATAATCTGACCCTAGAAGCCTTTTGGTCTCGCTATAATGCGGACTCAGCAACAAAACAGACCTGTTTGCTTCCACGCAATGCGGAAACTTAGCAGGAAGAAACGGACTGATTTCTGATTTTGATTCCAAAATAATATTGACCGAAACATTTTTCTGAAGACTATAGACCTCATCAAAAGGGACATTTCCGTTATAAATATAGATTTCAGGATTCCCCTCATACTTTGCCAATAACTCCGAGTGATACGATGCCGATCCCAACAGTAGCAAGCGAGCATCCTTTCGGGCATTCGAATTTTGTTCTAAAAACAAATTGAAGCCTTCCAACAAACCTTTAGGCGAACGTTGCTTCATCAGGTTGCCCGCATGGAGAAGATTGAATTTTGAAACATCAAAATAGGTTGGGAAATCATTATTCTGAAGTTCATAATTTGCATTTTGATGCGGAATAACAATTCCCGTATTTTGGAAATTCGGAAAATAGCTTGCCATCCATTCCTGCAAAAGCAAACTGGGAAAGGCACTATATTTTGCTTTTTCGGAAACCTGCTGAAAGAACCGTTCTTTTTGACGAAATCCGGGTTGTACCCAATTGTATGGACGCGGATAATAATGAAACGGATAAGGATCGTGCACATAAGCAATCCATTTGTCATGTAATTCCGGAATACTTAAAAGTGAATAATGAGCCCTGAAACTCCCTCCTTTACTCAATGTTAACACCAAATCCGGATTGAAATCCAATTGAGATTTCACCGCTTGAACTATACTCTTTGTATCATTGAAAAAGGTAAAGGAAAAACCGAACCAACTTTCCAGATAAGGATTCAGATTGATTTTAGTCAAACGGGTAAAAACGCGTTCCACCCGGCTCAGAAGATACATCAAATTCCATTTCCGCTCTTTCACAGCATAACAGTCTATGCCATCAAGTTGGATATTTTTTTGGGCATAGTGGCAAACCCTTAGTGCAAATCCTGCCAACTGAAGGTTTTTTATTAAAGCTACATTAGCCTTAGAACCGCTACTGTCTTCTATATTGATGGAATCAACCACTACAAGTATTCTCATGATTGTGTTTGTAAAAGTAATAAAGATGACAGAATGCGTTCTGAGGCACGTCCGTCACCATAGGGATTGTCTGCATTGCTCATTTTTTCGTATAATTCGTTATCGTTGAGCAAGGCGTTGCAGGCTTTTATAATTTTTTCTTTATCTGTCCCGACCAATATGACTGTCCCGGCTTCAACCGCTTCGGGACGTTCGGTCGTTTTGCGCATCACTACTACCGGCTTGCCCAATGCAGGCGCCTCTTCCTGAATTCCCCCAGAATCGGTCAGCACTAAATAACTCTGTTGCATGAGGTAAATAAAAGCAGGATAGTCTATGGGAGGCAATAAATACACATTCGGCAAATTGCCCAAAATACGGTTGACCGGTTCCTGAACCCTTGGATTCAGGTGAACAGGATAGATAATCTGTACCTCCTCCTTTTGAGTCAATTCCTTTATGGCTTGGCAGAGGTGTTCGAAGCCAGCCCCAAAATTTTCCCTGCGGTGTCCCGTAATCAGGATTATTTTCTTGCCGGGATTTATAACAGATTTGACCAAATCCAAATCCGGACAACTGTACCCTTCTTCAATTTGAGACAATCCCAATTGGAGCGCATCGATTACCGTATTGCCGGTAACAATAACAGTTTCCTTATTGATATTTTCTTTCAGAAGATTGTTTGCAGACCAAGGTGTGGGCGCGAAGTGGATATCGGCAATTCTGGCAGTAATCTGGCGGTTCATCTCCTCCGGAAAAGGGGAAGCCTTGTCAAAAGTACGCAAGCCCGCCTCTATATGCCCCACTTTTATTCCCTTATGAAAAGCCGACAAGGCCGTCATGGCAGAGGTGGTAGTGTCTCCGTGAACCAAAACCATTTCCGGCTGAAAATCTTCCAGTACAGCATCGACTGCGGTTAAAATTTTGGAACTTAATTGGTTCAACGTTTGATTTTCCTGCATTAGGTTTAAATCATAATGGGGAACTATATCAAAAAAATCCAGTACCTGATCCAGCATTTCCCTGTGCTGTGCCGTAACGCAAACTTTTACCTCGGCATCTACTTTTTGCAAGGCGCGGTATAGCGGTGCCATTTTTATGGCTTCAGGGCGAGTTCCAAAACAGAGGAGGATTTTCATTTATTTATTAGTTGTTTTTTTATTCGATATAGAGACAGACGTAATGGAAGCGACACATAAAATATTTTCCATTTTATCCTTTTGAATACTGACATTTCTACCAATTCAACAATTCTATGAAACAACCTACTTTCTTTAAACTGTAATGCAAATTGAATAAAATATCGTAACAAGCTATCAGTAAGCAAATCTTTTTCTTTCAAATTTTGAATCACTAACAAAATAGCATCTTCCTTAGATTTCTTACGTACAGAATTATCTCTATAAAATTCGCCCGTATTTGAATTCGAATGTTTTCTTCCAAAAAAAAGACATTTATTAACCGAAACCCCCACAAAACCAGATGAAATCATTCTCGAATAAAGCTCCCACTCTTCTGCATACATCAAATGTTCTACAAACCTATTTTTTTCGAAACATTCCTTCCTCCACATGACAGCACATGAATTTAAAGGCAATTCATGTTTCAATATCTTCTCTACATCTTTTTGATTAATTAAAAAAGAAGAATAATCCTTCGAATAATCGAAATCATAATTAAAATCATTCCAAAAAACTTCTCTAATATATCTGCAAAAAGAAACTTGTTTATTCATCAACTCTTTTACACACAATTCTAAATTCTGAGGATGAACAATATCATCATCATCAAAGAAAATAATATAATCCCCCTTAGCCAAATCAAGCCCAAAATTACGGCTTCCAGGCAGACCTTTCCGGTAACTGTCAGGTCTTTTATAAAATTTAAAACGACTATCATTTTCTAATAATGGCGTTATAACCTCTAAAGTATTATCCGTCCCTCCATCATCAACAATCAGACATTCCCATTCTTTAAATGTTTGGTTCTGTATTGACAGCAATGTTTCCCTTATAAAATGCGCCCTATTATAGGTCGCCATAACAATAGTCACTTTTTGACTCTTCATTTCACAAACATTTTAACGCAGTTCATCAGTTTTTCGGAAACCGGATATTCAAACTTTCGGGCAAAAAAAGCATTCGAATCCATTACTTTTTCAAAGTCGGTTTCATCCAAAACGGCAGGATTGTTACCGTTGCGGGCAACCCAATCAATATATCTCAAGTTGTTGTTAACCACTTTTTCAGCAAAAGGAGCATTCATAATCACCGTTTGAAAGTAAAACTCCTTTAAGTATGGAGCCAACTTTTCCTAAAATCTCAAATTCGTTTTTTAAGCGGTTAACCACTTCTACTAATTTATCCTTTTTTATATCGACTTCGCTTTTTTTAGTATGCCGGCAAAACGGTCAATATCCGTAAACAGTCTTGGCAGGTCATTGTCGAGCCATAATAAAAATGCTACCATTTCATTATACTGATTTTCTATCTCTTGCAGATTACCAAAAATCGGTTCATAGTGATAAATACGATTCCGCAATGTCCGAATGCGATATAACGCATCGGCTATGGTATCGCGTTGACGTAAATGCTTTGGTGTGTTTTTGAAAATCAGGCGTAACGGCTTCCAAAGTAAACCTGCATAGTTCCGATTGAAAAGCCGGTTCCAAAAACCAAAATTGAGTTCGGCAATAATTCGGTCTGCTGTAATGGCTTTTTTCTGCACCTTCATTTTTTGAATCGCTTCCGACACAAATGGTAAAAAATCAACCGGCAAACTATTCTTAAGCCAATATTCGTCTTGAAAATGCACCTTCAAAGTTTCGTGTACAGCATTTCTCAGACTAACTTCAAGTACCGAAAGAATAGGGTAAAAAGCTTCTGAAAGTTCAATATTTGCTTGGTAAAACTGACAAGCCTTACCGAAATCATTGTTGGTTTTAGCAAGATAAACATTAAAACGCGGACTTGAAAGGTAATATTTTAGGTGCTGTTCAGTCATAGTAAAATACAAATATTAAAAAAAACAATACTAATTCAAAACAATGCCTTACATTTGTGTTGTTATACCGCTTCCTCCTCTCCCAAACTTTGTGTTGGTGATGAAAGCGGTTTTAGTTTTTATACAGTTTACAAAAAATTCCAAATTCTTCAAGTCAATTTTATTATTTTGTAAATACATCTCCAACTACCCGGGCAAGCACAAGGCTTATCGTTTCACAACCATTTTAACACGGTTCATCAGTTTTTCTGAAACCGGATATTCAAACTTTCGGGCAAAAAAAGCATTCGAATCCATTACTTTTTCAAAGTCGGTTTCATCCAAAACGGCAGGATTGTTACCGTTACGGGCAACCCAATCGATATATCTCAAGTTGTCGTTAACCACTTTTTCAGCAAAAGGAGAATTCATAATCACCGTTTGAAAGTAAAACTCCTCCGAGCACAAAGTATGCCTGAACCTGTTGAGCACCCATTTGTTCTTGCGGGTATAGGTTACAACATAATCCAAACATTCCCTGCTCAAACTCCACCAGGTAGAACCTCCGTAAAGTTTAGGAAACTTTGTGGAAAATGACCTTTTGAAACCCAAACGCTTTTGCAGTCGAATAAAAAACCTGATATAGTAACTTTGACCTGATTTAGGATCGAATAGATCATAAAAATTATAATACTCAATACGATCCATATTTCCGTTATCGGCCCCTCCTACTTTAGGAATGTCATAAAACTCCAAATATTGAGCCTGATTATTTTGAAAAAAATCAGCAAACTGATTTTTCTTTTTTATGGAAAAATCGTGACCGCTGATTAAATGAAAATATTGAATGTCTGGATTTTTGAGCGATTGTTCCGCCAGATACAAAATACTTTTGAGGTGATTGAATCCGCCCCAATTCACTTTATATTTCTGTGAAATAAGCTTGACAACATTATATTTCTTAAGACTAGCTAACTCAGCGACTGAAATTTTGCTTTTCTTATCCAAATGAATGTACACTTCAAAGTTATTATCAAAAAAACGGATAATTTCCTCCAGATGATGGTAATTTTTATATGCGGTAATTAAAATGGCCTGCTTCAAACTAATTATTTTATACAGTTATGTGTTTCTTAAAAAGTTTCTTTAGGCTTCTTACCGGAGCCAAAAGAAACGCCCCCAACTTATAATCTATTTTATTTCTTGTTTTCAGATTATTCCTTTTTTCCAAATCAATTACTCCTAAAAAATACTCTATCAAATCGTCGTAATGCTCTTTGTAGAGTTCTTTGTGCTTTTGAAAAATATATTTTTTAATTTCCTTTTCATGATTCTTCAAAGCTGTTTTCAACATTGACACTTCATGTTGTCGGTAAAAAAACAAGGGCTCATTAATTACCCTAACATCCCAACCTTGATTGCAAACCCTTATGTAAAATTCCCAATCTTCAAATCCTAACTTCATATTTTCATCATATCCTCCAGAATTCCTCCAACATTCTTTTCTGAAAAGCGAAGAAGCCAAACCTGCATTTTGAAACAGATAATTTTCTAAGCAACTATCTTGAGGCTTGAACAAACCATACTTCTTACCTTCACTATATCGGTATCCCCAACAACATACAATACCTGTATTTTGATTTTCTATAAGTATTTTGAGCGCCTTCTCTATAAAAGTAGCCTCAAAAAAATCATCGGCATCCAGAGTAAGGATATAGTCTCCCTTGGTATTTTGAATTCCATAATTTCTGGCACTGCTCAAGCCTCCGTTTTCTTTATAGAGGTATTTGAATCTGGAATCTTTCTCACACCATTGTCGGGCTACTTCAGCCGTATTGTCGGGACTTCCATCGTCAACGATGAGGCATTCCCAATCCTGATGCGTCTGATTCAGTATGGATTGCAACGCCTCCGACAAAAACTTTGCGTGGTTGAAACATGGAACTATAACTGATACCAACTCTGTCATTTTTTTTTAATTTTTAACGGCAATGCTTTTAATGAAATTTTTCAAAAATATCAGGTGAAATTTCAAGAAAGGATTAAGAGTAAATAGCTTAATCCAGATGAAAAAGGCTAAATCATATTTTTTATACCTCAGACTTTCACTGATAAACCAAACCGCATTTGCAATTTCTAACTCTTTATTTTTTTTACCGTCATTCAATACCGGTAAAGTTCTTTTATAAATCTTATGCGTGCAGTAAGCCGACTCAAACCATTCTGAATTTATGTTCCCTAATGAAAAGTGCTCAATCAAAATTTCATTCGTTACCATAACCTTATAGCCAGCCTTTTTATATTCGAAACAAATACTTAAATCATAATTATGAAATCCCGGGATTGCTTCATTAAACCGAATAGCATCATCCCTTTTAACAGCCATAAAAACGCCGTCAACTACGGCTACTTGAACCCTTTTATTTTCTTCGAATCCTTCCTCCCATCTTTTGACTTCTCCATCAGGAGTATGTTGGATAATATTTACGACTTTATCGCTTTTAGGACAAAGCCACCACAAAGATGGAATCTCTGTCTTCGATCTTGCTCCTGCAACTCCTATCACACCTGTTTTATCATCCGATAGGAAAACAGATTCTATTACATTACCCCAGCCTACCGTATGAAATAAGATATCGTCATGTACAAAACATAAACAATTCCCTTTACTCCTTTGAATCCCCATATTATAGGCTTCAAAAATGGAAAATTTATTTTCTGAATTATCAATAACGACCAACTCATAATAACAACCTATAGTTTCAGCAATATTAACCGAAAGCCGGTCAGGAATTGTAGATTTCCGAGAGCAGATTATTATTGATATCATTTATTAATGATTTTTCTTAACAGTTTTGAAACTTGAAACACAAGCCTATCACTCAATAAGATTAAAATTTGTCTTAAGGATAAAATTTGATGCAGATTATTTAATTTATTTTCTAATTCTAACTTATTTTCAAAAACACTATAGGCTGTTTCATAACCGTATAATTTTATATGCTTTCGAAAAATATAATCTATCATCATATTATTCTTTTTAGAATCAAAATCAACGGCGGTACTTCTTGATACAGATTTTATTCTGTAATTCAAAACACAGCTATCGATTCTTTGGGCTTCTCCTCCATCATGCAACATATTAATCCAAAACTCCCAATCTTCAAAACCGTATATCATATTCTCATCATAGCCATCACATTTTTCCCAATCGTTCCTTCTATACATACCCGAGCAATGTATCGAATTATATTTTAATAAATCGCCTACTGTAACTTTAGCCTTTAAGTCAAAATTCCCTTGCCTTTCACCAAAAAAAAAAGCTCTCCCAAAAACGATTTTCAAATTTGTATCATCTAATGCAGTTAAGCATTCTGAAACATAATCAACACTTATATAATCGTCTGAATCTAAAGGCAAGATGTATTCTCCTTGGGATGATAAAACCCCAACATTTCTTGCTTTGCTAACCCCATTATTTGTTGTAAATAAATATTTAAATCGAGAATCTATTTCAGTCCACTTTTTCGCAACTTCCTCTGCATTATCAGTAGAACCATCATTAACAATAAAGCACTCCCAATTTTGATATGTCTGATCGAAAACGGACTGCAAACATTCATCTAAATACTGAGCTTGATTGTAACAAGGGACAATTATTGAAACTAATGGATTCATTTATATAATTTTATAATTTCTTAATCGTTTTTCAATTTTATAGATTCCTCTTCTAACTAATAACAAAAAAAAGCCTGACATATAAAACTCTATCGCGAAACTTTTATTGAATTTATACAAAATGGGCATGAAATTATGTAAAATATATTTAGCGTTTTTATAGTGTTTATTTTGAATTCCAATAAAAAAATAATCAATTAAAATTCTACAAAAATATCTTAACAATTCTAAATCAAAAATTTCAAAACTCCTTTTTAAGTTTTCAATAGCAAAAAATGTTTCGGATTCTTTATACGCTTCTATATAACTATTATTCTTAAAAGTCTTAGAATCTTGGTGCTGTCTATACAAAAACAACGTCTTATTTACTATTGTATATTCTAAATCACTTATTTGAAAAAACAATCTGGAAAACAGCTCTGCTTCTTGTCCTCTTTTTATTTTGGGAAGAAATAATTCCTTACCAGTCAAAAATGATTTTTTAAAAAGGACTGAATTGGTTATAATCTTTAACTTCCAAAGGAGATAATCTTTAAAAAGATTTGATTTGATTTTTAATTCAATTATTTCTTTACCATTCGAGTCAGGACTCCAAATATACATGGAACCTATTACGAATTGTGTATTGATATTAAATTCAAAGATTCTCTTGGAAATAAAATCCGGCATCATAACATCATCACTATCAAACCAATTGACAAACTCCCCCTTAGATAGTTCAAACCCATAATTCCTACAGGCATTCGCTCCTTTTAGTCGGTTAGCAGGTCGATGATAATATTGAAAGCGTGTATCTTTTGCAATATATTCTCCAACAACCTGATTGGTATTATCGGTAGAACCGTCATCTACAATGATGCATTCCCAATTTTCATAGGTTTGCCCTAAAACACTATCAAGCGTCTCACCAATTAAATGAGCGCGATTGTAGGTTGGAATTATTATGGATACAAGAGGAAAACTCATTTCTTTTTTATAATATTTTCAATTAGATCATCAATAGTACGCAAATGCTTTTCTATTGTGAAGTGAGTTTTAATTCTTTCTTTTCCATTTCTACCCAGTTGCTCAGCTAACTCCTTATTTTCTAACACCATCATCATTTTTTCAGCCATTGCATCAACATCGTGCTCTTCGACCAACAGACCTGTTTCTCCATCAATAATAACATCAGGTATTCCTGCATGTTTCGTCGCTATAATAGGTAATCCAGCAGCACTTGCTTCTAAAACAGCCACTGGAGTTCCTTCCTGATCTCCTGATAGCGCAGTAACAGAATGCTGAACGAATGCTATTGATGAAGAAAGATGTCCAATGAATTCCTTTCTTGACATAACTCCAGGTAAAGAAACATTATTTTCAATATTTAAGTGATTTACCAAATTAACACATGTGTCATACAAAACACCGTTACCACCGATGACTAATTTCGCATGAGGATATTTTACTAATACTTTACTAAAGGCAAGAATTGTATAATAAGGCGATTTTTTATCCACAAAACGTCCAATACCAACAAACTTTTGCTCGGTAAAATCGGGTTTAATACTTAGAAAAATAGAATCTGGCCCATATACATTATATACTAATTTCCATTCAGGACAACCGAGTTCCAAAAGTCTTTTCTGCATTTCTTTGGAAACGGATATTACAAAACTGCTATATCCAAAAACCTCCTTATAGTTTTTACAATTAGATAAGACGGTCTTAATAGAAGCATCATATCCATGAAAATGAGTAATTAATGGAATATTTAATTTTTGACAAATCTTGACAATACGATTGGCTGTTTCACCATATTGAGCAAAAACCAAATCAATCTTATTCTTTTTTAGCGAATTAACAAATGCAGTTTCATGAGCATTGTATGTCGTCAAACCTAATATTCGTTTTACTTTACTTTTTATCAAAATTGTACGATTAAGCAAAGTTCCATAGTTTTCTAAATACAGTGGCAAAACCCCTCCATAATAGTAAAAAACAGCTCCCTTTAATCCATTTTTTTGTGCATTTATAAAAGTCTCTGAATAAGCATTTTGCGATGGAGAAACCATCGCAATTCTATTTTTTTGCAGTTCCATATAAACCTGTTATCATTTGTCCCTCCTTAAAAGCAACTTGATCTTTTTTGTCCATTTTTATTAAATACCAAATAATTGGTTTCAAAATCACTGATAACAACCTTCTTTTATTTTTGGTCATTAAACTTCTTCTTACCCATAAACCTAACATTTGCGCCATCGAGGCATGCCAGCCTCCAGTTGCTTTAATATCAATATCTCGAAATCCTGAATTTTCCAAATGCCGTTTCAATGAAAATGGAGTATATCTATATTCGTCATGAGGTACTTCATGTAAATTCCATAAAAAAGGCACTGTAAAAAAGAAAACGCCATCCTGTTTTAATACTCGAAAAACTTCTCTTAGAACAATTTCAGGTTCCGGACAATGCTCTAATACTTCTGTTCCGAAGGCACATTCGAAACTATTATCTTCAAAGGGCATAACCCTACCATTCCAAGTATAATCTGGTTTTATTAAATCATCATATACAAGTGCGGTTTCTATATCCAATCCGACATATTTCTCAACATCACTGCTATCTAGAATATATTTTTTATACGGCATTTTTCCACAACCTATATCCAATAAATTGCCTTTAAAAAAAGGTAAATTTAGCTTTAGCGCATTTAAAATAGAATGCCTTATATAATAACGATCAAGATTAGAACTCGTGAATTCAATATTTATAAAGTCATTATTCATTTACGTACTCTAATTTGGATTGAAAACATATATTACCCCAGTTATTTGGCCAATTATTAATCGGAGATTCTATATCTGCTTTATGTGTTATTTCAAAATTTAAAACTTCATATATAATATCATATTCAACATTCCCTGATTCCTCATCACCATTTCCTACAGAAAAAGCAAAATAATAATTCCCTTTTGACAAATTATGATCAATCAAAGTCACTTCTAATCTTATAATATCAGAATCGTTTAAATTTTCATTCGCTTCTGTAAAAAAAGTACCTACTTTATAATCTTCAATAGTAAAAATAGAACCTGCAATTCTATAACTTTTAATAGGTTTATTAAATTTAACTTCAAATAGTAATTTAATTGGGTTTGAAGTCGAAAAACAATTATCAAATAACGGATTCAATAATGAAACCGATAAAATTTCAATTTCTTTCGACATATTAAATCTACGGTGCAAATCACTTATACAAACTGTGGTTTCTGTTTTAGTTTTTTTATTCGTAATCAGGTATTTGTTTATCGCATCCGTTGTATCACCTTGAAAAGTAACCACACCATTATCCAATACAATTCCTTTATTACACAAATTCTTTATAGCTCCCATATTATGACTCACAAACAGCACAGTCCTACCCTCACCTTTACTAACATCATTCATCTTACCTAGGCATTTTTTCTGGAACTCGGCATCACCCACGGCCAGGACTTCATCTACAATCAGGATTTCGCTCTCTAAGTGAGCCGCTACCGCAAAGGCCAGCCTCACGTACATACCCGAGGAGTAGCGTTTCACGGGTGTATCAATATAACGTTCTACCCCTGAAAAAGCAATAATCTCGTCCAGCTTGCGGGTAATTTCGTGCTTGCGCATGCCTAAGATGGCACCGTTAAGATAAATGTTCTCACGGCCGGTCATTTCGGGATGAAAACCGGTACCTACTTCCAACAATGAA
>CAZWAF010000008.1:0-5384 GCA_964631795.1 uncultured Flavobacterium sp. | reverse complement strand
TGAAGCAATGCGGCCTTTGGTATAAATTTTTCCGGTGGTAGGTTGGGTCACCTGGCTTAATATTTTTAAAAGCGTACTTTTCCCGGCTCCGTTGCGACCGATAATACCCACGGAGTCACCTTGGTTAATTTCGAAATTAATATCCTTCAACGACCATACATAATCGCTCTCTCCTTTTACAGCTCGGTCATTGGCCTCCCCTATTTTCAAAAAAGGGTCTTCCTTACCGCGTACGTTGTGCCACCAACGTTTCAAGTCGTCACGCACGGTGCCGGTACCTACCAGACCGAGGCGGTATTGTTTGGAGATATTTTCGGCTTTTATTACTGTACTCACGTTCTTTTGTTTGTTGTTTTTAGTTTGTTGTCGGTTCGGGTTCTTCCCTTTGCATATAGGTCAACCGGAACTATTAATCAGCATCGCGGAGCTACTTGTGGGATCTCTCTCCCGAAGCATCGGGATCGAAATGACAAACTGGCTTCACTCTTCAATAATCATCCCTCCTCATTATTCTTATCTTCTTCCTTATTCTCCAATAATTGCCTGAAATTCTGACTGCTTACTATTTTTTTTCCTGATCTTTTTTCTAAATCTTTTCTGGCTTTGCCTGCAACACTGCCTCCGGCTTTGGCTGCTTTTTGATTTTCTTCAAAACCTATAGCGTCCTAATTCTTTGCTATTTCAGTTGTGGAAGCTTCACCTAACATTGTAAAAATAAGTTCCAAATCGGTCATGTGATCACGAAGATTTTCAGTCGATTTGGTTAAACCCTTTAGCTTTTTATAATCACTGGGAATAATCCCAAAAGTGGCCTTACTTATCTCGGCAGTTAAAATTGAATATTCTCTACCTTCTTTCACCCCTCGCTGCTTCCATTCACTGGTAAGCTCATCACGAACCAAAACTCCCCGGATTCGCTTTTCTATCCACTCATCGCTATAGCCTTTTGCTTTATAGATTGCTCTAATACGAGCCTGTGCCAATTCCGGATTTTCAATTTCAGCAATTCGTTCTGTCCCTACCCTTGCCAACCATTGCTTAAAAGGTTCTGCTTTGGGTGATGGTATTGATTGTATTAATCGAAGTATTTGTTCTGTACTTGCGACATCTGTTTTATAATATTTGCCATCGGCAGAGAGCATTTTCAGTTGACTACAATTTGTAGCCAACTCACTTCCCTCTTTTTTAAGACGTGTTTTCAAAACACTCCAATACTTTCTAGAATTGATGCTTTCTGTAAGAATTTCTATTACATCCACAATCGAAAAATACCACTTCCCTTCCTGTTCATTCCAGGCAGAACGTACTTTCTTTTCTTCGAATAGTTTTATACTGTCCATGATATTTTCTGCAATTGGCTTTTAACTTCAGACTTTTTTCTTAATTCCTACAAACACACATATAACTTTTTATAGTCAGATCTGAGATTTTAAAACTCATAAATTTAAATTACATTTAAAACTTTCTTTAAGAACATGCGAAGTTTTAAACACGTTTAAAACTTTTACAACAATATTGTTTAATTTTTCAGGATCGGCATCATTACCAATATATCCCTTAAAGCGCTAAATCCGATTGAGCAGCCAGCGACACTTTACCTACCATTCCTCTCAAGATTTTGCTATACATCAATAATATACTACTCGATTTTATAAGTGTTTCATCAAGCGCAGTTGTTGCACTTTTTGCAACAACTAAGGCTCTGCATCCATTTCTCTAATAGTCCAGTATGCTGTTGGTCAATTTCATTTTTCTCAAATTGTCCACCAAGCTGGTGGACAATTTGAGTGTCCTTATAAAAAAGATAGAATTTGCGCATGGCAAACAAATTCGTCCTTGAAAAACCGTTGGTATCAGGCAAGTCACGCTTCAGGTCATTTGCTATCTGATCTACTATTTTACTCCCCCAATTATTCTGTTCCTGTTTTTCAACAATATTTTTTCCGACATCCCAATACAAAAGAATCAATTCCACATTGACCGCAACGGCTGCTTTGAGCTGTGCCGAACGGATCCTGTCTTTCAGAGATGCTATCCAAATTTTATAATCGTTACCTAAATTCATTTGCCAAAATTTGTTCTTTTCAACACAATCTTATCCAACGGTATTATTTAATCCTACTTTTAGTGAGAGGTCAAACGTGAACTATTATTCACATCTCACTATTCACTATTCACTATTCACTATTCACTATTCACTATTCACTTCTCACTAAACAGTATCCATAAACGTCTTTTGCACCTTATTAAACACCAAAACCCCTAAAGCTAAAATCGATATTGAGAAAACAGTCGGATAAATCAACGTAATCACCGAGAACTGTCCGATACCCAAATAAGCGTAGCGCATATAATTGAACAAACCTACCAAAGGATTCCACTGAATGACCCACTGATAAGCCACCGGAACGGAAGAACTTGGATAAATGACCGGAGTGGCATACATAAACAACTGTACTCCAAAACCAATCAACTGATTCAGATCTTTGTATTTGGTGGTCATGGCCGATAAAATCAAACCGATTCCCATAGAAATGAGAGCCATCAAAACAATGATGAAAGGTGTGAGCGCAATCCAACCATTGGGTATAATCTGTCCCTGCATGGTAAAATATATCACAAAACAAATAAACAATAAAAACTGCACGCCAAATTTCATCAGATTGGAAATCACGATCGTCAAAGGCATAATCAGACGAGGAAAATACACTTTACCAAATATTCCGGCATTAGCATTAAAAACACCCGAAACACTGGTAAGGCAGGTCGAGAAATAATTCCACAAAGTGATACCGGCCATATAGAACACCACTTTTGGTGCCCCGTCGGTAGATAACTGGGCAATGTTTCCGAAAATAATGGTAAAAGTAATAGTTGTTAAAAGTGGTTGTATAAAAAACCACAAAGGCCCGAGTATTGTTTGTTTATAGACCGTAACGAAATCACGTCGCACAAACAGCACCAGCAAATCGCGATAGTGCCATAGCTCCTTCAACCTTAAATCAAAAAGAGAAGTTTGGGATTGTATGACCGAATCCCACTGATTTTCGTTTTCTGCTTGGTTATTCATTTATAAAAATAATTTCTGTTTTATTTTAAACGAATCCAAATGTAATAATTAGAAAAGAATAAAAGAGATGATTTTTCCTCAAAAAGCAAACTTTAACGCTATTTGAATTACAGAATCACAATATGGTTATTTTTCTCAAAAACTCATATACTATCATTGATGTTTCACTCACTTCCGAATTTCGGAATTACAAATTAAACCCCGAATCCGCATTAAAGATTTATTGCACAAAGCTTCACAGAGGATACTCAAAGAACCACAGAGTTTCAATATAAATCTGTAAAATATGAATTACTCTTTGCGTGTCTTTGTGAAATAATTTTTCTATCACTTAATCTAGGCTAAACTGATTAACACATATCTGCACAACAAAAAAAGCCTCTTCATTTCTGAAGAGGCTTTTTGATATTTACGCCTGACCTGTTGGTCCAAAATTCAAAGGAATGGGAGGTTGTTCGCTGTCTTTGATCTCGCCATGAGCTACTTCAAAACGGTGAACATTCTCTGCCAAAGCTTTGACCAATCTTTTGGCATGTTGCGGAGTCAAAACTATTCTTGACTTCACTTTGGCTTTTGGTGTACCCGGCATGATACACACAAAATCCACAACAAACTCAGAGGCAGAGTGGTTGATGATAGCCAAATTGGAATAAATTCCTTCGGCTATCTTTTCTTCCAACTCAATATTTATTTGTCCTGATTGCTGATTAGAATCACTCATAACTTAGAAACTAAATTCTTCTTTACCAGCCATCAATTCCTTATAGTCTTCAACAGAACCAACGATAGTGTTGTCGTATTCTCTCATACCTGTACCTGCAGGGATTCTGTGTCCTACGATAACATTCTCTTTCAATCCTTCAAGGTAATCTACTTTTCCGGCTACAGCTGCCTCATTCAATACTTTCGTAGTTTCCTGGAACGATGCCGCAGAGATAAATGATTTAGTTTGAAGCGAAGCTCTGGTGATACCTTGCAAGATAGGAGTTGCTGTAGCAGTGATTACATCACGGGCCACTACCAGGTTCTTATCTTCACGTTTCAGGATAGAGTTTTCATCACGCAACTGACGTGTAGTGATGATTTGTCCCGGTTTCAGATTTTCTGAATCTCCGGCATCTTCTACCACTTTCATTCCGTACAATTTATCATTTTCAACGATAAAATCTTTAGTGTGAATCAATTGATCTTCTAAGAATAAAGTATCTCCCGGATCCTGAACTCTTACTTTACGCATCATTTGACGGATAACCACCTCAAAGTGTTTGTCATTGATTTTTACCCCTTGCAAACGGTAAACCTCCTGAATCTCATTAACCAAATACTGTTGAACAGCAGCCGGACCTTGAATTCTCAAGATATCCTCCGGAGTAATTGCTCCGTCAGACAATGGTGCACCTGCTCTGATAAAGTCATTTTCCTGAACAAGAATTTGACTTGACAATTTCACAAGGTATTTCTTAACTTCTCCGAATTTAGATTCGATAATGATCTCACGGTTACCACGTTTGATTTTTCCGAAAGTAACAACTCCGTCAATTTCAGAAACTACTGCCGGGTTCGAAGGATTACGAGCCTCTAACAACTCGGTAATTCTAGGAAGACCTCCGGTAATATCTCCCGCTTTTGAAGAACGACGTGGGATTTTTACTAAAATCTTACCAGCCTTAATCTTCTCACCGTTTTCAACCATAAGGTGGGCACCCACCGGTAAATTATAAGAACGAATCAATTCACCGTCTTTACCGTAAACCAATAAAGTTGGGATTAATTTCTTGTTACCTCTTGATTCAGAAATTACTTTTTCCTGGAATCCGGTTTGCTCATCAATTTCAACCATGTATGATTGACCTTGCTCTAAATCTTCGTAAGCAATTTTTCCGGTAAATTCAGAAATAATAACCCCATTATATGGATCCCATTTACAGATAGTATCTCCTTTTGCAACAGACTGACCGTCTTTTACAAAAATATTAGATCCGTAAGGAATATTATGTGTACTCAATAAGATTCCGGTTGTTTCATCAACCAATTTCAATTCAGTAGAACGAGATACTACAATATCAATTTCATTTCCTTCGTTGTCTTCTCCTTTAACTGTTTTCAAATCTTCGATTTCCAAACGACCTGCAAACTTAGCGAAGATACCTGATTCTTCAGAGATACCTCCTGCAACCCCTCCAACGTGGAAAGTACGAAGTGTTAACTGAGTTCCCGGCTCTCCAATAGACTGAGCAGCAATTACACCTACAGCTTCACCTCTTTGAGTCATTTTTCCGGTAGCCAGGTTACGTCCGTAACATTTAGCACAAAT
>CAZWAF010000007.1:31993-67985 GCA_964631795.1 uncultured Flavobacterium sp. | reverse complement strand
AAGGCTCATATCCGCCGCGGCGGACACCGGTTCGAGTCCAGTTCCCGCTACTAAGCAAGCCATTCAGAAATGAAAGGCTTTTTTATTTCCAGTAAGTATGAACGAATTTGTTGTCTATATTTTATATTCTGAAAAATTCAATAAGAATTACACAGGCTTCACTTCCAATCTAATTGAAAGATTCAAATCCCACAATTATTTGGGAGATAAAGGTTTTACTTTAAAATTCAGACCGTGGAAAGTGATTCATGTTGAATTTTTCAGTTCTAAATCAGAAGCAATGAAAAGAGAAAAATATTTAAAATCCGGAATAGGAAGAGAGTTTATTCAAAGCATCATATCTAATCTATAGCCCGGAAGGCTCATATCCGCCGCGGCGGACACTGGTTCGAGTCCAGTTCCCGCTACTAAGCAAGCCTTTCAGAAATGAAAGGCTTTTTTATTTCCAATAACAATCAACACATTGTATTTGGATCATCAAATTCAAAACTATAATCAAGCATAGAACTCAATTTAGAAGACAGTACTACTTTCGAATTTTTCTCATCAAAAAGATGATTTACCAACTTACCAAGTGTTTGAAACTCATATACCTCTTGTCTCGTGGGATGTTTGGGAGCAACTACGTTAAAAATTTCTCCCTGAATTTTTGAATTCATCAATTTTTCAACCACTAAACAAATATCTTTATAGTGAACATGATTTACTGTTTCCAGAGGATTTTTGAAAGTATAAAATTTATTAAAAACCCGATTATCTCCCATCAATCCGCCCAATCTTAGAATATTTATTTGAGGAAAATCGTTTTTTAAAAGCATTTCAACTGAACGGATATTTTCGTTTAAAAACTCGTCAGCAATTGAATCTTCCTGAATTAAACCTACAGAATTTTGATAAACACCCACAGAACTCATCATAAACAGTTTGTTTTCGAACCCTTTCAAAGTTTTTGACAAATTGGAAAACCTATCTATTAACTCTTCCTGTTTAGCATTTTTCGGAGTTGGAATGGTAATTACAATAACATCCATATCTAGAAAAAGTGATTTTAACGCTTCCAAATTTTCATTGATATCACACAGAAAAGGATTCAATCTTTCTTTTTGGAGTAATTCCATTTTATCTGTTTTTGTAGTAGTTGTAAAAACAGAATAGTCTTTCTCTTTCAAATGATTTGCGAATCTATATCCCAACCAACCACAACCTAAAATCAATATTTTTTTGGACGAATTCAAATCGCTTTTTATAATGTTTTCCATATTATGATGGCATATTTTCTTATTTTGAAAACACAAAGAAACAAAAAACACTCATCTACAACTTAACAAAACCATTAATAATTCTTAAATTACATTATTGCAAAACCTTTGTGTAACACCATAAAAACACCAGGCTATGAATGCCATTTCTTCTAAAAAACCAAACACTATTCTTACAACAGTTGTAATAGTAGCGGCATTGGGTTATTTTGTTGATGTTTACGATTTGTTGCTTTTTAGTATTGTTCGTCAGGAAAGTCTGGCAGATTTGGGTTTTACAGAAGAAGCAATTCAAAAACAGGGAGAAATACTAATCAGCATTCAGATGACTGGAATGCTTCTTGGCGGAATTTTCTGGGGAATTCTTGGCGACAAAAAAGGACGACTTTCTGTTTTATTTGCCTCGATTCTCACCTATTCTATTGCCAATATAGCCAACGGAATGATTACTTCTATAGAAGCTTATGCCTTTTGGCGCTTAATAGCCGGAATTGGATTGGCAGGCGAACTTGGAATTGGCATCACGATGGTTACCGAATCTTTACCAAAAGAAAAAAGAGGATATGGTACAATAATCGTTGCATCAGTAGGTATATCGGGAGCTTTATTTGCTTTTATCTCTCATCAGATTTTACAAGACTGGCGATTATGTTATTATACAGGAGGAATATTAGGATTATTATTGTTGTTTTTAAGAATTAGCACCCGGGAATCTGTTATGTACCAAAAAACCGCAAAAACAACTGTCCCAAAAGGAAATTTTCTTTCTTTGTTTACCAACAAAAAACTTTTCTCAAAATTTATGCAAGGAATCTTCATCGGGATTCCAATTTGGTTTTCAATAGGATTGCTAATGACTTTTTCTCCCGAATTTGCAAAAGCACTCAAAATTACGACTCCAATTTTAGCCGGAAAAGCCATTGCCTGGTGTTACGCCGGTGCAATTTTAGGAGATATTATAAGTGGTCTTTTGAGCCAATGGCTAAAAAACCGCAAGCAAATAATATTCGCATTCCTACTATTCAACTTGATTATGATTCTTATCTATCTAAATGCATTTAATATTTCCTCGACCCTTTTCTACTCCATTTGTTTTTTAATTGGAGTCTCTGCCGGTTATATGGTCATTGCCATTACAACAGTTGCCGAACAGTTTGGAACCAACATTAGAGCAACCACCACTACCACTACGCCCAACTTTATAAGAGGTGCACTTCCTTTAATTATTTTGATTTTCGGCTTTCTAAGAGATACTGTTTTTGACGGTAATATTCTTAAATCGGCCATGCTGGTAGGAATTATTTTAATTTTAATCTCTATGATTGCTCTTTGGAAATTAAAAGAAACTTTTAGCAAAGATTTGAATTACGTTGAAGAAAACTAAACCACTCCTAGACTTGAAGTCTATAAGTTTGATTGGAATATTTATTTTTTTTGCCACATCCCGAAATTTCGGGATCAAGATTAATACTGATTAATCTGTGTAATCCGCGACTGAAACTTTTCAGAAACAGAAAGCGGCTTGAAATTCAAACCGCTTTTGTTTTAAATCAATTCCAATTCAGGAATAGTAATCTCATTAATCTGATTTTTATAAAACTCCAATGCTTCATTTATAACTGAACTGTTGTTTTTGAAAAAAACCGTTGACGCAAATAATGAATTGTAATATTCAACTCCGTCGAGCAAATTATTTTTAAATAAATTCCATTTTTTAATCTGGCCAGTTGTAAGATTTGAAGTAAAATTATTGATGTCTTTTTTCAAATAATCAATATACATTTTCAGTTCTTTTACTAAAAAATTCGGACGATTTTCATCAGTCATCACATTAGTATTTCCATAAATATGTCGAACCATATTCAATAAAGAAACTTCTTTATCAAAATAAGCAATATTAGGTCCCGGACAAACAACCACTCCTTGCGATTGACCTTTAATCGTAATTCCGTTTTCTAAGTAAGATGCGTTTGCCAAACCTACGCAAAGACACGATTTCTCGGTAATTTTGAATTTTTCTATTTCAAATTCTGCTTCTGTAAAAATATCTTTTTTAGCTTCCAACTCTTCCAGTTTCACTTCCTGATACGATTTAGCAGCGGTACAAATTCCTTTTGGTCCAAATTCTTTGCTCAATGCCAAAAATTTCTTCGGACAAGAACTTCCTGCCTTGTTTTCGGAAATTCGTTTGTTTTTGAAAAATTCGTTTGAAGTACCTCTTACCGTATTGAAAGGAACTCCCAAAGGTGAAATGTTGCTCAGATACAAATCTTCTTCTTTGGCTTTGGCCAACAATGCTCTGGTTTCAATATCCAATGATGTTGCTTCAGGAACCAATAAAAACGGAGAACCCCAACCAACGGAATCAACTTCGTAATTTTCAAGTAAAAATTCATGCTCTTCGGCAGTTCCTACCCCACCCTGAACAGTTATTTTTAAATTAAGCGGAGTTTCAGGCACCGAATATCCTTTTTGCTCCAAGGCTTTCACCATTAAATCATGAGCCGATTTAATAAGATCTCCTTTCTTTTGTTTGAATTCTTCCATAATAGGTCCCAACAAAAATCCGTCAGTTGCAAAAGCATGACCTCCGCAATTTAATCCCGATTCAATGCGATATTCAGAAATCCAAAGTCCTTTTTTTGCCATAAAATTTCCCTGAATCATAGCCGAACGAAAATCGCTCACTTTCAGGATAATTTTCTTTTTAAGATTCCCGTTTTCGTCCGGATAAAAATCTTTGAAGTTTTCGAAATAACTGTAAAGCCTTGGATTCATTCCCGCAGAAAGCACCACAGAAGAAGTTAATTTACTGTTTGCAAAACCGCGCAAAGAAGCGTGAGCATCATTGAATTCTACAGGCAATTGCTCGTTTTTAATAAAATTGTCTTTATCTACTTTGGTCATGATGTTTACATCAATTTCACCGGGAGTAAGATTGTTTTCAAGAAAAGTTTTAACATTTTCTTTGAAAGCAACACCATCTTCCATTAAGTTTTGAAGTCCTCGCTTAATTTCAGATTTATTAGGAAGCATGGCAACAAAGTTTTCTAAAGCCGTTCTGCTTTCTGCTAATTCTATTTTGAAACTTTCAAACTTTTGCTTCACAATTGTATCAACCAAATTCAAATAAGACGTAACACGTTGGGCACGATAATCATGAATTTTTTGAGTGATTTCCTGATAAGGCATATTAAACTTTTTACTATAAAAAGCATTCATCTTTTCAAGCAAGTCATCGTCTATAATTGCAACAACCGAGGAAATACCATATTGAGCCACACGAATGGGACTATCAATAGTAAAAGCCAACCCCATAACCGGAATATGAAAAGAATGTAAAGGCTTATTTGGAGTCATATTAAAAGTATTAGAAATAAATAATTTGCAAATATTGATAAAGTTACCGACTTAAAACCTGATAAATATCATTCTAAGTCGCTTATAATTATAAGACTTTTGCGCAATTTTATTTTCAAAAACAATTACAAATCAATACAACAATAATATTGGCATTAGTTTTGTAAAGAGTGCAACCAATATATTTAAACCAAATAAACACAAAATACTAAAAACCAACATATTACAATAAATTGTTGATTTTTACTTCGCATTTTAAAATGTATTTAACCGGAAGAAAAGAGAATTAATTAAATCAGTTTTTATAAGCAAATTCACTTCCCCGAAATACAAAATTCACTTCATACAGATAATGTTTTGTTTTACTATTCGGAATTTGGTATCTTCGTGGGCTTATTTTGAGCACTGTTTTCTTTCATCAGAAAACCATCAAAACACTTGTAAATAAAGACTTTAATAAAAAGTGACTATTAAAATTTAAATTTATATTATAAATGAAAAATCTTAAGGAAAGAATATTGGAGCTGAAAAAAGAGAAAAATGCAGTTATTTTAGCTCATTATTATCAAGAATCCGATATTCAGGATGTGGCGGATTATGTAGGAGATAGTTTAGGATTATCGCAAGAAGCAATGAATGTAGATGCTGATATCATTCTTTTTGCCGGAGTTCATTTTATGGCCGAAACGGCAAAAATTTTAAATCCATCTAAAAAGGTTATTTTACCTGATTTAAAAGCAGGTTGTTCTTTGGCAGAATCTTGTCCTCCGGATTTATTCAAAAAATTCATTGACCAACACCCGGATCACGTAGTAATTACTTATGTAAATTGTTCTGCCGAAATAAAAGCTTTGAGCGACATTGTATGTACTTCTTCAAATGCGGTAAAAATCGTTGAATCAATTCCTTTGGACACACCTATTATTTTTGCTCCGGACAAGAATTTAGGAAGATATATTATCAATAAAACCGGAAGAGATATGTTGTTATGGGATGGTTCTTGCGTAGTTCACGAAGCTTTCTCTCTTGACAAATTGATTAATCTTTACAAACAACATCCTGATGCTAAAATCATAGCACATCCGGAATCTGAAACTCCAATTTTAGAAACGGCTGCCTATGTTGGTTCTACCGCAGGAATGATTGATTATGTAAAAAAAGATTCAAATCACAAATTTATAGTAGCCACCGAAGCAGGAATTTTACACAAAATGCACCAGGAAGTTCCTGAGAAAATTTTGATTCCGGCTCCATCAAACGAAGACAACACCTGTGCTTGCAGCGAATGTGGCTATATGAAAATGAATACGCTACAAAAACTTTATGACTGTCTGTTGAACGAAACTCCTGAAATCAATGTTGCCGAAAACATTATTGAAAAGGCTTTGAAACCAATAGAAAGAATGTTAGAATTATCTAAATAATGGTGCATACTAATTACCTTGTCATTGGTTCTGGAGTGGCTGGATTGACCTTTGCTATAAAAATTGCCGACAAATTTCCGGACAAGACAGTCTATGTGGTTACAAAATCAAACGAAGACGAGTCTAATACAAAATATGCTCAGGGAGGCCTGGCAGTTGTTGTAAACAAAGACGATGACTCTTACCAAAAACATATTGACGACACCATTATTTGTGGTGACGGCTTGTGTGACAGAACCGTGGTAGAAATGGTAATTAAAGAAGGGCCTAAACGCCTTAAAGAACTTATTGAATGGGGAGCTAAATTTGACAAAAACTCAAAAGGAACTCTTGATTTAGGCATGGAAGGCGGACATTCTCAAAGCAGAGTGGTTCACCACAAAGACCAAACCGGTTATGAAATTGAACGTGCCACACTGGCTCAGGTACATCAAAAACCAAATATTTTTGTACTGGATCATCATTTTGCACTTGATTTAATTTCAAAAGACAATGTTTGTCGGGGTGCTTATGTCTTAAATCAACACACAAACGAATTAATCACTTTTGAATCTGATTTTACCCTTTTGGCAACAGGAGGAATTGGTCATATTTATGGTCATACTACAAATCCGAAAATTGCAACCGGAGACGGAGTAGCAATGGCTTTTCGTGCCAATGCCGAAGTAAAGGACATGGAGTTTATTCAGTTTCATCCAACAGCTTTGTATGAAGGAAAATCAGGATCTCAATTTCTAATTTCGGAAGCAGTAAGAGGTTTTGGAGCCCATTTGTGTACAAAAAACGGAGAACGTTTTATGTCTAAATATGACGAGCGCGGAGATTTAGCTTCAAGAGATATTGTTTCTCAAAGCATCGATTCTGAACTCAGAAAATCGGGCGATGATTGTGTTTATCTGGATTGTACTCATCTAAACACAGAAAATTTCATCAAACACTTTCCGATGATTTATCAAAGATGTCTTAGCAGTGGCATTGATATTTCTAAAGATTGGATTCCTGTAGTTCCGGCTCAACATTATGTTTGCGGAGGAATTGTAGTGGATCTAAACGGAAAAACTTCTCTCGAAAATCTGTTTGCCTGTGGCGAATGCACCAGAACCGGCTTGCACGGCGCTAATAGACTGGCTTCAAATTCATTACTGGAAGCATTAGTCTATTCAGACAAAATTTATAATTATCTGGCTTCACATAAATTTTCTGATAATGAAGAGAATTCAATTTCTGAATTCAAATTCGAAAAGAAACCTCAAATAGATAAAAATTATATTTCAAAACTAACTTTGGATTTACAATCTTTAATGAGACAAAGTTCCGGAATAATCAGAAACGACATAGATTTATTGAAAGCAAAAAATCAAATTGAAATTTGGAAAAACGAATTAGAACAATTATTCGAAGATCATCAAATAACAACCGAAATTTACGAATTGTACAATATGATAACCATCGGAAATTTAATTGTTGATCATTCTCTAGCCCGAAACGATAATCGCGGCGGATTCCTCAAGAAAAACTAAATTTACAATAAATAAAAAAGGCTGTTTTTCTACAATGCCCCCAAAAAGTTAGACACTATTTGGGGGCATTTTTTGAATAAAATAATTTCTTGAAACCGACTATCCCCGAGGCAGAGCCATCGGGGTATTTCGCCGGTTTCATTTTGACCTGAAGGTCAAAAACCGAAATTCTTTTATTTTGCCTCACCCGGATTTACTCCGTAAATCCGACCTCTCCCAAGGAGAGGTGGAAGCGGAAACCCCGAGGCATCCCGAGTGTTCGGGATCGAGGAATTATTTAGATTAATATCTTAAAAAAGTTTCATTTACTCACATTATCAAGAAACTGCGATTTTAATTTTTTCTGTAAGTATTTTAATATCCAAACTTTTTACCATTCCGCAATATTCACCATCGATTTGAAAACAAACCGGATTTTTTGTACTAATTGTTGCTTTCTCCGCACTAATTATTTCAATATCCTCAGTATTATCCGGAATATATCCAGCCACTATTTTTGTAAAAACTATGAAATCGAGATTTTTCAGAATAATAATTTCAAACTTTCCATCGCTCAAACTTCCGTTAGGATTGATTACAACGCCGGTTCCATATTTTTGAGAATTTGCAATTACAATCATACTTGCCGCACACTCTACAGTCTTTCCGTTTGCCGTTATTTGAGCATAAAAAAAATCATCTGAATCTATCCATGTATTTAAAATTTGAAGTACATATCCCAATTTACCTCTTACTGAACTCTCCTGATAATTCCGAATAAGTTCTGCATTTAAACCAATATCGCTTAAATGAAGACACTTTTGACCGTTTAAAGACACAACATCAACCAAAGTGATTTTATCACCAAAAGCAATCTCAATATTTCTTTCTAAATCAGCAATTAAATTCAAATCTGTCGCCAAGCCATTAGACGAACCTGCCGGTAAAATTCCAAATATAACATCTGAATTATCAATAGTTTCAACAACTAATTTAATAGTACCGTCTCCACCTACGATAATAATTCTTGAAGGATTGTTCTCTTCAAAAACAGATTTTAATCTTACTGAATCAGTATTTCCTGAAGTTTCAAAAAGAATTAAATTCAGTTTTTTTTTATGTGCATAAACAGAAACAGCATCAATAAAGCTTCTTTTATCAATGCCGCCAGAAACAGGATTTACTACCATTAGCACATTATTTCTCACTTTTCAATTCTTTTATTCACTAAAAATAACTAATTTAGAATACACTTCAAAAATTTTAAATCGTGAAACCCATATTAAAACTTTATCGAGGATATGCCAACGAGCAGGAATTGATAGTAATGGGGCATGTCTTTAAACCTACCCGAAAAAAAGATTACGATTTTCAGAAGAAAAGATTCAAAAATGCAGCTTCGGTAATTAAAATGTTTGGTTTAAAAACACATTCAAATACGGATGTTTATTTGGAATATAAAAATGAAAAGCTCCGAACCAAAACCTTAAATGACGGTTATTTCAAATTCTGTGTACCATTAGACCAGCAAGACAAATATGGTTGGGTTGAATATTATGTCAGTATAAAACACGGAACTAAAACAATCAGAGAAAAAGGAAAATACATTCGTCCACACGAAGGAGAAATTGGAATTATATCTGATATAGACGATACTTTTTTGATTTCTTACTCCTTAAATCCGTTCAAAAAACTATACAATTTATTATTTAAAAACGTAACCAATCGTAAAGTTTATGATGATGTTGTACCGCATTATCAGGCTTTGAGTATTTCCGGGAGAGAAGACAAAAGCAAACCCAATGCCTTTTTTTATGTTTCAAGCAGCGAATGGAATCTGTATCGTTTTATTGAAAAATTTGCAGAAATTCATCATTTACCTAAAGCAGTTCTGTTATTAAAAGACATAAAAACAAGTATTAAAGACTTTATTATTTCAGGAAAAGGAAATCATAATCACAAATTTTTTAAAATAAAACACATCTTAGAATTTTATCCCAACCTGAAATATGTTCTTTTAGGAGACGACTCACAAGAGGATGCCTTTATTTATGAAGCCATAAGTAAAATATTTCCTTTGTCTGTAAAAGCAGTATATGTAAGACAAACCGGGAAAATGAAAAAAAAGAAAGTAATTGAGGTAATGAAAAATCTGGAAAGCCTGGGTATTGATGTTTGTTATTTTACATCGAGCAAAGAAGCAATGGAACATTCTAAATTAATTGGATTAATTGAATAGAAAAGGATTCTTTTCAGAACCCTTTTTTATTATAAACTATCAATTTCAATCTGAACAATTTCCCATTCTGAAAGCAATTTATCTAAATCCGCTTTTTTCTTATTATAAGCTGTAAAAAATGAAGCGTCTTCAATATGTTTATCATAATTTTCGGCCAACATTTTGTCATTATTTTGAATATCTTTTTCCAAATCCCGAATCTGATTTTCGATTTTGCTTAGGCGATTTTGTAAAGATTTTGACTTTTTTTGATCCTCATAAGACGCCTTATTGCTTTCTTTTGGATTTGAAGCCTTAACAGCCTCTTTCTTCTCAACTTCACGCATATTTTCGAGATTGCGTTGTTCTAAGAAAAAGTTAATATCTCCCAAATATTCCTTTATCTTTTTGTCTTTGAATTCATAAACTATATTCGACATTCCCTGAAGAAAATCCCTGTCGTGAGAAACCAAAAGCAAGGTTCCTTCATATTTTTGCAAAGCGGCTTTCAAAACATTCTTAGACTTAATATCCAAGTGATTGGTAGGCTCATCCATTACCAAAACATTAATGGGTTGTAAAAGCAATTTACAAAGCGCTAATCGGTTTCTTTCTCCTCCTGAAAGCACTTTTACCTTTTTCTCAACATCATCGCCTCTAAAAAGAAAAGAACCCAGCATATCCCGAACTTTGGAACGATTGGTATCTGTAGCTGCATTTTCCATTGTTTGAAGCAATGTAATTTCTCCATCTAAATATTCAGCTTGATTTTGGGCAAAATACCCTACCTGAACATTATGTCCTAATTTTATAGAACCTTCATATTCAAATTCATTTACAATCGCTTTTATAAAAGTCGATTTTCCCTGCCCGTTTTGTCCAACAAAAGCAATCTTACTTCCACGTTCTACCAACAACGAAATATCTTTCAGAATCGTTTTATCTCCATAGGCTTTGGTCACATGTTCGGCCTCAACAACAACTTTTCCAGGAACTTTAGAAACCGGAAACGAAATATTCATAACTGAATTATCGTCTTCATCTACCTCAATTCGCTCAACTTTATCCAGTTTCTTGATAAGAGATTGCGCCATTGAAGCTTTGGACGCTTTGGCACGGAATTTCTCAATTAATTTTTCTGTTTCTTCAATTTTCTTAGCCTGATTTTTTTGTGTTGCCAATTGTTTTTCACGAATTTCGTGACGCAATTCTAAATATTGAGAATACGGTTTATTGAAATCATACGCTTTCCCAAGAGAAATCTCAATAGTTCTGTTGGTAACATTATCAAGGAACATCTTGTCGTGAGAAACAATTACCACAACTCCCGGATAATTAGTAAGGAAATTTTCTAACCAAATAATACTTTCAATATCCAGGTGGTTTGTAGGCTCATCGAGCAACAATACATCATTTGATTGCAACAATAATTTTGCTAATTCAATACGCATTCTCCAACCTCCGGAAAAAGTTTCGGTTTGATTGTTAAAATCTTCCCGCTTAAATCCTAATCCCAAAAGGATTTTCTCTGTATCTCCAACATAATTATAACCTCCAAGCAATTCAAAACGATGTGTATAATCAGATAAATCTTCAATTATTTGAGTATATTCTTCACTCTCATAATCGGTTCTTGTTACTAGAAGATGATTAATTTCCTCTAGTTTTTTCTCCACTTGTTTTATTTCGGTAAAAGCCTGATAAGCTTCTTCCAAAACTGTTCGTCCTTGCTCAAAATCGATATCCTGACGCAAAAAACCCATTCGAACATCTTTTTCCTGAGCTATCGTTCCCGAATCAGGGGCAATATCTCTGGATAAAATCTTAAGCATAGTTGATTTTCCGGCTCCGTTTTTTCCGACAAGACCTACCCGGTCTCCGGCTCCTAAACGAAAAGTAACTTCTTCAAACAAATAAGTTCCACCAAAGGAAACCGACAAATTATGTATATTAAGCATTTAATGTGTTTTATATGAATTGTATGTGTAAATTTGTGGTCTAAAAGCAACCAAATTTTATGCAAATGTTAAAAAAAGGAACCAAACTCTATAGTATTTTAACAGGAACTTGTCCCAGATGCCAAAAAGAAAGTATGTACAAAGACAAAAATCCTTTAAATCTGAAAAATAGTTTAAAAATGAATGAGTCTTGTAGTCATTGTGGTTTAAAATATCAGATTGAACCTTCGTTCTTCTATGGAGCCATGTATGTAAGTTACGGTTTAAATGTAGCAATAGGAATTGCTGCTTTTATTATCTCATATGCAATTTTGAATTTAAGTATAAAAATTTCCTTTATTTCAATAATAACCGCATTAGTTTTGCTTTATCCGTTTGTGCTTCGTTGGTCCAGAAACATTTATATCAATATATTTATTTCGTACGATCCCGATTTCAAACAATAAATCAACCTTTCTTTTTTATATATCTTTTAATATCAATTACAGGATCTAAATCTTTTCCGTTTTCGATATATTGAAACAATGCCTTTGCCATTGCTGGTCCAAGCATAACACCACGAGTACCTAAACCGTTCAAAACATAAAGATTTTTATATTCGGGATGAGAACCTACCAACGGTTTTCGATCCCGAACCGTAGGACGAACTCCTGCAAAATGTTCGACAATCTCGAATTCACAGTTTAAAATTTCTTTAATTCTATCAACTAATTCCTGCCTTCCTTCTTCTGTTGGAAGATTCGTTTTATCTTCCCAATTATATGTTGCTCCAACTTTGTACAAATCGTTTCCTAACGGCAGTATAAATACACTGGTATTAACAATAACATCCAGATCTAAACCGACAGCCTTAATTATAAAAAGTTCTCCTTTTGTACCATCAAGTGGCAAATAATTGAAATATGGATTTGAATGCAAACCAAATCCTTCTGCAAAAATGATATTTTTTGCCTGAATATCTCCATAAACTATATAATCATCATTGATTTCTAATTTGGAATAATCAAATGATTCAGTCATCAACAAATTATTTTCGGTCAAATAATTTCTATAACTGTCCAGAAAAACGGATGTATCCAAATATCCCGTTTGAAGAACTTCTCCATATCCAAACGGAGAATCAATAAATTTATATTGTTTAAATACCAAATCTAAAGACAGAAAAGGAGATAATTCAGACTTATCGGATGCTGCAAACCAATTGTTTTGTTCTTCTACAGAAAAGAACTTTCTGTAAACCGGAATCTTATAATCAAATTTAACCTTAAGCCTATTTTCGATTCTTGGGTAAAAATCATTCAACAATTCCATTTGTTCCTGAGCATTCCAAACTGAGCTGAAACGTTTTAATATAACCGGATTATACAATCCACCGGCAATTCTGGTTGAATTCTGTGAATTATTATCAAAAACCAAAATCGACTTATTATTTTGCAGGGCAATTTCGGCAAAAGAAATCCCTGCAAGTCCGGATCCTATAATAAGAAAATCAATCATCTATAAGAGAAAATTAAATTTATTAAAAATGAAAAAACTCTTACTAAAAAAGTAAGAGTTTTTCTATAAATTTCAACATAAACTTAGTAAGTCCACATATCTTGTTCAAAATCACGAATCTTTTCTTTAATTCTTTCAGATTCTAGAAGTTCCATTTGAGCATTATCTTTAAGATACTCTTCAATTAAACGATCTCCAAAAACATTCTCCTCCTGATAGATAACAGCATTGAATCTTCTTGAATTCAACAAACTGTCAAAATTAAGTGGCATAGCTGAATTTCTGTCATTGAAAGCCAATGCTTTATTGGTAATATCTCTGATTGCAGGATAATAAACCCAAAACAACTCAATCAAATCAGGATTTTCATTTCCAATTTCTTTGGCTTCCGGAGCCATTGGACAAATTCCTAATAAGCGATATTTTAATTCACCCTGACGCTTATCAAAATACCAGAATCCTTTAATTTTATAACTCGAAACATCTTGTGCAGTCAATTCTCTCTCATCAATATATTGAGGATCTAATTTTCTTGCCGGAGGTACGATTACAACATTCCCTTTCTTATCCTTTTTTTTCATAGGCTTATACAAATCCGGGTTGTTATTAATCTCATCTCTACCCTGATCTAAAGTATCAATATATTTGAAAGAATGTTCTATATCTTTCAAAGGACGCTTATCATTAAAATAACTGTCACCATATACTTCAGTAATTTTACCTGATTTGATATTTTTCAACAAAACATCAAAAAGAGATCTTCTGTCTTTTCCAATATTAGCCGTATCAATAGGATAATATAGTGGGAAATTAATTCTTTCGTTCAAATCAATTATTTCCCAAACAGCTTTTCCGAACAAAACATCTCTGTCATCTACATAACCATAAGCCAATGGTTTATCATTATCTGAATTTAATTGTGCAGGTGACTTCTTACCAATTTCACTTGGTACTTTCGCATTCAGCAAATTTGATTGTGCAAAAGTTGTAAAACTTCCTGCAACTAAAAGGACTACCGACAAAAGATTTTTACAATTCATATTATTAAAATTGAAAGTTGTTTGAGATTTAAACGTCAAACTAAATTAATTATTGTATTTCGTAAATAACTGGAGTAGTTTGCTTCAACATAAGGTCAGAACCTTCCAGTTTTGTTTTGATATCAGAAATTGTTACCTGATCACCTCTTGTTGCTTTAGCAAGAGCAGCTTTGCATTGTGCATTCACTCTGTCTCCGTTTACAACTACTGTAGGCTGACCCGGAACTTTTAAACTGAACTGAACCACTCTTAAATTCAATTCAAAATCGAAATCTTGTAATACCGCAGTAATCTGGGAAACTTCTAATCTTGATTTTGCACCTTTGGCACCGCCTACCTGACCTCCGATTGCACCCTGAGGAGCCGGAATATTTTTGATTCTGTAAGACTTTTTATCTGAAACAACTTTACCATCAGGCAATTTTGCATTTACATTGATTGTAACTTCAGATCCGGAACCCGGAGACATCATATATTTACCCGAAGTTCCTAACTTTCTTAAACCAGGAGCACTTGCTGTAACATTGTTATCAGAAACACCCGCAAAAGAAATTGTCATTGGGTTTTCAACACCTCTGTAAACAACATTCATTTTATCTGCCGCAATAGTAGCTGAATTAGGACGAGGAACTACAACATATTTACCAGCAAACTTAAGAGGAATCGTTTTTCCGTCTTCAACAAAAGTAAACTGACCATTGATATTTTGTTCACCTACTCCACCTGCTGTTAATGAAATCACTGCCTGACCATTTTCTAATCTACCAGGGCCTTGGAAAGAAGTTGGTTTAGTATTTTCGTCGTAACGCCCCAATACAACCTTACCAGTTACTTTTTCTCCTTGAAAATAAGCATTTTTATCTAATACAACGATAGCTTGATAATTACTATAAGAAGCCGCTTGAATAGCCGCTTTACCTAAAAGTGCGCTATAAATATCAGACTCAGTCTTTTTTATATTATTTTGGTATGCAGATAACTTTGTAAGAGAAGCAATAGCAGGAAAATGCTCAAAATGATAATTTAAAAATTTCTTTTTTACACCTTCTCTATCTACAATATCATCAGTATTAAATTTATTATTCAATTCAGCAAGCATAGATTTCAACTTAACTTCTGAACCGATCGCCTCTTTCATATCGGCCTTGTACTTATTAATTGTATTTACAATTTCTGTACCCTTATCTGAATATCCATCTCCTTTAAACCAGTTTTCATCGATAGAAGCTGCTTTATCCATAGCTTCGTATGGCAACTTACCTGTTTCAGAATCTGCTTCAACTCCTTCAAGAGCATATTTTTTTAGAGAACCAACATAGTCATAAAAGTTCTTGCTGATAACAGCAACTTTATCTGCAACCTGCTTAGCGTTTCCAAATTGAGCTGGATTTTCAGCACCTTTTGCATCCAAAGCCATCAATAATTGCTCATTTGTTTGCAAAGCTGTTGCATTTGTACTTTCGAATTGTTCATTCATAAGGCCAAAAGCAGACAATACTTCTTTTGACATATTCAAAGCCAACATTGAGATGAAAACCAGATACATCAAGTTAATCATCTTCTGTCTAGGGGTTAATTTTCCTCCTGCCATTTCGTTTTATTAGATTGTTTTGTGATAATTGAGTTTAAAAAACTAATTATGCTTTGTTACTCATTGCAGAAAGCATTCCTCCATATACATTGTTCAAAGAAGCAATATTAGCAGTCATAGCCTGCATTTCTGCTTTCAATCTTGATGCGTTTTCAGCGATTTCTTTGTTAGCCTCAGTATTTCTTGAAGCACTTTCCAATTGAATTTTATAAAGGCTATTCAATGATTCCATTTGAGCAGCCGCCATAGACATTTCTTCACTATATTTTTTAGTAGAAGCAATAGAATCTACAGTAGGAGTAATATTTGAAGCAGCAACTTCAAAATTCTTAATACTATTTCCTAAACTAGCCATTAACTCAACATCAACTCTAGCTTCTTTCAACATAGAATCAAGTTTTTTAGACAACATTCCTTCTGCTTCACCAGCATTATCATCTCTAATAACTTTTTTTCTAGGCTCTCCTCCTGCTAATTCAGGATAAACCAATGACCAATCTAACTCATGATCAGGAGCCTCAAATGCAGACAAAGCAAAAATAGCAGCCTCAGTAACAAGACCGATAACAAGTAATACACCAGCACCCGGATAGTGTTGGATTTTAAACAATGCTCCTACGATAACAACTGCTGCTCCCATACCGTAAGTGAAATTCATTACTTTTTTACTTAATATTGCCATAACTCTTAGTTTTTTTGATTGTTAATTTATTTATTTTAGATTTAAAGGTTTAATTATCTTCTTGAAGTATTACCGGTTATCTGACTTCCCATATAATCCTGAACTGTTCTGAATCCGATATAACTTCTTGCTGTATCTGCATATTCATAATCACGAGTACTTACTTGCAGCATAATCGCTACATCTTTCCAAGAACCACCTCTTACTACTTTACGCATATTTTTTGTATCAGAAACATTAGGGTTCATTGTTGAAACAAAATCATAAGCACCCGGGCTATATGATGAATCAGTCCATTCAGCTACATTCCCTGCCATGTTATAAAGATTAAAACCATTCGGCTCATACGATTTAGCTTCAACAGTATATAAAGCACCATCTGCCGCATAATCACCTCTACTTGGTTTAAAGTTTGCTAAATAACAACCTCTGTCACTCTTAGTATAAGGACCACCCCAAGGATAAGTACCTGATTCCATTCCACCTCTTGCAGCATATTCCCACTCAGCTTCTGTTGGCAATCTAAAATCCGGTATAGTCATACTACCTGATTGTTTTTTAGATTTCAAATAAGCTCTTTTATTCAAAGTTCTCCAAGCACAAAATGCTTTTGCCTGTTTATGAGAAACCCCAACTACAGGATAATCACTATATGCCTGATGCCAAAAATACTGATTATGCATAGGATCATTATATGAATAAGCAAAATCCTTTACCCATACAGTTGTATCCGGATATACATTTTGTTGCTCTCTTACTATATACTTAGATCTTTTGCCTGCTCCGGTTTTAGTAGCAGCCTGAACATCTAACCATTCATATTTGAAATTAAGCTTTTTAACATCAACAGTTCTTACTCCATTAAAAGCTTCTTCCATCGGAATATACATAGAATCCATTACCTCAGTATAGTATTCATCAGGATACTGAGCAGTACTTGTTTTCAATTTAACCTTATGATTCAGTTTTCTTCCGGAATATGGATCATCCGCTGTACCAATACTGTAATAATTCTGATACATATAGTTATCGTAAGGCGACATTTTAGCAGGATCAGTATCCTTAAAAGCATAATCACCTATACTTCCCAATTTTCCGCTTTTTCCGCCACCTGTAGTACTTAAACCTTGTTCATCGGCAAAAATAGCCAAACGCGTTCTTATAATAGAATCTTTTACCCATTCTACAAATTGACGATATTCACTGTTTGTAATCTCAGTTTCGTCCATATAAAACGAACGAACAGTAACCGTTTTCGTTGGAGCATCACCAATACTAGCTAAATCATCATCTGATTTACCCATAATAAAAGCACCACCAGGAACCAATGTCATACCGTATGGTTTCTCAGGATTCCACTTCTTCCCTCTAACACCAACCAGTTCTCCTTTTTCGCTCGAGCCGCAGCTCAACAAAATCGACGATAACGCTGCAAATGCAATGAACTTCTTCATATAAATTTGGATTATAATATATTCTTATTTTAAAGGCCGTAAACGTATTTATTATTTCGGTAAAAAACAATTTTTTTAATCAAAAAAACTAAAAAACATTTAAAACACCACTCAATTTATTAATTAACAACTAATAAAGTATTCTTTTAAATCATATTTTTCCTATGAGCTTTCCACCATCTTTCAGGCAATTCCTGATTACAGGTCGATAAATAATCATCATAAGAACAGGGTAACAACGTATTTCTTTTCAATTTATTGTTTCCTCCCAACACCGATGGTATCTCAATCCACCATCTTTCTGTTTTATCACTCTTATAAAAAATCAATTCTTCATCATCCAGAGGAACCGTATATCTCAGATAGTTTTCCTTACTTCCAAAAGGATATTCATTTGAACGATACTGAACTCCTTCTATAAAATACCAAATGATTTGAGATATTAAAACGTATTCATGTGCTGTATTATTGTGATTAAAAATCCCAAAAGACGAAACTTTATCACTTATACCCGCATATCTGGACAAGGCACAAATCTCTTTTCCGTTAAAACCATTCGGAACAAATTGTTTAAAATTCCCCGAATCAGATGATTTTACCGAATTCAAATCCATGCTTACTATATCTGCATCCCTAAAAACAGGCTCTGCAATAGTCATATTATTTGAAACTTCGCCCAATCTATAAGCATCAAAGAACATTTTTTCTATCAAGTCAATTTCTTCCTGAGAGTTATAATAAGTCTGATAGCCAATATTACTAAAATTAAACAAATTATTTGGCTCGTCGATTATGATTTTTGACAAATACGACTCACTACTCAACCTTTCTTCACCCTGACTGAAATCGAACTTACTATCAATTGAAACCAAATTCACCATTTGCTCCAAATCATCATAAGCTCTATACATTGCGTAAGTCAAATCCTGAGAACCTCCTATCACAATAGGAATAACACGTTTCTTAACCAGTATTGTCATAACACTTTTCAAAGCAAAATAGGTATCTCTTACAGAATCTCCTGCAAGTATATCTCCTAAATCAGCTATAGAAACTTCCCAATTTCCGGGAAACAGAGAATACAATTCTTTACGCAAACCATCCAAGTCTAAACTTTCCTGTTGAAAATCAGCAGAAACATTTACATTCCCGCGATTTTCCTGAACCCCAATTACAGCAATCCTAATTTTATCAAAATCCGGTATTTGAGCATCGGTATGCAACACAACTTTGCTTCCCAATTGCTGTTGAGACAAACCCGCAATATAATCTACAATCTCGGTATTTAATGGTTGTAAAAAATCAAGTCCCATCGATTATTTCTTTTTCGTTGTTGTCTTTTTTGCTACCGGTTTTTTAGCAGTTGCTGCTTTCTTGGCAGGAGTCTTTTTAGCAGGAGTTTTCTTTGTTATCATTTCCTTCACTTCTTCCAAAGTCAGTTTTGAAGCATCTACATCCTTGCTCAACTCAATCTTGATTTTCCCTTTGGTAATTACAGAACGTCCCCAACGGGCTTTTTCTACAAGAATCCCTTCTTCTTCCCAATTGTGAATTACCTTATCAATGTTCTTTTGCAATTTATCTTCAATCAATTCGATGATGTCAGATTGCGAAAGATTATCAAAATTGTATTTTTTGCTCACATTAATAAAGATTCCGTTCCATTTGATGAAAGGACCGAAACGTCCGACACCCTTCTGAACCGGCATTTCTTTATAAGTTGCAATCGGCGCATCGGCCTTTGCTTTTTCATTAATCAATTCCTGAGCGCGCTCCATAGTCACATCCAAAGGATCCTCACCTTTTGGCAGAGAAATAAAAACGCTCCCGTGACGAACGTATGGTCCGAAACGGCCGTTGCTCACCTCAACTTCTTCTCCTATATATGTACCCAACATTTTTGGCAACAAAAACAAGTTTAGAACTTCCTCTAGAGTTACGTTCCCGATATGTTGCTCGTGTTTCAAACTTGCAAACTTCTTATCCTCATCTTCGGCATCACCAATCTGAGCCATAGGACCGAATTTACCCAAACGAACACTAACCGGTTTTCCGGTCGCAGGATCAGTTCCAAGAATTCTCTCCCCACTTTCTCTCTCGGCGTGCGCCTCCACTTCCTTTACATTCGGGTGGAACTTATCGTAAAACTCCTGCATCATTTTTGCCCACTGGATATTCCCTTCGGCAATCTCATCGAAATCCTGTTCTACTTTTGCAGTAAAATTATAGTCTAATATGGTTCCGAAATTTTTGACCAAAAAGTCGGTAACAATGGTTCCGATATCCGTGGGAACCAACTTCCCTTTATCGGAACCTGTATTTTCTTTAAGAACTTTTTCATCAAGCTTACCTGATTGCAAAGTCATTTGAGTGTATTTTCTCTCCTGCCCTTCCAGATTTCCTTTCTCAACATAATTTCTGTTGATGATAGTAGAAATAGTCGGAGCATAAGTTGACGGACGACCGATTCCGAGTTCCTCCAATTTCTTAACCAAAGAAGCTTCGGTGTATCTTGCCGGAGGTCTTGAATATCTTTCGGTAGCCGTGATATAATTGTTTCTTAATTTTTCGTTCACCTTCAACGCAGGCAACATACCTTCCTGCTCTTCTTCGTCATCATCATTCCCCTCCAAATACACTTTCAGGAAACCCTCAAATTTGATAACCTCTCCCGTTGCAGTAAAAGCTTCGTTGTGATTATCTGCCAAAATTTTCACGTTGGTACGTTCCAATTCGGCGTCGCTCATTTGAGAAGCCAAAGTTCGCTTCCAAATCAAATCGTACAAACGAGCCTGATCTCTGTCGATGCTTACCGAATGACGTGTCATATCCGTAGGACGAATCGCCTCGTGAGCCTCCTGCGCCCCTTTGCTTTTGTTCACAAAGTTTCTCGGCTTCGAAAACTCCTTTCCGTACGAATGGATGATCTCGGCCTGAGCCGCGTCCATCGCTTCCTTCGAAAGGTTCACGCTGTCCGTTCTCATATAGGTAATCAATCCCGCCTCGTACAGGCGTTGCGCCAACTGCATTGTGATACCAACCGGCAAATACAATTTACGGGCAGCTTCCTGTTGCAGAGTCGAAGTCGTAAAAGGCGCCGCAGGCGTTTTCTTGGTAGGTTTTGTTTCCAAATCCCCTACCTTATATATAGAGCCGATATTTTTATTCAAAAATGCTTCGGCCTCTTCTTTAGTATTGAAGTTTTTAGGCAACTTGGCCTTGAATGTTTTTCCCGCTTCGTTGGTGAATTCAGCAACAACAGAATAGCTAGCAACGGCGTTGAAGTTCTGAATCTCGCGTTCGCGCTCCACAATCAAACGAACCGAAACCGACTGCACGCGTCCGGCAGACAGTCCTCCTTTTACTTTTCTCCAAAGCACAGGCGACAATTCATATCCTACCAATCTGTCCAAAACACGACGGGCTTGTTGTGCATCAACCAAGTTGTAGTTGATTTCACGTGGATTATCAATCGCTTTTAAAATAGCGGTCTTTGTAATCTCGTGAAAAACGATTCTTTTAGTTTTCTTTTTGTCTAGCTTCAATTCTTCCGCCAAGTGCCATGAAATAGCCTCTCCCTCGCGGTCCTCATCGGAAGCCAACCAAACCGTTTCGGCATTCTTCGACAAAGTTTTCAATTTGCTCACCAGGGCTTTTTTATCGGAAGACACTTCATATTTGGGTTTGAACCCATTCTCTACATCCACTCCGATTTCTTTGGAAGGCAAGTCGGCAATATGCCCATAACTTGACTCAACCTGGAAGTCGCTCCCCAGAAACTTCTCGATTGTCTTGGCCTTTGCAGGTGACTCAACGATAACTAAATTCTTTGCCATTTACATTTGTATTTGACGCAAAAGTATATGTTTTTTTTAAATATGGATTTTTTAACGTTATTTTTTCTACCGTTATTATTATGAAGTTTATCGGAATACATTTTTTTAAAGCCATAAAAAAACCACAACTTATCGTTGTGGTTCTTTGTTTTACTGAATGAATTACACATATATACTATCAAAAAAATCTTACAAATCAATTATTAATAATTCCATTGTAATCGCTCGGCTGTTGTTGTTTTTCTTTATTTAAAAACAAACTTATCTTGTCAGCCAACCTCCGTTTTTCACTGTGGCAATCGCGAAAGGGAAAATCCAAAAAAGAGCAAACATATAAAAAATACTGTAGGGATATGCCCAAAGAGAATCGACAAAATTATATTGTTTGGTAAAAAAAAGCATCTGAATACTGGAGAAAATGAAAGCCCCTATTAGTGCAGAACTGAGGTACAAAAGAGGATGTGTCAACAAAAAGTACAGCATCAATATCGTCAAAGGATAAGCGAGAATTAATTTAACCCATTGGTTTAAGAAAATAAAACGAGCTCCCGCTTTGTTTTTCTCTCTGAAGTTTTTAAACACAAAATGGTTCATCATTAAGGTTTCCCTTACGTTACTTCTTCCCCATCTGGTAAACATTTTGTACAGGTTTTTGAAACCTGCCGGTGTGTTGGTCAAAACATTTGCATTTCTTTGAAACTTGACATCATAACCTTGCTTCAATATAAGGTTAGTCATGGCGCGATCTTCTCCTATGGTTGCAAATTGGCCCATGAATTTTTGTTCAATCCAATCATTCAGACAACCTAAAACGGCTTCTCTTTTGTAGGCTGATAAGGCGCCCGGGGTGCACAGCACAAAACCTAATGAGCTTTGAGCCGCTCTGATGAACTCGAAACTAAAAACAAAGCTGACATTCAGCATTCTTGGAATTATCCCCTGCCTTTTATTCAGCACTTTGACATTTCCTGCTACGGCGCCACAGTTTTTGTCCACAACAAAAGGGCTTACCAAATTTCTGACAGTATCTTTTTCAACCACCGAATCACTGTCAATGGTTATAAAAATTTCACCGGTTCCGGTAGTAAAACCTCTATGTAACGCGTGTCTTTTACCTTTGTTAACCGGTTGCTGATAGACTTTCAGAATGCCTTTTAAGTCTAAATTGGCTTTGTTTATCCAAAACCAAGTATCGTCTTTGCTGCCATCATCAATGGTAATAATCTCCATCTTATCTTTTGGATAATTACTTTCTACAATACTTCTAAGAGTTTCATAGACTAATTTTCCTTCATTATATGCGGGAACGATAATGGTGCAAGAAGGAAGATCTGAATCGGCTACGGATTTAATAGGTTTGTATTTGATGAATAAATAGCCTATGTAAATCAGGAATAAAACCTGAAACAGCAGAACCAACAACAGAAAGAAAACCAACATACGCCCTGAGAAGGTTTGCATTCTCATAAAGTGAATTCTTTCAAAATAAGGATGAAAATTATTTAGCACATAGATAGCGCTAAACATGAGTAATTGGGTTCCTATTAAAACACCAAACTCTCTTTTTCTTAAACCTTTTAATTTTACTGCCGGAAACAGGTCTTTACTATATAAAAAGCTGTCTTTTGTATTATTCCTTTTCTTCATTTCCTCATTCTTTAGTTATCCATTAAATCAGATTACAAAGTTGTGGGAAATGAAAATATTTTGCAGCGATTACCTGTTCGACATTTGTCGGCAGAATTGTAGATATATTTCTACAAGCAAGTCCGAAAGTCGAAAGTTGGACTTTATGACTTACTTAGTATGATGGATTTCCATCAGGTTGATTAAATCTACTAAAGTTTCGATATTCAACTTTTCAAAAATTCTTTTCTTAAAAGTGCTGATTGTATTTTGCTTGAGCGACAAACTGTTTGCTATTTCTAAGTTTCCGTAACCTTTTGAGTACAAGGCTGCTATTTGCAATTCTCTTTCCGATAATTGATGCAAAGGATTTAGAATATTGGGGTTATGTTCAGATATTTTCAGGAGTTTTTGCGTTAAAGGCGAATAGTATTCTCCTTTCTCCATCAATTGTGAAATCGCCTGTCGGATTTCAGACTCTTCACTCAACTTACTGAGAAAGCCGTTGGCTCCCGCGTTAATAAACTTAAACGAATAATTTTCTTCGTCAAAACTGGTGAACATCAAAATCTTCATATCAGGTTGCAATTGCCTGATTTCCGGAATCAACGAGAGACAATTACCGTCAGGAAGCTGGGCGTCCAAAATTGCGAAGTCTATGGGATTGAGTTTTATTTGTTCCCGAATTTGTTGGATACTGGAAGCGTGATAAATTTGGCAATCTTCAATCAGGTCTCCAATAATAAGTTTAATTCCCTGACGAACAATATTATGATCATCTGCCAGCAGAAATTTTATGGAACCATGTCCGTAGTCAGTCATTTTACAATATTTAACTTAAGGCTCTACCCTTAACTGTTTGGATATAAAATTAAACAAGCACAACAAAAAAACGTCAGAGACAGGATAATTTTCTTTACTTTTTTTTAAATATATTATCATTTTTTATCCGTTTGTTTAGACTTTTAAAAATAAACCACATAGGAACATAGTTTCTATTGATCGGATAAAACGCTGAAATATTCATTGACAAAAGTTTTTTGCCCTTCTTTAAAAATATTTGAACAATTAAAATTTATTAGAATGCCCTTTGGGCATTGCAATAGTTTCATATAGGTCAGAAGTTGCGCTTCATGTGCAGGTACTATTTCTTTTACAGATTTCAACTCCACAGCAATACTATGCTCTACAAATAAGTCGCACCTAAAATCCATATCAATCATTTTTCCCTTATACATTACAGGCACTCTCATCTCTGTGAGAAAATTTATTTTCCTATGTAACAACTCTTCTTTTAAACATTGATGATAAACACTTTCCAACAATCCCCTGCCCATAAATTTGTGAACTTCAATAGCACAACCTATAATATCATACGTCAAATTATCTAAATATTTTTTTGTAATCATTACCTATGAATCTCCTATGTGGTTAAAAACAAATTAAATTAATTTCAAAATCAACGGTCGTTCCTTTTCCTAACGAACTTTTTACCGAAATATTTCCTTGAAAAAGGTCAATAATCTCTTTGCATAAATTTAATCCCAAACCTGCTCCTATATTATCGACCTCATCGGAAATCATTCCCTGGTAGTAAGGCTCAAAAATCTTTTCGATATCCGATTCGGAAATTCCGATTCCGGTGTCAGCAACAGAAACGATGAGCTTTGATGTCTTTTCATTTATAGATACAGTATTTATAATCACTTCAATTTTTCCGTTTTCAGTAAACTTATTGGCATTTCCTAAAATGTTTGTGAAAATTTGATGAATCTTGGTGTTGTCCGTAGATACGATTGTTTTGGGATCAATTTCATTTCTAAATTCAAAAACATTATTTCTGGAATCTATATAAGGTTGGAATACGTGTAGTATGGCATCAATTTCATTTCTGAGATTAAATTCAACCGGATTTAGTTCAATCTTTTTCTCGTGATTTTTGGCATACTCCAAAATTTGATTGGCCTGAATCAAAAGGGAATTATTAGTGAACTTTATCGAATTCAGATAATCTATACTACTTTCATCGTCAGTCCGTTTACGGATTCTGTCGATAAAGATATTTATGATTTTTAACGGTGCCCGGATTTCGTGGCTGAGCATGCCAAGAATCCTATTGTTAAAGTTCAGGTTATTGCCAATCTTTTTATTTGCTTCCTTAAGCTCCCTTTCATATAAGAAAGATTGCTTTGTATAGTACGTAATCACTATTAAAACAAAAAACATTAGAATCATCAATCCTAATACCGTACCCCTCCTTACTTTGTTATTTATCGAATTTTGTTCATCGTATTCTTTTTCAAGTTTTGTATTAAAATCGCTGATTGTATTGTCATAAATCCCCATCAAATCATTACCGTGTACGATAAGGTTGTCGTATATGCGATAAATAGTACTGTTTTTTGAATTGGCAATTGTGATATTCGATTGGTATTCTTTTATTTCTTTTAGATAATGATTGTTCACCGCATTAACGATACTGTCAAAATCTGCCTTGATTTTATTTGTATCAATTGAACTCCCATATTTTGTAGTAATGGAAATTGTGTCCCTCTTAATATCCACTTTTCCTTTAATGGCATCTTTCAATCGAGAAAACAACTTTTTTTTCACAATACTGTCTGAAGTATGATGTATCTCCACATCAAATTTCTCGGTATTATTTTGAATATCGATTCTTTTTATTTTGAGTGGAGCACTTTTACGTGAGGGCTTTGGGGCTTTTTTGTAAACCGAGTCAATGAATGTTTCAAGGCTGTTTAACTTGGAGATTTCTTCTCTTCTTGAATCAATAGTTTTTTTCAGAGAAGGATTTGTGTTTTCATAAGTCCTGATGCTATCTATGTTTCCAGTTAGTTTTCGCAAAGACCGGAAATATAATTCTAAAAACTTCTTATCGTTGCTGCTTAAATATTTTTGGAGATTATCCTGAGCATCTAAAAGTTCCTGTCTGGAATTGACTGTCAATTTTTTTAATACACGAGTTCCTTTAAGTTGTTCTTCGATTGCCACTAATTTTTTCTCATTAAAATATTCGTTATAGAAAAATATTAAAATGATAATTTGAATCAACAACGTACACGTAATTAACGAATAGTGTATAAGTCGCCTGTATTTTATTTTAGATGTTGTCAATTAATTCAAAATTTACGAAAGGAAGTTAAAGAGCTGTCCGAAACATTTTGCATACTTGCAATAGGCGGACTTTTCAGCACCAAACCGCCTATTGCAAATATGATAGTTTACTCTGCCTTTTCCTCGTCTATTTTATTTGTTGCTTGATCCTCCGCACCTTTTAAATAGGTTGGAAGATTTAGTCCGGCCATATTGAACAAGTCGTTAAGAGGCGGAACCGTTTTCATCATTCCTGAAACAAAGTTTGCAGTCGAGGAGTTTCCGTTTTCACTTTGCCCGTTACCCGAATCCCAAACAGTAATTTTGTCAATTTTGATGTTTTTAACCGCTTCAACTTGTGTCCTAACAAGTTCAGGCAGCTTCTCGATTAAAAGCAGTTGGAATGCTTTATTCGGGTCACCGCCGGCAGCGGCAACCACTTCCTTGTAACCTTCTGCCTGTTTTGTAAGTATTTCAAACAAACCTTTTGCTTCTGCTTCCATCTTTGCAAAAATTGCATCTGCCTCTCCTTTTGCATTTTCTCTAATGGTTTCTGCCGCTGCCTGCGCTTCAATGATAGCTCTTTGTTTTGCTATTTCGGCAGGGATTACAATGTTAGCAATCTGTGTAGAGCGTTCTCTTTCCGAACGTGCCAATTCGGCTTTTTGCTCTGCAACATAGGATTCTTCCAATGCTTTTGCTTGTTGCACTTTTTCTGATGCCAATGCTATTCTCAATGACTCTGCTTCCTTTTCTCTTCTGTTGGCTTCCGATTGTGCTATTGCAATTTTTGCTTCGTTTTCTCCTTTAATGGCAATTGCGTTAGCTTCCGATGTTTTTACCCTTGTATCCCTTTCTGCTTCTGCCTTACCAATAGTTTCATCTTTTACTGCCGTTGCAATGCTTATTTCCTTGTCTTTTTGAGTAATTGCAATTTTTACATCTCTGTCTCTATGCGTTTCTGCTATTTGAGTATCCTTTTCCCTGTCAGCCAATGCCTTTCCTGTTTCACCGATTTTCTCTTGTTCTGCAACGCTGATTTTTGCTTCGTTGATTGCTTTTGCTGCGGCTTCTTTTCCTAATGCTTCTATGTAGCCCGATTCGTCTTTGATGTCGGTAACGTTGACGTTGATTAATTTCAACCCAATTTTCTTCAACTCACTGTCAACGTTTTTTGAAATGTTGTCAAGGAATTTATCGCGGTCTGAATTGATTTCTTCAATTGTCATCGTAGCGATTACCAAACGTAATTGTCCGAATAAAATATCCTTTGCCAACTCTTGAATTTGCTCGGAAGACAAACCCAACAATCTTTCCGCCGCTGTATTCATACTGTCCGATTCGGTCGAAATTGCAATTGTAAAACGGCAGGGAACATCCACTCTGATGTTTTGTCGGCTCAATGCATTTGTCAGGTTAGCCTCAATGGATAACGGTTTTAAATCCAAAAAAGCAAAGTCCTGAATTACCGGCCAAATAAAAGCACCACCTCCATGAACACATTTAGCCGATGTACCTCCGGTTCGTCCATAAATAACTAAAATCTTGTCTGATGGACAACGTTTGTATCTGGAAACTAATGCTGAAATTGTTGCGAATAAAACTACTGCCGCAACTACAATGAGGATGATTGGTGTCATATTGATTGGATTAAAATTTTTCTACTATTAGGATATTATTTTCTATTCTTACTACTTTAACTACTGAACCGGATTGAATTTTATCGTTTTCGGTCATTGCTTCTAACTCGTGAAATGCACCGTTTACACTAATCATTATTTTGCCTTTCCCTTTTTTATTTTCAGGAATTGTCAAATAAACTTCGGCTGTTTTGTTTAATGTATTAGTGATTTTAAAAGAATTGTCTTCGGCTAATTTTTGCACTTGCCTGATTATGATAAAAAACAAATAGACAAATAAAACTCCAACTATCAATGATAAAATGATAAGTATTGGTTTGTTGGAAATAGTTGTATAAAACGAGATCCCTGTCCAGCTAAAGCCTAATAAAAAATTGATTAAGTTTCTTAGCGAAAACAGTTGAAATGGAGCATCTGCTCCGCCTAAATCCCCGTCAAAATCAGCTTCAAGTCCATCTGACGCATCTGCCCCGGCAAAAGTCATAATTGTCTGAATAATAAAAATTAAACTTGCCGGAATAGCTACAAACCAAAAAGTCTTGAGTAAAGGTTCTAAATTTTCTAATATTTCCATAGTTGTCAAATTTACAAGATTTTGTTAAATTATTGCTAACAGTTTCGAACTTTGCGGACGGGTTTAGCTTCACTGTTTTTCAATTCGGAGTACAAAAATCGCAAAGGTTAATCTTGTTTAATCTGTTTTTTTCCACTCACAATTCTTGAAATTATCCCCGGTTGCGAAGTAAATTCTGCAATCAAAACACCTCCTAAATGAATAATAAGGAACAATATCAGATAATAAATCGAAAGAACATGTATTTCCTCCATAATATTCTTCATGCTTTTTGGGCCTAATTCAATTACTAAGCCTGTAATCAGGGAAATAGCCACACAAACATAAAAAATTAAATAAACCCAATACTGAAATCTTATTTTCAAAGAGAGCTGCTTGTTTAAAGGGTTCGCAAATTTCATGTTACCAAAAAAAGGAAGAGTCAGTCTTAAACAAAACAAACCCGTTAAAACATAGCCTATATAGATGTGCCAATTCCACATGGGTTTTCTAATTTGTTTTGCAAGTACAATAAGTTCTTCACGAGATAAAGTTTTGTCGGTAGTAGCAAGATAATTTTGAATGATGTCGGCCACATGTTCTTTATTCATCCATGTTAATCTTAAAAAAATTGTTATCAGCAAAAAAATAAAACACAAGGCTATTGCCCAATGCATTATTCGGTAAATAACCGAGTAGTTTCTATTTTCCATAAATTTTATTGTTTCAAAGTAATTCATTATTTCGTTACTGCATGAGGTAACGGTTCGCGGTTCGTTGTTTGCCGGGAGCAATAATTCCATCGTAGAGCATATCAGACAAACGCTTTTTACCGTCAGATGCAGGCAATTTCAGTTGGTTAGTAGCACTAACCAACTCGTAGTTTTCTTTTTTGAGTTTTGTTTTCGGGCTTTGCGTTCGGGCGGGTTTCGGAGTATAAAACTGTCTGCCGGCACTGAACTTGAATAGAAGCATAAAGCTCCAAGTCTGCACGTCATCTCGCCTGATGCAAAACCCGTGTTGGCGGCTGGTTTTTTTAGTAGTCACCATATGTTGTCCAATTCAATTTAATTCCTGATAGTTTTTCGTACTCCGTAATTTTTTTCATTATTGACTTTCTATGTCCAGCACCAAGTAAAAACACAGCTTGATTATATTGATTTTCTTTACTGTAATTGTAAATGTTTTGAAGCATTGCGTTTTCGCGGCTGTCGTATTGCACTAAGTGAAATAATTTATAAATATTAAGTAGTCTATCCTTATCTGGTTCAGATTCTATAATCTGTTTTTCTATAACCTTCTTTTTCTCTAAAAAATCTAAAAACTCATCACTATTGAGATACCTAAAACCTTTCTGTATCATCAAATCATCTTTCTCATTATCTAACTTAAGATAATCCTCGTGTTTAAAGATTGTATGAAAGATAAAATTAATTTCATTTTGGTATTTAGATAATTCTTGTCTTACATCAATATCAACAGGAATAATTTTAACGTTATGACTTTTAAAATATTGATTAATTGTGTCAGATTCTAAACTCCTTTGAGTTTTAGTAACGTAATACGCATTAAAATGAGAAGATGGCATTTCTTCAAAAATCACATCGGGATTTATAGATTCGATAATTTTATATAATTCGTCAGAATTGCATTTTCCTGATTCCAAATGTTGGGTTCCAATAAGAGTAATGTTGAACATATTGTTTTTAAGTAAGCTATACAAATAACGAGTTAATGGTCTTTATATTGACGAACCGATTTCAATTTGCCATTGGTAAACTCAATGGTAAATTCATCAATATATCTATTTGTCCCTTTATACTTCCACGTTTCGTGAACCTCTCCTTTATATCCATAATCATTTATATCAGTAGATTGTGGACGCCCCATTAGAATCTGAACGGAATCTTTTGGCATATATGTATGTAATTTCACTATACCTTTTTTTGTGGTGAGTTCAAATGATTGGATATTTCTTTGCTCGTCTTCATCTGTATCGGATTCGCCAAAAGATTGGTTCAGGTTTTTTAACGCCTTCATTCGGATTTCTTCTCGTAGTCGATTTTCTTCTGTGTTTTGCGTTGCTGCGATAATGTATAATACTCCGATTGTACAAACTACTCCAAGTACAAAACCTAACGAAATTTTCAAAAACGTATTCATATTGCTATAATTTAGTGTCCTTTCAATTTTTATCCTTTATTGCACTGTTGTCCGCAAACTTGCCGCCAACATATTTATACCCGCTACAAACTTTCACTCATCTAACTAATTTTAAGTATATATCCGAACGGTAGCATTGTATTTTTCCCAAATATATTAGAAAAATACTATAAAACACTTCTCAACAATAATCTTTCTGAATAATTCATTATGATTATCCGTGAATTGCACCAAATACTTAAAAGTAAATACAAATTATTCATATAATCTTGAAATTCGCACAAATTCGTGTTTCCATCAACAACCACCAACCCATTTTTATTCGTAAATTTAGATTCCATTATAAATCATCCGGTTATGAAAACAGCAACAACCTTCCTCTCATTGTTTTGTTTCTTCATTTGCCATTCCCAAATCATCGGATTACAAAGCTTCGCAACCGGTTTTAAAAATCCCGTAGAAATCACTCATGCAGGCGATGACCGATTATTTGTGGTAGAAAAAGAAGGAATTATCAAGATATTAAATCCTGACGGAACCGTTGATCCTATTCCATTTCTATCTGTCAAAGATCAGGTAAGTACCGGTTCGGAGCAAGGTTTATTGGGCTTGGCTTTTCATCCAAATTTTGCTTCAAACGGATTATTCTACATCAATTACACCAATCTAAACGGAGACACGGTTATAAAAGAATACTCAAACTTTTCGGGCGACGACCGGATTCTGTTGACCATACCGCAACCTTATGCAAATCACAATGGTGGTAGTCTGAAATTTGGATCTGATGGCTATCTCTACATCGGTATGGGCGACGGAGGAAGCGGAGGAGATCCGGGAAACCGCGCACAAAACATTAATGAATTATTAGGAAAAATGCTTCGTATCGATGTCAATTCCGGTAGTCCATACGGAATTCCGTCTAACAATCCTTATGTTGGGAAAAATGGCGCAGACGAAATTTGGGCCATTGGACTTAGAAATCCATGGAAATTTTCTTTTGACAAAAGCAACGGAAATTTATGGATTGCCGATGTGGGGCAAAATGCAATTGAAGAAATTAATGTTGCCCCAGCCTCTCAGGCAGAACTCAACTATGGCTGGCGTTGCTATGAAGGAAATTCAGACTACAACACCTCCGGATGTTCTCCAAAAAACTCCATGAAATTTCCGTTAGCAACCATCAATCATTCTACCGGAGCCTGTTCAATTACCGGAGGCTATGTTTACAACGGTACAAAATACCCGAATTTTCAAGGATTGTATTTCTTTTCTGATTATTGCAAACCGCAAATAGGAATGTTAAAAGCAACCGGGGAAATTACCTTTTCGGTCAATTTCAGTGGCAACAATTTTTCTACTTTTGGAGAAGACCAATCCGATGAATTATATATTGCATCCCTGGCAAATGGTACTATTTACAAAATCACCGATATTTCGTTGAGTACTGAAAACTTCGAAAAAACTCATTTCGTTATTTATCCGAATCCAACAAAATCAGAGATTTCCATCCAAAAGTTAAATGACGAATATCCTACAGAAATTACCATTTTTGATTTGAACGGAAAACTGCTTCTGCATCAAGTAACCGAAAACAAAAAAAACAACACGATAAAAACCGGTAATCTTTCATCCGGAATTTACATCTTAACATTAAAAAGCAATCAAAAACGTTTTTATACACAACGATTGATTATAGAATAGGGTTCAAACCCTGAAAGGTTTTTTAATTACATTTTTCTCTTGCACATCAAATTGCAAAGTTTAAATTTGTTGAAAACAGTGATAAATTCAACCAACAAATTAATTAGCGGAATTCGAGTAATTAGTGGTCGAAAAATTATCAATGTGTAATTCAGGTTTGACCGAAAACAACCAAATGAAACGAACAGAGCAATTAGCAAAACTACACGAAACCACAATTTGGGATGTAATCATAATAGGCGGTGGCGCCAGCGGATTGGGCGTGGCGCTCGACTCGGCAAGCAGAAGTTACAAAACCATTTTGGTCGAAGCCGTAGATTTTGCCAAAGGCACTTCCAGTCGCAGCACCAAACTGGCTCACGGAGGCGTTCGTTATCTGGAACAATTCAATATTTCACTCGTGAGAGAAGCCTTGAAAGAAAGAGGTTTTATGTTGAAAAATGCCGGTCATTTGGTAAAAAACCAATCTTTCGTGATTCCGGTTTACAACCGTTGGAGTGGTTATTTTTACACCATCGGACTCAAATTCTACGATTTACTGGCAGGAAATTCCAGCTTTGGAAAATCGGAATTTCTTTCGAAAGAAAAAACCATCAAATTACTTCCAACTGTAAAACAGGAAAAGCTAAAAGGCGGAATCATTTATCACGACGGACAGTTTGACGATGCCCGCCTTGCTATAAATCTTGCTCAAACCGCTGTTGAAAAAGGAGCTTGCGTCTTGAATTACACTAAAGTTACCCAACTGATAAAAGATAAGGAAAACAAAATCTGCGGAGTCGAAATAAAAGACATGGAAACCGGAGAAAAACATAAACTAAAAGGTAACGCAATAATAAACGCAACCGGAGTTTTCACCAATACTATCCTGAATCTCGACAATCCCGAACACGAAAAATCAATTGTACCAAGTCAGGGAATTCACTTGGTTTTTGACAAATCATTTTTACCAGGCGAAAATGCTTTAATGATTCCGAAAACAAACGATGGCAGAGTACTTTTCATTGTACCGTGGCACGACAAAATAATCGTTGGCACTACTGATACGCTTATTGAAAAACCTTCTCTGGAACCCAAAGCTCTGGAAACAGAAATCGATTTCATACTCGAAACGGCTCAACGATTCCTGACAAAAAAGCCGAAACGATCTGATATTTTATCTGTTTTTTCAGGTTTAAGACCTTTGGCTGCGCCTAAATCAAAAGGACAAAACACTAAAGAAATTTCCCGCAGTCATCAAATAATAGTTTCCGCATCAGGACTCATTTCAATAATTGGCGGAAAATGGACTACTTACAGAAAAATTGCAGAAGATGCCATTAATAAAGCGATTGAGACACATCATTTACCTAAAACAAAGTGCGAAACTGAAAATATTTCCGTTCACGGAAACAAAATCACCAATGATTCCGACAGAGAAAATCACTTGTATGTTTATGGTTCTGACATTCCTGAAATTTTGAAATTACAGCAAAACAATCCTGAACTAAAAGAAAAACTACACCCGAATTATCCTTACACTTTAGCGGAAGTTGTTTGGGCTATCCGCAATGAAATGGCACGAACCGTAGAAGATATTTTGGCACGAAGATTACGTTTACTCTTTCTTGACGCAAAAGCAGCAATTGAATGCTCCAAAAAAGTCTCTGTTTTGTTAGCAAAAGAATTAAACAAAGATGCTGTTTGGGAACAAAATCAAATTGCAGAATTCAAAAAAACAGCAGAAGGTTATCTTTTATAAAAAATCCTAAATCTAAAATCTCAATTCCCAAAATCAGCAATCTCAAAACATTGTTAAATCTTAATCTGACATCTTGTCATAACTCTCCAAATAACCTTATATTTGCAAAAAATCAAAACATCTTATTTAGGAGAGATTTATGGAAAAGAAAATTGATGAAAGTAAACAAGGCGAAAGTCTTGTTTTGGAATATAAATCAGATAATACCAAGAAACTTTTTATAGAAAGCTATGGCTGTGCGATGAATTTTTCTGACAGTGAAATAGTAGCTTCCATTTTATCGGAAAACGGTTTCAACACTACCCAAACACTAGAAGAAGCTGATTTGGTTTTAGTTAACACCTGTTCTATTCGTGACAAAGCCGAACAAACTATTCGAAAAAGACTTGAAAAATACAATGCCGTAAAACGAGATGTAAATCCGAAAATGAAAGTCGGCGTTTTGGGTTGTATGGCCGAACGTTTGAAAAACCAGTTTTTGGAAGAAGAAAAAATCGTTGACCTTGTTGTAGGACCTGATGCTTACAAAGATTTACCCAATTTACTTGCAGAAGTAGAAGAAGGTCGTGATGCGATTAATGTGATTTTATCGAAAGATGAAACTTATGGCGACATTTCGCCTGTGCGTTTAATGACCAACGGTATCACAGCATTTGTTTCCATTACCCGTGGTTGCGACAATATGTGTACGTTTTGCGTGGTTCCTTTTACCAGAGGACGTGAGCGCAGCCGTGAACCGCAAAGTATTATGAATGAAATTCAGGATTTGTGGAACAAAGGTTATAAAGAAATCACTCTTTTAGGACAAAACGTTGACAGTTACCTTTGGTACGGTGGTGGACTGAAAAAAGATTTCGAAAATGCTTCCGAAATGCAAAAAGCAACTGCTGTTCGTTTTGAACATTTGCTTGAAATGGTTGCCAAAACTTTCCCTAAAATGAGAATTCGTTTCTCTACTTCAAATCCGCAGGATATGCACGAAGAAGTTTTGCACGTGATTGCGAAATATCCAAACATTTGCAAACACATTCACTTACCAGTACAATCGGGAAGCAACAGGATTCTGAAAGAAATGAACCGTCAGCACACCCGCGAAGAATATATGACTTTGATAGACAATATCAGAAAAATAATTCCCGAATGTACCGTAACTCAGGATATGATTGCCGGTTTCCCATCAGAAACCGAAGAAGATCATCAGGATACTTTGAGCCTGATGAAATATGTGAAATATAATTTTGGTTATATGTATGCCTATTCTGAACGTCCGGGAACACTGGCCGGAAGAAAAATGGAAGACGATGTTCCGGAAGAAACCAAATTAAGAAGACTTCAGGAGATTGTCGATTTGCAACAAGCACATTCAAGATTCAGAAGCGAGGAATTCATTGGAAAAACAGTAGAAGTTTTAGTCGAAAAAACCTCTAAAAAATCAGAAAACGACCTTTCAGGAAGAAATTCTCAAAGCATCGTTGTTGTTTTCCCAAGAGAAAATTATAAAATTGGTGAGTTTGTAAACGTGAAAATCACTTCTTGCACGAGTGGAACTCTGATAGGAAAAGCAATCGGCTTAAGCGAGATGAATTAATTTTTTGCCACAGATTATAATGATTTTCACAGATTTTTCACTCAATGT
>CAZWAF010000007.1:27417-31893 GCA_964631795.1 uncultured Flavobacterium sp. | reverse complement strand
GAATTAATTTTTTGCCACAGATTATAATGATTTTCACAGATTTTTCACTCAATGTGCAAAATCCTTTTAATCTTTTAAATCAGTGGCCTAAAACTTAAATCAAAAATATGGAACATTACAAAGTGGAACTCTGATAGGAAAAGCAATCGGCTTAAGCAAAATGAATTAATTTTTTGCCACAGATTATAATGATTTTCACAGATTTTTCACTCAATGTACAAAATCCTTTTAATCTTTTAAATCCGTAGCCTAAAACTTAAATCGAAAATATGGAACATTACAGAGAAGAAGAAACATATTAAGATTATTGGAATTTGTATGGAGGTTCATCGAATTCTTGGTCCTGGTTTATTAGAAATAGTTTATAAAGACGCTTTAGAAATGGAATTTAAAGAAAATAACATTCCGTTCGAAAGAGAGAAAGAATTTTTAATCAACTATAAGGATAAAATTTTACCTCATAAATTTTATGCCGATTTCGTAGTTAACGATGATATAATTTTAGAAGTAAAAGCAGTAAAAGAATTTTCTAATGAACATATTGCTCAAATTTTAAACTATTTAAAACTAGCAAATTCAGAAATTGGATTAATGGTTAATTTTCAAACCAAATCTTTACAATACAAAAGATATACTTTATAGGAAATCCTATAAAGTGTCTAAATAATTAAACGTTTCAAGTTCTCTAGACAACCTGAAAAAAACAAAACATGGAATCAGTTCAATCAATAAAACAACGATTTGAGATTATCGGAAACGATCCGAAACTCAATCGCGCTCTGGAAAAAGCCATTCAGGTGGCACCTACCGATATTTCGGTACTGGTTGTGGGTGAAAGTGGTGTTGGAAAAGAAAATATTCCAAGAATAATTCATGCACTTTCACACAGAAAACACGGAAAATACATAGCCGTAAACTGCGGTGCCATTCCGGAAGGAACCATCGACAGCGAACTTTTTGGCCACGAAAAAGGAGCTTTTACAGGTGCAACAGGAACCCGTGAAGGTTATTTTGAAGTTGCCAATGGAGGCACAATATTTTTGGATGAAGTGGGAGAATTACCGTTGACCACTCAGGTTCGATTACTTCGTGTTTTGGAAAACGGCGAATTTATCAAAGTAGGTTCTTCTCAGGTTCAAAAAACCAATGTAAGAATTGTTGCTGCCACCAATGTCAACTTATTTGATGCTATCGAAAAAGGAAAATTCAGAGAAGATTTGTACTATCGTTTGAGTACGGTTGACATTAGTTTGCCTCCATTGAGAGACCGAAAAGATGATATTCATTTATTGTTCAGAAAATTTGCATCCGATTTTGCACATAAATACAAAATGACTCCATTGAAACTGGATGAATCGGCTGTGAGAATTTTACAAAAATTCAGATGGAACGGAAATATCCGCCAGCTTCGCAACGTAGCCGAACAAATGTCTATTTTGGAAACCAACCGTGAAATATCGGCCGCAGTTTTAGAATCTTATATGCCGACAGAAAGCAACAGTCTGCCATCTGTTATCAAGAATAAGAAAAGTGAGAGCGACTTTAGTACCGAAAGAGAAATTCTGTACAAAGTACTTTTTGACATGAAAAACGATTTGAATGATTTAAAGAAACTAACTTTGGAACTTATGAAAAACGGTTCATCCAAAGTTCAGGAAACCAATGCTTCTTTGATTCAGAAAATCTACGGAACTCATTCTCCGGAAGAATCTGAAATTGAATTTGAAAACACACATGAAGTTTCGGTAATTCCGACAATCAATTCTATTCAAAACGATTTTCACGATAAAGAAGACGACAATTATCTTTTTGCCGAAACCATAGAAGAAGAGGAAACGCTGAAACTAGAACAAAAAGAAATCGAAATGATTAAAAAATCATTAGAAAAAAACAAAGGCAAACGCAAAGCAGCAGCCGATGAACTTGGAATTTCTGAGAGAACGTTGTATCGTAAAATCAAACAATTCGATTTGTAATAAAAATAAATTAATGAAAAAAATACATTTTCTATTTCTGATTATTAGCTCACTTATTATGAACAGTTGTTCTGTTTATAATTTTACCGGAGCCAAAATAGATGCTAAAACTTTTAATGTTAGTTATTTTCAGAACAGAGCCGAACTTATTGAACCGGGAATTGAAAGAGCATTTACTCAAAAATTACAGAATCTGATTCAAAATCAAACCAATTTGAATCTTACCAATTCAAATCCTGATTTGCTCTACGAAGGAGAAATTACTAATTACAGAATCAGCCCGATGACGGCTACTGCCGATCAAAAAGCATCACAAAACCGATTGACAATCACGGTCAAAGTAAGATTCTATAATTATAAAAAGGAAGAAGATAATTTTGAGAAATCATTCTCTTTCTTCTATGATTATGCCGGAAATCAGCAACTCGTAGGAGCCCAACTGAATGATGCAATTGATACTATTTTTGACCGAATCACCTTGGATATTTTCAACGAATCATTGGCAAAATGGTAATTTATCTTTTCAATTTTTGATATTGAAATTGATTTTTGACATTGTTATTTAATTTTAAAACTTATTATGAACGCAAACGATTTTTCTTTTTTATTGAATAATCCAACGGCTATAAAAGATCAGCCGGAATTGGTTCTGGATAAAATTATGGAAGAATTCCCTTATTTTCAAAGTGCCAGAGCCTTGCAATTAAAAGGTTTGTATTACAAAAAAAGTTTTAAATACAATCAAACACTGAAAATTACGGCTGCCTATACTGCTGACAGAAATGTTTTATTTGAATATATCAGTACGGAAGATCATGCTAAACCGGAAATTGAAGAGATAATTCAGACAGAAGAATCAATCGCAGAAACCAAACCTGAATTTATTATAGAAGCTATTCCTGATTTGGTATTTGATAAAATTCAGAATACTTCTGAAAATAAATTGGAACAATCCATTATCAATTCCATAAATGAAGCGACTTCTGAGCCAGAAATTCCAAAACCCGAAGAAACAAAGATTGAAGAAACTTTAAGCACAGAAGAATTTCAGGCAGAAACGCAATCAATTCAAGAAACCGAAGTTTTAGAAACAATTCAGGAAGACATTGAAGAAAGACTGGAAATTGGTCAACCTTTAAATTTTTCAGGATCTGAAAAACATTCATTTCAGGAATGGTTACAATTAGCCACTTTAAAACCAATTAACCGGGAAGAACCATCTAAACCGGAAATTGAAAAGACAGTTGATGTTGAAACAGAAATTGAAGCAGAATCAAACAAAGAAGATGAAGAAAAAAAGAAAAAACTCGACCTTATAGACAAATTTATAGAAGCCAATCCGAAAATAAGTAATACAAAGAACAGTACTCCTACTCCTGTTATCATTGAGCAGAACAACATAGAAACTTCGTACTTAATGACCGAAACTTTGGCCAAAGTTTATCTGGAACAAAAAAAATATCAAAAAGCAATTCAAGCTTATGAAATATTAATTTTGAAATATCCGGAAAAAAGTAGTTACTTTGCGAACCGTATAGCGGATATAAAGACATTACAACAAAATAATAATTAATAACCAATCAGTATGTTTTCAATTTTTTTAGTTTTAATCACGATAGTTTGTTTTTTACTAATCGTAGTAATTATGGTACAAAATCCTAAAGGAGGAGGTTTATCTTCTTCAATCGGAGGTTCTCAGCAATTGGGTGGAGTTCAAAAAACAACCGATTTCTTAGACAAAAGTACCTGGACATTGGCTACCATTCTTATTGGTTTAATCTTGTTATCAAGTTTAAGTTTCAATAGCGGTAATGTTAATTCTTCAAAAATTATAGATACAAACACTACAGTACCAGCAGCTACACCAGCACCGGCAACTCCGGCTCCTGCAACTCCAGCTAAATAATTGTAGTTTTAGAATAAACAAGAATGCCAGCACTGTCACGCTGGCATTTTTTTATGCAAATATGTCAGCAAAAAACCGTTGGCATAATTTATGAAAAACCGAAAGCATCAAAATAATTTTAACATATTAAAAATATAGCATTATGAGTTTAAACATTAAACCACTTTCTGACCGCGTTCTTATTGAACCGATGGCAGCAGAAACACAAACTGCTTCGGGAATCTTCATTCCGGATACAGCCAAAGAAAAACCACAAAAAGGAACTGTTGTTGCCGTAGGAAACGGAACAAAAGACCACACTATGACTGTTAAAGTTGGCGACACTGTTTTATATGGTAAATACGCCGGAACTGATTTGAAATTTGAAGGCAAAGATTACCTGATTATGCGTGAGGATGACATCTTAGCGATTATCTAAAATCCCCTCCCAACCTCCCCGAAGGGGAGGAGACTAAACAAAAAAGAATTATACACAAACAATATCCACTCGACTCCCTCTCCTTTGGAGAGGACTGAGGAGCGGAAACTAAAGCTTAATAAAAATGGCAAAAGATATAAAATTTGATATTGAAGCTCGTGACGGACGAAAAAGAG
>CAZWAF010000007.1:0-27407 GCA_964631795.1 uncultured Flavobacterium sp. | reverse complement strand
GGAAAATCATTTGGTGCTCCAACAGTAACCAAAGATGGTGTTTCTGTAGCTAAAGAAATCGAATTGAAAGATACTTTGGAGAACATGGGAGCTCAGATGGTAAAGGAAGTTGCTTCTAAAACCAATGATTTGGCTGGAGACGGAACAACAACTGCTACAGTTTTGGCACAAGCCATCGTAAAAGAAGGTTTGAAAAACGTTGCGGCTGGTGCTAACCCAATGGACTTGAAACGTGGTATCGACAAAGCTGTTGAAGCCATTGTTGAAGATTTGCAAAAACAAGCTCAGGAAGTAGGTTCATCTTCTGAAAAAATCAAACAAGTAGCTTCTATTTCTGCTAACAATGATGAAACTATTGGTGAATTGATCGCTAAAGCTTTCGCTAAAGTTGGTAAAGAAGGTGTTATAACCGTTGAAGAAGCTAAAGGAACTGACACTTACGTTGACGTTGTTGAAGGAATGCAGTTCGACAGAGGATATTTGTCTCCATATTTCGTGACAAATCCTGAGAAAATGGAAGTTGAACTTGAAAGACCTTACATATTATTGTATGACAAAAAAGTATCGTCTTTGAAAGAATTATTGCCAATCCTTGAGCCGGTTGCTCAATCAGGAAAACCATTATTGATCATCGCCGAAGATGTAGATGGTGAAGCATTGTCTACTTTGGTAGTAAACAAATTGCGTGGTGCATTGAAAATCGCTGCTGTTAAAGCTCCAGGATTCGGTGACAGAAGAAAAGCTATGTTGGAAGACATTGCAATCTTGACAGGAGGAACTGTTATCTCTGAAGAAAGTGGATATAAATTGGAAAACACTACTTTGGAAATGTTAGGAACTGCTGAGAAAGTAACTATCGACAAAGACAATACAACTGTAGTGAATGGTGCTGGTAATGCGGATATGATTAAAAACCGTGTGAACCAAATTAAAGGACAAATGGAATCTACTACTTCTGATTACGACAGAGAGAAATTGCAGGAGCGTTTGGCTAAATTGGCCGGAGGTGTTGCTGTTCTTTACGTTGGTGCTGCTTCTGAAGTAGAAATGAAAGAAAAGAAAGACCGTGTTGACGATGCTTTGCACGCAACTAGAGCGGCTGTAGAAGAAGGAATTGTTGCCGGTGGTGGTGTGGCTTTATTGCGTGCCAAATCTGTTTTGGCAGGTATTAAAGCTGAAAACGCTGACGAAGCAACAGGAATCCAAATCGTTTCACGTGCTGTGGAATCTCCTTTGAGAACTATCGTTGAGAATTCAGGCTTAGAAGGTTCTGTAGTTGTTGCTAAAGTTGCTGAAGGAACAGGAAACTTTGGTTACAATGCAAAAACTAATGAGTATGTTGACATGCTTGCTGCCGGAATCATCGACCCTAAAAAAGTAACTCGTGTGGCTCTTGAAAACGCATCTTCTGTTGCAGGAATGATTTTGACTACAGAATGTGCTTTGGTTGAAATTAAAGAAGAAAATGCCGGAGGCGGAATGCCAATGGGAGGTGGAATGCCGGGAATGATGTAATAATCATCTTAATTATTTATAATTGCAAAGGCTGTCTTTTCTAAGACAGCTTTTCTTTTTCAGATAATACCAAAAATTAAACTGTCGAAAAAAATATTTTTTATAAATTTAATAATTATTTTAGCATATTGATTCGCACAATTTCCGAAAGGAAAGGCTTTAAAGAATAAAAATAAACCCACAAATTATATGGATTTCGGACTTGCATTAAAGACTATTTTAGATAATTCACTTGAAAGTATTGTCTTTATTTCGCCCGAACATAAAGTTATAGCATTTAACAAAACTATTCAGGACACGCTTCTTCTTTATCACGGAAGACACTTGCAAATTGGCGATGATTACCGTGACTACGTGGCAAAACACACCGAAGAATTATATCATTCTACTTTTTCAAAAGTTATCAAAGGAGAAACGGTAATAACTCAAAACGAAACAAAAACAGATACATTTTCCATTTGGTTCGAATACAAAATGAATCCTGTTTATAGTCAGGCCGGCGAACTACTAGGCGTGATACTCAATGCAAAAAACATAGACAATCAAAAAAAGGCTGAAATAGAACTCGAAAATCTGGCAGATACTGTTGAAGCTATATTTGAAAATACTACAGAAACAATAGTACTTATAGACCAAAATCTGAAATTACTGAGATTTAACAAAGCTGCTTCTGACAGTATCAAGAGACAAAGAAACAAAATTGCTTCTATTGGTGATGATTTCAGAAATTTTATTAACGAAGCTGAAGTTGACAGTTTTCTAAAATTATTCTACAAAGCACTTGGAGGCGAACCTGTTTTTTCTGAAATCCATTCAAAAAATCATCGTGAAGAACCTAGTTGGTTTCAAGTAAGAATGCAACCAGTTTACAAAAAAAACGATGAATTGCTTGGTGTTTCCATATTTACCATAAATATTACCGAAAACAAACTGGCTCAGTTTTCTTTAAAAGAAAACGAAGACAAATTCAAAGAAATAGCCTGGAATCAATCTCACATTATCAGAGCTCCTGTAGCTAAAATCTTAGGAATTACAAATATCATCAAAGATTTTACCGACTTGGATGAAGAAGAAAAAAAAGAATGGGTAAACAGGCTTTTATCTACAACTCAGGAACTTGATTCTGTGATTAAAAACATTGTAAATCTCGCAGAAAAAAAAGAAAATCAAGAATAAAACAAAATCAGCATCCGATTCAAACTGAATAATTTTCCCGCAGATTACACAGATTTTGCAGATTTTCTTTAGTTTGCTTAAATTAAAGAAAATCTGCACTGTTGAATGTTTTTTTGCCACAGAATAAAATAATTTCTTGAAACCGACTATCCCCGAGGCAGAGCCATCGGGGTATTTCGCCGGTTTCATTTTGACCTGAAGGTCAAAAACCGAAATTCTTTTATTTTGCCTCACCCGGATTTACTCCGTAAATCCGACCTCTCCCAAGGAGAGGTGGAAGCGGAAACCCCGAGGCATCCCGAGTGTTCGGGATCGAGGAATTATTTAGATTAATCCGTTTAATCATTTCAATCCGTGGCTTAATTTTTTTAAAAAACTAAAGTTGATGCACTGAAAGTGCATAGTAGTAAACTATTTTTGAAACCAATAAAATCTTCTCTAAACTCTGTGAATTCTTTGCGTTTCTCTGTGAAATAACTTTCTAAGCGAATCCCGGATTTATTCGAGATCATTCAGTTTCAAAGCTTTTCGAAGTACAAATTCAAAAGAACTCTCATTTGGAAACGGCATTTTTGAATTGAAAATTTTGCCTTCGGCATCAATTAAAATAAATCTCGGAATAGTCGATACATTATAATCATTTCCTATTGCTTCAATATCATTGGCATGCAATTGCAAAACAGATTTCGACTTGGATTTGGCATCTACAAACCAATTTTTCAAATCTTTATCGAGACTCAAAGCCACAAATTGAATATTTTCTTTTTTATATTTAATGGCCATTTCTTCAAAATAAGACGACTGATATTTACATGGCCCACACCAGGTTGCCCATAAATCAATTGCAACAAATTTACCTTTGAAAGCTGAAAGCTGAACCGGTTTTCCATCAATTGAAGTTGCAACAAAATCTCTTGCCACATTGCCTTTTCCTAAACGTTCATAAACTTTATAATAATTATTGATGCCGGCAACCAATTTTTGATCCTGAATCTGACCGGTATAATTTGTTACTAAAGCTTTTCTCTGGTCACTACTTCCGGCTTCTTCAAGATTATTTTTCAGATAAAAGAACAACAATCTGTTTTTAAAACGACTTGGTTCTAATTTTGAAATCGCTTCAATTTCCTTTGATTTTTTATCAATATCGCGAGTGTCCAATCTTGTAATTTCAGCCAATAAATAAGTCAGATATTTTTCTTTACCGATTAATGATTCTTCGTATAAGGAAATTTTAGACTGAATTTTCTTAACATCTTCTGTTAAAATCGTTTTCTCTTTTGGATATAACGCTTTTCTCTTCTCCAAAAACTGATTCAAATAAGTGAGATATTCTACACAAACCATTTTCTTACTTAATTCAATAAAATCCGGTTTTGGAATAAAATTATCTCTGGTTTTAAAAGAACCCGAACGATCGTACTTTTTTTCCCAGGCAGAATACAATTCTTTTAAAAAACGATCGGGATCATCAATAGCTATATTCTGGCCAAGATAATAAGGTATCGGGCTATAATCGAATGGATCTCTTTCTTCTTTAAATTGATTCTCTGCCAAGCGGGTTCCCAAACACTTTACATCCAAACTATTATTATAAAACTGAACTTTAGCAAAAATACTGTCCCGATTAGAAAGCGTAAGATTCAGACTGAATGAATTCTTAAAAGCCAATTGATACTGATCTAAAGGAAGATCATTTTTAATCTCCTGCGAAAAAGCATTGTCTTTGATTTTGATCACAGCAAGCGTATCGCCAATAGTGGGATGTATCAAATAAGCTTCCTGAAACTTTGAGTCACTTTCTATTTTACCGGCAATAATAGTTTTGTTATGCAATTCATAAGAATTAGGATTCATCAAAAAAGCCGTTATAAGACCAAAAAAACTTAAAACTCCAAAACTGGTTACTATTTTTTTGAATGATGACAGAAATGCCCTTTTAAATGTTTTATTACTATACCAAGTATATCCAATTAAAAGAAATAAAACCCCCAACACAAAACTCAATTTCTCGGTGTACAAAAACCAGTTTCCTATGTCGCTTCCTTCTTTGTATGTTTTGGTTAAATTTAAAATTTGAAAAGGAAACCAGTCCGGTATCATTTTAAAAACAGACAAAACGGGTGTTACAATAATTCCTAAAAAACCAATCAACATTGACCAGACAAATCCGGGAATTAAAACGGCCAAAAAATATTGCAAAGAAGTAATAACAAAAGCTGCCAGAAATATCCGGCTGCTCAAACTCACTATTTCCGAAAAAGGAAAATCAATAATTGCTACAGCAGGTACTTCTTGGTAAAATGTCAACAACCAACTCAATAAAAGTGAAATTCCTACACAAGCCAAAATTGACAGAAGCGTAGAGATTAACAATACAGAAAATTTAGAAAAATAAATAGCCTTTTTTTGAAGAGGTTGAATTTCCATCAATTGCCAGCCTCCGTTTTTATGATCTAATTGTGCAATTCTGCTGGCATTAATAATAATTAAAACCGGAAAAAAGAAAGCTGCATAATTTGTTAAGGCTTCTTCAACAAATTTCATATAATAATTATAAGGCATCTTTTCTTCCTCTACAGAACCCTGCGTTATCATAATTATTTGAAAAACAAAAAGTAATATCGGCACAATTACCCCCATAATTGCTGCAATTGTATATATTCCGGTTCCTCTTTTTTTGATATGTTCTGCTAAAAAAGCTGTTTTGAAAGTTTTTAATCTAATATTCATAATTAATTTGCTTCGGTTAAGTTCATAAACCAATCTTCAAGTCCTTCTTTAATTTTTATTTCAAAAATTTCGGCTCCTTCCATGACCATTTTTTTTGTAAAAGCAGGAATATCGTTCTTAGATTTCATATTTACAGAAAACAGATTCTCATCGAGTAAAATCACATCTTCCTTAATTAATTCTAATTTTTCAACCCATTTGGCAGCATCTTTCACTTCAAAAGTAACTTTACAGGTATCAAACCTACGTGAAAGTTCCTGCATAGTTCCTTCAAACTTCAATTTCCCTTTTGAAATAATCCCAACATGAGTACACATTTTTTCAATTTCTCCCAATAAATGACTCGAAATAAAAATAGTTACTCCCTTTTCCTGACTTATTTTGACCAAAAGCCTTCTTATTTCCACAATTCCGTTCGGGTCAAGGCCATTTACCGGTTCATCAAGAAGCAATAATTCGGGATCACCCATCAAGGCAACAGCAATTGCTAAACGTTGTTTCATTCCTAAAGAATACTGACTTACTTTTTGTTTACGAACTTCATACAATCCAACTAAACGCAGTAATTCGTCAATTTTATCATTTGAAACAGAACGTATTTTGGCAATATATTGAAGATTATCATAGCCCGACAAATGCAGATACAAAGCGGGACTTTCGACCAATGCCCCTATTTTGTCAAAAACATAAGGAATTTGTTTGTTGATTTCTTCCCCGAATATTTTGATAGACAAACTATCATCGGGAATAATACCGGTAAGCAGGCGCATTGTGGTAGATTTACCGGCACCATTTGGCCCCAAAAAGCCATAAATACTTCCCTTGGGAACATTGATGGAAAGATCTTCCAGAATTTTTCTGTACTCAGAATACCGGAAGTTTAAATTATTAGTTTGAATAACATATTCCATATTTTCTATAATCTATTTTAATAAAATACCGACATAAATCACGGTATGTTAACAAACATACAATTTTATTTACAAAGAACAGATTGGTTTACTATTTTGAAACACAACTTTAAAATAAACTAATAAATAACCTTTTGATAACTTGTAAGTGTTTTTTATTATATTTAAAAATAAATAAAAACGAAACAAACATTCGTATATATAAACAAGATATGGTAGTTGTGTGCAATTTTGCAGAACCGAACGAAAAATCCAACCTTTATCTATTTTTTCACATCTATAAGTAAATAAAGACAGAAATATGAAAAACCTATTTATTATTATTATTCTAATAGCTAATAATTCTTTTAGTCAAACTACTGAAATAACAACAGAAAAAATAGATGTTGATTATTATAAAAAATTACCTTTACACCCTGGTGTTGTTGATAACAAAAACGGAAATAGTCATATTTATCTTTATGAAAACAACGTAATTCAATTTTATCAAGATAGCTTAAAAGTATCTATTCAAGTAAGACGTGACTACTCTCCTTATAAAACCATAAAATTATATTCAAATAAAACCAAATTACTATTAAGAGAATCTCTAAATTTTTATGATTTCTGTATCGGATACACTAAAATATATAATGAAATAGGAGAACTAATCGAAAAAAACAATTGTGATATTAATTACTTATTTAGTGTTGAAAAAATAATTGAAAAAGTAAAGAAAGATTATCAAATTGATTTAGAAATATCCAACTTGGGAGTTGGACTATCAAGAATACGATATGAGAATAAGAATTGCTATTCACTGACTAAAAGTTTAGGAACTGCAAAATCACCGAAAAGAATTATAATTTTTGACGGTAATTCAGGAGAAGTATTATCTGACAAAATTCAAAAATATAATGAGAAAAATGACCCAAGGATTTAAAATAAAAACTGCACACAACAGGCGTTTGGCAAGATTGGGGTTTTAGGCTTAATGGAAAGTTGGTTTTGTATTTGAGAAATTAAGTTTAAGCTTCCATAATCCGCCACATCGCCAAATCTCTGACCATAAAAAAAGAGGATTATAAACCCTCTTTTTTAATTGCACGTAAGTTGCACATTTTAACATTAAACACCTGATTAACAAGTTTAATAGTGACCCCGAAGGGATTCGAACCCCCAACCCTCAGAGCCGAAATCTGATATTCTATCCAGTTGAACTACGGAGCCAATTTTATTTAAGATTTAGGATTTGTGATTTAGGATTAGCTCCAAAACTACAAATCCCAAAAAGTTTTATGATAAAAGTTTTTTAACGATCGTAGAAATGGTTTTACCATCAGCTTTTCCGGCCAATTCAGCAGAAACCAATCCCATAACTTTACCCATTGCAGCCATTCCCTGAGCATCATTCTCAGCAATGATTCTGGCAACAACAACTTCTACTTCGGCCTCACTCAATTGAGCCGGCAAAAATTTCTCAATTACAGCAGCCTGCAACATTTCAGGTTCAGCCAAATCTGCACGTCCTTGCTCTGTATAAATATTAGCACTGTCTTTTCTTTGTTTTACCAATCTTTGCAATAATTTAATTTCTTCTTCTTCAGAAATATCTTCTTTTGCTCCCGATTCTGTTTGTGCCAACAAAATCCCCGATTTAATAGCTCTTAAAGCTTCTAATGCCAAAGTATCTTTTGCTCTCATAGCGGTTTTCATCTCGTCCATGATTCTTGCTGATAAACTCATATTGTATATATTTAATTTCTTAATAAAAAAACCAAAATCAGGCACGAAGATAAAAAAAATAACCCGAAAACAGCAAGTATTTTCGGGTTGTGATTTTTATTCTTTTGCTTAATCTACATTATCGTGTAAAAAAGAATTATTTGATCTTAACTGAATGTCATCATTACTGTCTATTCCCAACGACATACGGGATTTATTGTTTGTTTCGGGCGCAGCATTCAAATCAATTCCAAATCTTCTGTAAGCAGGTTCTTTTTCCATTTCTTCAATTCTGGAATTCCCTGAGAATTTATAGTTGAATTCTTTCATCTTTCTTCTTCTTTCCTCAGCCCTCATCCTCAAAACATCATCAATCGGCATTTCTGTCGGATTAACTTCTGTTTCTGATTTAAAAGTAACCGGTTCCTCCACTCTTTTTACGGTAATGTTCATTTCCGGATTTACGGGTTCTTCAACCACTTTATTGGCAACTGGTTTAGAATTCAAAAGTTCTTTTTCCATTTCCAGATAATCATCCATAAAAACTTCCAATGAATGAACAATTTTTCCGTTTGCAGAATCATTAGATTCCGAAATAACCTCTACTGCATCATTTACCTTAATTTGATTCACTTCAACATTCGATTCAAATGTTGGCGTTTTTTCTATTACAGGTTCTATTTTTGCAACAGGTACATCAAAAGAGAAAGTAATTTGTTCTTTGTTTTCAATTACAAATTCAGGTTCTTTTACTCTTATTTCTCTTATTTCGGGAGTTGTCACTACAAAATCATTTGCTACAGGAGAAACGATTTCAAAAGTAACATCCATATTTTTAATTAATTCCGATGTTGGAATCAAATCAAATTCAAAAGTTTGTTTCTCAATCACAGGAGCAGAAGCTGCAAATACAGGCTCGGTTACAACCGGCTCAACAAATACAGGTTCTGAAACCACAGGAGTTTCAACAACAGTCTGAGCAATTATTTCCGGATTTTGAACAACCGGTTCTTCTTCAAACAAAGCATGAACAATTTTTTCATCATTTTTTACCAAAGGAGCATCAGTAGAAAGATCAAAACCCACAACTGTTTTTGGAGTCAAATCATGCGTTAGTTTTTGTTCTTCTTCAAGTGGATGAATAATTTTTTTTGGCTCATTGGTAACGATTTCATTTTGTTGTTCAACATTGAAACCTGTAGCAATAATAGTAACCGCAATAGCATTTCCTAAAGACTCGTCTTCACCAACACCCATAATGATGTTTGCTCCATGACCAGCTTCATTCTGAATATGTTCGTTGATTTCACTGATTTCGTCAATCGTGATTTCATCTGTACCAGAAACGATAAGCAACAATACGTTTTTGGCACCTGTAATTTTATTATCGTTCAACAATGGAGAATCCAATGCCGAAACAATAGCTTCTTTTGCTCTGTTTTCACCTTGGCAAACAGCCGATCCCATGATAGCCGTTCCGCTGTTGGCAAGAACTGTTTTAGCATCTCTCAAATCGATATTTTGCAAATAGTGATGTGTAATTACTTCTGCAATACCTCTTGAAGCTGTAGCTAAAACTTCATCCGATTTTGAATAACCGGCTTTGAAACCAAGATTTCCGTAAACTTCTCTCAATTTATTGTTATTGATAACAATAAGAGAATCTACTTGCTTTCTTAATTTCTCAACACCAATCAAAGCTTGTTCCTGACGAACTTTTCCTTCAAACTGAAAAGGAATTGTAACAATCCCAACAGTAAGAATGTCTTTTTCTTTTGCCAGTTGCGCAATAACAGGAGCAGCACCGGTTCCTGTACCACCACCCATTCCTGCGGTAATAAAAACCATTTTGGTATTGCTGTCAAGCATTTTTTCAATTTCAGAAACACTCTCAATAGCAGATTGATGTCCGATTTCAGGATTTGCTCCCGCACCCAATCCTTCTGTCAAATTTACTCCTAACTGGATTTTATTTGGAACAGCACTACTTTGAAGTGCTTGTGAGTCAGTGTTACAAACAATAAAATCGACTCCTTTTATTCCTTGTTTAAACATGTGGTTGATGGCATTGCTTCCGCCTCCTCCAACACCTATTACTTTTATTACATTTGATTGGTTCTTTGGTAAATCAAATGAAATACTTCCAAAATCTGAGTTGCTAGTCATAATTGAATGGTATTTGTTGTTGCTATTGTTTTTTATTGCGATTCCTTAATGTGGAAATTAATTCTTTTTTACTCTGCTTTATCAAGGAAGTCTTTAATGATATCAACATACTTATCAAAAAAATTCTTCCTGATTTTATCTTCTGTTGAAATAACTTCTTTCTTCACAGACTCTGTCTTTTGTTGTTCTGTTTCCAACACTTCATTTACAGAAGTAATCTCTTCCTCAACAATTCTTTGTCTCATAACCGGCTGAGAAATCACTACTGGCTCTTCTTCACGAACAGCACTTTGAGTACCATTCTGAATAGAATTCATCACCAATCCCACCGCAGTTGCATACAAAGGACTCGAAATTTCTTCATCAGAATCTCCGGCCAAATGCTCATTTGGATAACCAATTCTGGTATCCATTCCTGTAATATATTCTACTAATTGCTTAATATGTTTTAACTGAGCTCCTCCTCCTGTCAATACAATTCCGGCAATTAGTTTTTTCTTCGGATCTTCGTGTCCGTAAGCTTTAATTTCATTAAATACCAATTGGATAATCTCTACAACACGTGCGTGGATTATTTTTGATAAGTTTTTCAAAGAAATTTCTTTTGGCTCTCTTCCTCTTAAACCAGGAATTGAAACAATTTCATTTTCTCTATTTTCTCCCGGCCAGGCCGAACCGAATTTTACTTTTAATAATTCTGCTTGCTTCTCAATTATTGAACAACCTTCCTTAACATCATCTGTAATTACATTTCCTCCATAAGGAATCACGGCTGTATGACGAATAATTCCGTCTTTGAAAATAGCCAAATCCGTAGTTCCTCCTCCAATATCAATCAAAGCCACACCGGCTTCTTTCTCTTCCATACTCAAAACCGCATCGGCCGAAGCAAGAGGTTCCAGTGTAAGTCCCGATAATTTAATTCCGGTACTCTGAACACATCTTCCTAAATTTCTGATAGAAGATGCCTGACCTACAACAACATGAAAGTTTGATTCTAATCTTCCTCCACACATGCCGATAGGTTCTTTTATACCTGATTGCGCATCGATTTTGAATTCCTGAGGCAAAACATGTATAATCTCTTCTCCCGGAAGCATTTGCAATTTGTGAACCTGACTAATTAATTCATCTATATCTTTATCACAAATAACATCTTCCGGATTTTCTCTGCTGATGTAATTTGGCAATTGAATACTGCGGATGTGTTGTCCGGCAATACCCACCATTACATCTTTTACTTTGTAACCCGAATTTTCTTCTGCTTCAAGAACTGCCTGCTGAATAGACTGAATGGTAAGCGTAATATTATCAACAACTCCACGCTTAACACCCAAACTTTTGGATTTTCCAACGCCCAAAATCTGTAATTTCCCATACTCATTTTTCTTGCCTATCATGGCGACAATCTTGGTAGTACCAATGTCTAGACCAACAGCAATATTTTCTTTTTCCATAATCTATCTATTTTGTGCAAACTACTTGTTTCGTAAACCGCAAATTGATCAATCTGTATTTACTTATCGAACTATCCTGAACTGCTTTCTGAAAAAAAGCTTTATAATTATTAAATTTCTTCTCAATATTTATAGGACGGCCAAAATCAATCTTGTAATCATAATTTCGGTTCGTCAAAATCATCGCTCCATTTGAAAAAACCTTCACTCCAATGATGTTTTTCTGCAAAAATTCATCTTTGTTTATTTCAAGTAAAAACTTCGTAAATTCCTCTTTAAACTGGCTGTTTATTTCGCCTGCAACCAAGGGTACTCTAGCCGACGAAACAGGAGATAACGACATTTTATCACCTTTATAATCAATATAATAAACTCCTTCTTCTCCAAAATATCTGGCAATCGGTGTCTTTTGTTTTACCTTCGCTTTCAGGGTGCCATCAACCGTCACAAACACTTCCGACTTTTCAACCATATCGTGTTTGTCTATAGATTCCTCAATTTTATTCAAATCTAACTTATCCTTATATATATTTGAAGCAGTATTTTTATTTTCTATTAACAATTTATTAACCATTTCATCGGTCATAAATTGAGAGTTTTCACCTACAAAATCAACAGTCGCTTTCTTAATTTTTCTGTTTTCATTTCGCTTAATTGTGAATGAATACAAAAAAACAACCACCCCAATCATCAAAATAAGTCGGGTATTTACCCAAACATTTTTCCAATTAACGTTTTTCATTTAAAGCTTTTTTAATCGGTTGTACTAATTCGCCTATATCTCCGGCTCCAATTGTCACAATGATTTTGGCATCACTTTTCATAATTTCCGAAATCAGATCATTTTTCAAAACCAGTTTTTTATTCTGATTTGTCATTTTACCCAAAAGCCATTCTGAATTTACTCCTTCAACAGGCAATTCGCGGGCAGGATAAATATCCAACAAAAGAACTTCGCTGAAAGCCGAAAGACTTTTAGCAAAATCATCTATAAAATCTTTTGTTCTGCTGAACAAATGAGGTTGAAAAATAGCCAACACTTTTTGATTTGGATATAATTCTGTCACTGCCTGATGCACCGCATTGATTTCCGTTGGATGGTGTGCGTAATCGTCTATGTAAACTAAATTATCTTCCTTGATTTGGTAAGAAAATCTTCTCTTCACTCCTCTAAAAGATTCCAAAGCTTTTACGATTGCCTCGTTTGAAGTTCCGTAAGTTTTGGCCATAGCCAAAGCCATCAAAGCATTGCTCAGATTGTGTTTTCCCGGCAAGCCGAAACGAACATTTTCTATTATCTCAGTTGGTGTTTGAACATCAAAAACGTAAGATGCATTTTCGATTCTGATATTTATCGCTTTATAATCTGCATCTTCATTAACTGCAACCGTGATTCCTTCCAAAGGCAAACCTTTGGCAACAAACAATTTTGATTTATCTGAAATTTTCTGAGCAAACTCAACAAAGGAAGCTTCAATAGAAGCATTGTCTCCGTAAATATCCAAATGGTCGGCATCCATCGAAGTAATGCAGGCAATATTTGGATGCAAATGCAGGAAAGAACGGTCGAACTCATCAGCTTCAACAACCGTTACGGTTTTCCCGTTTCCTATCAAATTCGAATTGTAATTCTCAACGATCCCTCCCAAAAAGGAAGTCACATCGGCACCGCTTTCATATAAAATATGTCCAAGAATACTAGACGTAGTAGTTTTGCCATGAGTTCCGGCAACTGCAAAACAGAAAGTATCTTTGGTAATTATACCCAGAACTTCGGCACGCTTTTTAATTTGAAATCCGCGTTCTATGAAATAATTCCATTCCGAGTGCGACTTAGGAACAGCGGGTGTAATAACAACCAAAGTATTATCAATATTGAAATCTTTGGGAATCAAATCGATACTGTCGTCAAAATGAATAGCAATACCGCTTTCCATTAATTCGTTTGTCAGCGTCGTCGGCGTCTTGTCGTAACCGGAAACATTCTTGCCAATAGTTTTGAAATAACGCGCCAAAGCACTCATCCCGATACCGCCGATACCAATAAAATAAACGTTATGTATTTGATTCAGATTCATTTTCAATTTCAATTATCAATGGCAATATCAATTTCAATGAGTAACCACTACGAGCAGCAATTGCCATTGAATTTTAATATTGTAATTGTTATTTAATAAGTTTCACTATTGCGTCAACAATATCCTTTGTTGCATTTGTTTTTGCCAATTTTTGAATATTTTCTGACAATTCATTTTGCAGATTTTCATCGGCCAATAAATTATCGAAAACAGTTTCAAACTGAGCATCCAATTCCGATTCCTTAATCAACAATGCCGCTTTTTTATCGACTATGGCTTTTGCATTTTTTGTCTGATGATCTTCGGCTACATTTGGCGATGGTATAAAAATCACCGGTTTGCCCACTATACACAATTCCGAAACAGACGAAGCTCCCGAACGAGAAATTACCACATCGGCAGCAGCATAAACCAAATCCATTCTGTCAATAAATGACAAAACCTGAACATTTTCTTTTTCTGAAAAATGCTTGTACTCGTCAATATAGAATTTACCGCACTGCCAAATCAACTGTACATTTTGCTTTTCAAAATGCGGAATTTCTTTTGCAATTAATTGGTTTATTCTTCTTGAACCAAGGCTTCCGCCAAGTATTAAAACAGTCTTTTTATTTGGATCCAATTTGAAATAAGAAATAGCTTCTGCTCTTTTTTCTTTTATATCAATCAAATCCTGACGAACCGGATTTCCTGTCAAAACCATTTTTTCTTTCGGGAAAAATTTTTCCAGATTTTCATAGGCAACACAAATCACATTGGCTTTTTTACTCAGCAATTTGTTGGTAATTCCCGGAAATGAATTCTGTTCCTGAATAACCGTCGGGATTCCTGCCGAGTTTGCCATTTGCAACAAGGGGCCACTGGCAAAACCTCCGGTTCCTATAACCACATTGGGTTTGAACTTTTTGATAATAGACTTCGATTTTACTAAACTGCTCATCAACTTAAACGGAAACATTGCATTTTGTAAAGTCAGCTTTCGTTGCAAACCTGCAATCCATAAGCCCTCGATAGGATAACCCGCCTGAGGCACTTTTTCCATTTCCATTTTATCCTTTGCCCCCACAAACAGGATTTCGCAATCCGGAAAACGCAATTTCAATTCATTGGCAATCGCAATTGCCGGATAAATATGTCCGCCTGTTCCTCCGCCACTTAATATGAATTTTAATTTTGCCATTTTTTTTATGCTTTTGACTTTAAAAACTACTACTTGTTTCTTACCGCATTCATCGGATTAGCTTTTGATTCTTTTATAGAATAATCGTTGTTTTCCGAATCTCTAAAATCAGGATTTGCCTCTTGGACATCTTCTGCCATTTGCTTGTCGATCAATTTTTGAAGTGCAATTTCTCTCTGTTCTTTTTCGGCCAATTCACGGGCAATTTCTTCGTCTTTTTTGGTTACACTAATTATGATTCCAATAGAAATACAAATCATCCAAACCGAACTACCTCCACTACTTATAAGTGGCAGAGTTTGTCCGGTAACCGGCAAAAGCTGCACAGCAACGCCCATATTAATCATTGCCTGAAAAATAATTGGAAAACCTAAACCTACAATCAATAATTTTCCAAACATAGAATTGGCTTTTTGAGAAGCCACAATGAAACGGATAAAAAGAAGGAGATACAATCCTATTACCAAAAATCCACCAACGAGTCCGTATTCTTCAATAATAATTGCAAAAATAAAATCGGAAGATGATTGAGGCAGAAAATTTTTCTGAACACTTTTTCCCGGACCCAAACCGTAAATTCCACCGGTAGCAATAGCAGTTTTTGCCTGTTCTATTTGATAATCTTCATCACTTGCATCGGTTTCTTTCTTAGAAAAATTGGCCACACGATTTTCCCAGGTTTTCACCCTTTTGAATACTCGTGGCATATTTTCGGGATTTGTCTTTTCAATCACTTTTGCCGTCATATAAAAAGCGGCAAAAAAAGCAACTGCTATACCCACAACAAGAAGCAGGTTTCTTATTGGATAATTTCCCACATAAGTCAACATCAAAACCATAGCGAAAATCAATGCTGCTGTAGAGAAGTTATTTGGCAAAATTAACATTAGTGTAATCCCAACCGGAATCCATAATTTAAGAAACAAAGGCCAAAATTTCTTCTCGCCCTTATCTTGGGGTTTCGCGAGAAATTGGGCTACATAAATCATCAGAATGATAAATGCAATTGCCGATGGCTGAAATGTTAAACCTACAAAAGGAAGTTTAATCCAGCGAGAAGCACTTCCTTGTTCAACTCCTATAACGGAAGCCAGTATTAATAATGCCCAAGATATTGGCAACAAAAAATAATGCGAACGTCTCCAATAATGATATGGTACTTTTTGAACATTGTACATTATCACAAATCCGAAAGACATGTGAATAAGATGTTTTATTAAATAGCCCAAGGTGTTTCCGGTACCATGGTTCATATAGGCAAGATTACTACTCGCGCTAAAAACCGGCATAAAAGAAAATAAGCCAAGCAAAGCCACGAATGACCAGATACCTTTATCTCCGTTTAAACTATTTAATATCTTTTTCATCTTCTTTTCATTTGGACTTTAATCCTTCTTCTAACTCTTAAATTAACCGCAAAGACGCCAAGATCTTTCCCTTCTTACTTTAAAGAAAAGAACACGAAGCTCTGTATCCTTAAAACTTCTCATTTATAAAAAAACTTCGTGTCTTTGTTGTAAAATTCTAATCCGAATTCAAACTTAATACTATAAATTCTGAACCGCTTGTTTGAACTGACGACCTCTGTCTTCATAATTTTCAAACAAATCGAAACTCGCACAAGCAGGAGACAACAAAACTGTATCGCCTTTTTCGGCTATTTTTTGAGAAGTTCTTACCGCACTAACCATATTATCTACTTCTACAATCACATCAACAACATCTTTGAAAGTTTCGATAATCTTGGCATTATCAACTCCCAAACAAACAATAGCTTTTACTTTTTCGCGAACCAACGGCATCAATTCGGCATAATCATTTCCTTTATCAACTCCACCCACAATCCAAACCGTAGGCGAATTCATGCTGTCTAAAGCAAAGAAAACCGAGTTAACATTGGTCGCTTTTGAATCATTGATGTATTGAACATTTTGAATCTTCAATACTTTTTCTAAACGATGCTCTACTCCCTGAAAATTCGACATACTGTTGCGAATAGTCGATTTTCTGATTTTCATCAAATGTGCTACAGAAGCGGCAGCCATTGCGTTCTTAACGTTATGTTTTCCTTCTAAAGCAAAATGAGTTGAGTCCATTGTGAATTCGTCGTTATTGATGTTCATAGTTACTATCGTATCTTTTATTGTGGCTCCTTTTTTAAGGTCTTGTGTTATTGAAAATGGTATTTTTTGCGCTTTAACTTTATTTTCTGAAAACCATTTTGCTGTGGCTTCGTCATCGGCATCATAAATCAGATAATCATTTTCATCCTGATTCATTGTTATTCTGAATTTAGAATCAATATAATTGTCGTAATTGTAATTATAGCGATCCAAATGATCCGGACTTATATTTGTGATTACAGCAATATGCGGTTTATAATTCACGATTCCGTCCAACTGAAAACTGCTTAATTCCAAAACATAGGCATCAAACTTGTTTTCGGCAACCTGCCAGGCAAAACTTTTACCAATATTCCCGGCCAATCCTACATTCAATCCTCCTGATTTGAGCAAGTGGTAAATCAACATTGTTGTGGTAGTCTTACCGTTACTTCCTGTAATTCCGATAGTTATTGCATCGGTAAAAGGAGCAGCAAATTCAATTTCAGAAATCACAGGAATATTTTTTTCATGCAATTTCTTTATTATGGAAGATTTATCCGGAATTCCCGGACTTTTCATGACTACATCGGCATTCAGAATCAAACTTTCTGTATGCTGCTCGTCTTCCCATTTTATATCATTAATTAAAAGAACTTCTTTGTAATTCTCCTTTATCTTTCCAAAATCGGAAACAAAAACATCATATCCTTTTTTCTTGCCAAGTATGGCTGTCCCTATTCCGCTCTCACCTCCGCCTAAAACTACCAGTCTTTTCATCCTATCTTAATTTTAGAGTTACAATTGAAAGAATTGCTAATAAAATTCCTACAATCCAAAAACGGGTTACAATCTTACTTTCGTGATACCCTTTTTTCTGATAATGGTGATGAAGTGGCGACATCAAAAAGATTCTTCTTCCTTCTCCAAAACGTTTTTTAGTGTATTTGAAATAACTCACCTGAAGTACCACCGAAAAATTTTCTACTAAAAATATTCCGCACAATAAAGGCACAAGCATTTCTTTTCTTACCGAAATTGCCAAAACAGCAATGATTCCTCCAATTGTTAAACTTCCGGTATCTCCCATAAAAACCGAAGCCGGATATGAATTATACCATAAAAATCCGACTAATGCTCCCACAAATGCCATAATAAAAACCGTCATTTCTCCAGAATGCGGAATGTACATTACATTCAAATAATTCGACAACATAATATTACCCGAAATAAAAGTAAAAATACCCAGTGAAAATACCGAAATTGCGGAAGTCCCGGCGGCCAAACCATCAATACCATCGGTTAAATTAGCTCCGTTTGAAACGGCTGTAATAATGAAAATTACAATTGGGATAAACACCAACCAAGCCCATTTTTCATATCCGTCACCGGCCCAAGACAATAATTCGGCATAATCAAATTCATTGTTTTTGAAAAAAGGAATTGTAGTTGCTGTCGATTTTTCTTCCAAAATCATTGGCTTAATTTCGTTTTGAGAAGTTGTTGAATAAACAACCGACTTAGCTGTGTCTTTTCTCACCGTTACACCCGGGTGTAAGTACAAAACCGAACCCACGATTAAACCAAGTCCAACCTGACCGAAAACTTTAAAAATACCTTTCAGACCTTCTTTATCTTTCTTGAATATTTTAATATAATCATCAATAAAACCAATGGTTCCCATCCACAAAGTAGCAACAATCAAAAGTATTACATAGATATTATCAAGTTTAGCAAGAAGCAATACAGGAATCAAAGTTGCTATTATGATGATTAAACCTCCCATAGTTGGAGTTCCGGCTTTTTCATTTTGACCTGCCAAACCAAGTTCTCTTACCGTTTCTCCAATTTGTTGCCTTCTAAGGAAATTAATAATCTTTTTCCCAAAAATGGTAGAGATAGAAAGGGACAGAATGATTGCAAAAGCAGATCTGAAAGAGATATACTGAAATACTCCAGCTCCCGGCATACTCAAATTCTTGTGTAAATAATCAAATAAATAATACAACATGATTTCCTATTTTTTGAGTTGTTCTAAAAGTTCTTTTACTATTTCCATATCGTCAAAATGATGACGTACCCCTTTAATTTCCTGATATGTTTCGTGTCCCTTTCCGGCAATTAAAATAATATCATTATAATTTGCTAATTGACAAGCGGTTTTAATAGCCTGTTTTCTGTCGGAAATAGAAATTGTTTTTCTTTGATTATGAGGTTCTACCCCTGTTTCCATTTCAGAAATAATCATATCCGGATCTTCCGATCTCGGATTATCTGAAGTCAGAATAATCTTATCGCTCAAACTTGAAGCAATGTTTGCCATCATTGGGCGTTTCTCTTTATCTCTGTCTCCACCACAACCTAAAACCGTAATCAATTGTTCGTTTTTGGTTCTGATTTCGTTAATAGTATTCAAAACATTTTCAAGAGCATCGGGAGTATGGGCATAATCAACAATTGCTGTAATATTTTGCTCTGAAACTATAAACTGAAATCTTCCGGAAACACTTTCTAATTCAGATAATATTCTTAAAACCTCAAGAGATTCCATTCCCAATTCAACCGCTGTTCCGTAGATTGCCAAAGCATTATAACCGTTGAAAGCACCTATCAAACGAGTCCAAACTTCGTTATTATTGATTTTCAATAACAATCCGGATAATTGATTTTCAAGAATCTGACCTTTATAATCAGCATACGATTTTAAAGCATAAGTCAACTTTCTGGCTTTGGTGTTTTGCATCATTACCATTCCGTTTTTATCATCAATATTTGATAAAACAAAAGCTGATTTCTCTAAACTGTCAAAAAATGATTTTTTAACATCTCTGTATTCCGCAAAAGAAGCGTGATAATCTAAATGATCGTGCGACAAATTGGTGAAAATTCCACCTACAAAATGCAATCCTTCCGTACGTTTTTGATGAATCCCGTGAGAACTTACTTCCATAAAACAATGAGTCACTCCTGCATTTACCATCTCTCTCAAATATTTATTTATAGAAAGAGAATCCGGAGTAGTGTGAGTCGCTTTGTACTCTACATCATCGATCATATTCTTTACTGTCGAAAGTAATCCGGTTTTGAAACCTGCTTTTTTAAACAGTTGATAAAGCAATGTTGCAATGGTGGTTTTCCCGTTTGTACCTGTAATTCCAACTAATTTCAACTCATTTGACGGATTTCCATAAAAATTGGCTGCCAAATAAGCCAAAGCTTTATTGGTATCTGCTACCTGAACATACGTTACCGCAGAATTCATATTTTCGGGCAAAACTTCGCAAACAACAGCAACGGCACCAAGGCTGATTGCTTTTTCTATATAATTATGACCATCGGCCAAAGTACCGCGAATAGCCACAAAAAGATCCTGATTCTCGATTTTTCTTGAATCAAAATCAATTGATTTTATAGCCAAATCGGTAGAACCTTTTACAGATTCGATGGCCACTTTGTACAATATGTCTTTAAGTATAATCACGATAATTCTAATAAAATGGTTTTACCTTTCGAAATTTTTTCACCCACATTGAGAGATTGTTTTTTGACTTTTCCAATTCCTCTCACTTTTACTTTTAAACCTAAATTTTCTAATAATGCTACGGCATCCATTCCTGCCAGTCCTTTTACATTCGGAACCAATCCGTTTCTTCTTTCAATCTGAGCGTAATATTGGTTATAATTACTTTCCTGTATCTTGTTTTTCTTCTGAAGATTTTTTACCTCATTTGTTGAAGGTGTATCTGTAAAAATCTTTTGGGCAATTCTCTTAAAAACCGGCCCGGCAACATCGGCACCATAATAATTATTATTGACTGTACTTGGCTTATGAACCACAACTATACAGGAATATTTTGGTTCATCGGCAGGAAAATACCCCACAAAAGATGAGGCATAATATTTTCCGGAACCTCCGTCTTTAGCATAATTTACCTGAGCAGTTCCTGTTTTTCCGGCCATGGAAAAATCTTTTGAATACAATGCTTTTCCGGTTCCTCTTTTTACCACATTTTCCAAAACGGTTCTCACTTTCAAAATCGTTTCATCAGAGCATATTTTCGGATTGATAACTTCCTTATTGTATTGTTTTATAGTCTTATTCCATTCTTTTATTTCTTTGACAAAAATGGGTTTTATCATTTCCCCGTTATTGGCAACAGCATTATATAATGCCAGAGTTTGCAAAGGCGTGACCGAAACTCCATATCCAAAAGCCATCCAGGGAAGCGAAATTGCAGACCAACCTTTGTCTGTTCTCTGCGGAATATAAGGTTTTCCTTCTCCTGTAAATGGCAATCCAAGTGGTTTGTTCAATCCGTAACTATTAATTCTGTCAACGAATTTCTGCGGATTATTTTTGTAATTATCATAAACTGCCTGAACCATTACCGTGTTTGAAGAAACCTCGAATCCTCTTGCCAATGATATTTCCCCATAACCTCCTTCATGAGAATCTGCTACTTTCTTACCCCTGTAAACAATTTTACCGTTAAAACTGTTAAAAACAGCCGAAGTATCAACTAATTCATCATCCAAAAGCGCAATCAAATCCATCAATTTGAAAGTAGATCCGGGCTCATGCGATTCTCCAACAGCATAATTCAGCTTCTCGTAATAATTTCCCTGAGAATCTCTTCCTAAATTCGAAATAGCTTTTACCTCTCCGGTTTTCGTTTCCATTACTACCACACAACCGTGGTCGGCTTCATAACTTTCCAATTGTTTCAACAATGCATGGTGCGCAATATCCTGAATGTAAACATCAATCGTCGAAACCACATCATAACCGTCTCTTGGCTCTACTTCATTATCATCGCGCAAAGGTTTCCATTGACCTTTTGCTATTTTTTGTTTTAAAATCCGACCGTCTTTACCGTTCAAATATTTACTGAAAGCTCCTTCAATTCCGGCTTCTCTAAGTCTTCCGTGCTCGTCAATTCGCGAATAACCAATAGTTCTCTGAGCAATTCCCCCAATCGGATGTTCTCTTACTGTTTGTTGTTCGGTAATCATTCCTCCTTTGTAAGCTCCCAAATTAAATAAAGGAAACTTTTTGATTTTCATATATTGAGTAAAACTCAAATCTTTGGCAACCAAATAATATCTGTTTTGGTTTCTTCTTGCCCGTTTCAATTCAGATCGATAAAAACTACTTGGTTTTTTCAACAAAACAGAAAGCGAATCAGCCAAAGCATCTACATTCTCATTAAAATCCTGCTTTTTTGGTGCTACTGCATCAAATCTTATTTTATAATTCGGAATTGATGTTGCCAGTAAACTTCCGTCAGCCGAATAAATATTTCCTTTATTTGCCGGAATCACAAAACTTTTGACCGTTTTTTCTTTAGCCAATCCGCGATAATAGTCGCCCTCAACCCATTGAATATTGGTGAGCTTAACAACAATTGCGATTGCCATGAATAAAATAACAAACGCAACCAGATAAATCCTGAATGTTACCGTTTTGTTCTCTACTTCCATATTTTTTCAAAAAAACCTTTGTTTTCTTCGGCTTTAACCATTATCTTTTTTGGAGGAACCGTTGAAGGATTAATTCCATAATTCTTCATTTTCTTTTCTATAGTCGATTCCAGTTTCAATTCCATTAATTCAGAACGTCTGTCAACAAACTCAGAACGCAATTCCTTAACTTCAATAGTCAATTCGGCTATTCTGAAAATCTTTTGCTCATATCTGTTGGTATTCCAAATCATAACAATAGCCAGACCTATGATAAAAAGAATAAAACGCCAATTTTTATTAGCGTCTTCATCGACAAGAAATCTTGCTTTTAAAATACCGTAAATCCCGTTTTTCATAGAACTTTATCGCTTTTCTGCAATTCTTAACTTAGCACTACGAGCTCTGTTATTTATTTTAATTTCTTCCGGAGTCGGAACAATTAATTTCCCTACCGTTTTAAAAGGAACCGAAAAATTCCCAAAGAAATCTCTTTCTGGTTCTCCTTCAAACATTCCGTTTTTGATGAATCTTTTTACCAAACGATCTTCCAATGAATGATACGAAATCACACTTAATCTTCCTTCCGGTTTCAAAATTTCCAATGATTGTTCTAAAAATTCTTTCAAAACATCCATTTCCTGATTTACTTCTATTCGAATCGCCTGATAAATCTGAGCCAAAATTTTATTTTTAACTCTTTCAGGCAAATATTTCGCTAATACTTCTTTTAGTTCATCAGTAGTACTAATCGGCGCATCTTCTCTAGCTTCCACAATTGTTCTTGCCAGAGCAGGTGCATTTTTCAATTCACCATAATCATAGAATACTCTTCTTAAATTTGCATCATCATATTCATTGACCACTTTATAAGCATTCAAATCATTTTTCTGACTCATTCTCATATCCAAATCGGCATCAAATCGAGTAGAGAAACCTCTTTCAGGAACATCAAACTGATGAGAAGAAACCCCTAAATCGGCCAAAATTCCATCAACACTTTTCACACCATAAAATCTCAAAAATCTTTTGATGAATCTGAAATTCTCATTTATTAATGTAAATCTTTCGTCTGATATAGCATTTGCCAAAGCATCTTCATCCTGATCAAAAGCAAACAATTTCCCTTCCGGCCCCAATCTGCTAAGAATCTCTCTCGAATGACCACCTCCACCAAAAGTCACATCTACATAAACCCCGTCAGGTTTAATATTTAAACCATCAACTGTTTCTTTCAATAAAACCGGATTATGATATTCCATTTTCGTCGTCATTTAAATTCCCCATTACTTCTTCGGCTAAATTTGCAAAATCATCATCTTCATAAGAAATTGATTTTTCATACAAATCTTTATCCCAAATCTCAACTATATTCACTTTAGAAGAAAACACTACATCTTTAGTAATCTCTCCATAATTCATCAAATCCTTCGGCAACAACACTCTTCCCAAATCATCAATTTCGATTGGCTTAACTCCCGCGGTGAATTTTCTGATAAAATCATTGTGTTTTTTATTAAAACGATTAAGCTTATTAATCTTCACCATCATCAACTCCCACTCAGCCATCGGCCACAACTCAATACATTTATCAAAAACCGAACGTTTCAAAACGAAACCATCCTGCAAAGAAGTAGCAAGCTGCTTCTTCAATGGAGCCGGCAAAAGCAATCTGCCTTTGGCATCTGCTTTACATTCGTATGTCCCGATTATGGTTTTCAATGAGTTACAATTTTCATGATTCAAAGGCAAATATAGAGAAATAAATACCACTTCTTACCACTTTCTACCACTTTGTTAATAAGTTTTAACATTTTAATCTTTAAACACTTAAAAGCAACACACCGCGATCAATTAAGTTTTTTATTGATTTTTTAAGCATTCGTCTAAATTTGAGAAAATCACACATTATTTTATCTAAAAACATAGAATAATTAAACCTCATAAAAATTCTTTAACAACATTCACGTTCTTAAACCTCTATTTCCCAACAAAAACTATTTTCAAAAACCACAAAAGATAAAAACAGCAACTTTTAAAATTTTTGCGATAAAATCATATATTTGTCGGAATTTGAAATGTCAAAAAACAGAATGGAAAACGAGTTAACAAAAGAAGGAAAATACAAGTATTTTGAAGCCGGAGAAGGAACTCCAATCATAATTCTTCACGGATTAATGGGAGGTTTGAGTAATTTTGAAGGAGTAGCCAATTTTTTTCCTTCAAAAGGTTACAAAGTGGTAATTCCTGAATTACCTATTTATACACAAAACATACTAAAAACAAACGTCAAAGCCTTTGCTAAATACCTAAAAGATTTTATCGATTACAAAGGATTTGAAAGAGTAATTCTTCTTGGAAATTCACTTGGCGGACACATTGCTTTGTACCACGCCAAAATGTATCCCGAAAAAATGTTAGGACTTATCATAACCGGAAGTTCCGGTCTTTATGAAAGTGCCATGGGAGACAGCTACCCACGCCGCGGAGATTATGATTATATTCAGAAAAAAGCCGAAGCTGTTTTCTACGATCCAAAAATTGCAACCAAAGAAATTATTGACGAAGTCTATGCAATGGCAAATGACAGAATCAAACTTATCAAAACACTTACAATTGCAAAAAGTGCCATCCGTCATAATATGGCAAAAGATTTACCAAAAATGCACATTCCAACCTGCATTATTTGGGGAAAAAACGACCAGGTTACTCCACCGGAAGTCGCTGAAGAATTCAATACTTTATTGCCAAATTCAAGCTTGTATTGGATTGACAAATGCGGACACGCTGCCATGATGGAACATCCGGATGAATTCAATCAAATCATGGCCGGATGGCTGGAAAAGAACAACTTGTAACATTACAAAACAATTTACAATTCAAAAACAAACATCAACAGATGAAAATCAACACCGCAGAATTCATAATAAGCAATTCAGAAGTAGATAAATGTCCTAAGGATTTCTTGCCGGAATATGCTTTTATTGGCCGTTCCAATGTTGGAAAATCGTCTTTGATAAACATGTTGACCAATCATAAAAACTTGGCCAAAACTTCGGGAAGACCCGGAAAAACACAGTTAATCAACCATTTTAAAATCAACAACAATTGGTTTTTGGTTGATTTGCCCGGTTATGGTTATGCCAAAGTTTCAAAAAAAACCAAATCGGTTTTTCAACAATTCATTACCGATTATTTTGAAAGACGGGAACAATTGGTTTGCGCCTTTGTATTGATAGACATCCGTCACGAAGCACAAAAAATCGATATTGAATTCATGAATTATATGGGAGAAAGCGAAATTCCGTTCTGCATTATTTTTACCAAAGCCGACAAAATCAGCAAAGTAAAAATAGATTCTCACGTTGCCGCATACAAAAAACAAATGTTTGCCAACAATTGGGCCGAAATGCCGCAATATTTTGTCACCTCATCTACCGAAGGAATCGGAAAAGAAGAAGTACTTACTTATATAGACGAAGTAAATCAGGAAGTTTTTAAAAACAATAACGAGTTTTAAAAAATACTTCCCGGAAACATCAATCCCAAATCTATTTTAGGTTTGGGATTTTTTTTGGCATTAAATTTGCCAAGTCAAAAAACACAAGAAACACATTACCAAATAGTTAAACCTAAAAGATTACAGCATGACATTAAAAAAACTGGTATCCAAATCGATTTCAACTATATTCGTTTTTTCTCTTTTTGCCTTTACTCCACTCAACAGCCATATTATTAAAAAAAGAACTAATTCAATTAGTAAAGCTAAAAAAAATGAATCCGGTATGGATTTCATTTATACAAATCTAAACCCAAACAATTTTGAACTACCACAAAAAGAAAGTTTCGCAATAGCCTTAGAAGGATTCTTTAATCTAAAATCACAAGGATTAATTCATAAAGATATTTTAACTATTATAGACTTTAGTCTTTCATCAAAAGACAAAAGACTTTGGGTAATTGACCTCACAAAAAATATAGTTTTATTCCATTCATTGGTTGCTCACGGAAAAAACTCCGGAGAAGAATTTGCCAATGACTTTTCAAATCAAAGAGATTCCCACAAAAGCAGTCTGGGTTTCTACCTTACAGGAGAAACCTACAAAGGAAAACACGGACTATCCTTGAAATTGGACGGAATTGAAAAAGGATTGAACGATAACGCCAGAACCCGCGGAGTAGTTGTTCATGCTTCTGATTATGTTTCGGAAGAATATGTCCAAAAAACAAATCGACTAGGCCGAAGTCAAGGTTGCCCTGCATTGCCCAAAAATTTATCTGCCAACATTATTAATATTATCAAAAACAAATCCTGTCTTTTCATTTATCATCCATCATTACAATCTAAAAATACTGACCAACTGGTTTGTATTAAATAACAAACCTAAAATATCCCATAAATGAGCCGAAGCCGGATAAATATCCTAATCGTGTGAACAATAATTTTAAAATCAACCACAATCCGAACGAAGCTAACTGACGAAGTAAATCTATGCAGGTAAATTGTAGTTTGTGTAATTGATTTCACAAATTAATCCGTGGAATTTGTGGTTTAAATTATATTTTTAGTTCTAATGCAGATTCCGGGAATATATAATGTGCATTATTTATTTCTACAATAAAAACATTCAAAACTGCATTTAACTAATAATGAACTGTTTAAACTTTACAAAAAATCCAAAAACAAAACCATTTATTTTTTTTCTAAAAAACATTTGCAAATAAAAGAAATTTGATATTATATTTGCACCACAATACTGCGGAAGTAGCTCAGTTGGTAGAGCTCCAGCCTTCCAAGCTGGTTGTCGCGAGTTCGAGCCTCGTCTTCCGCTCCAAAACTTTAGATGAAAGTTTTCAAAGAATCATCAAATGCGGAAGTAGCTCAGTTGGTAGAGCTCCAGCCTTCCAAGCTGGTTGTCGCGAGT